>JAFQWC010000061.1 GCA_017407665.1 Clostridia bacterium | reverse complement strand
GCGGCAAAGAAGATGACCAACGCCCACAGAAACAGGCTTTGGAGGGTGTTTGTGCGGATAGCCCTGTCATAATCGGACTTGAGCATCATAACAGCCAGCGTATAGTCCGGATTATTTGGCGAAAGCGTGATGCTCTGTGTCAGCCCGACATAAGACACATCCGATGACGAGAAGCAGGTCAGCCCGCCGCGCATATCTTCCGCATTAAGGACGCCGGCCGGCGCGCGGTAATAGCCGTTGGAACCGCCGCAGCTGAGCGCGGCCGCCGAATCGAGCAACGCGCCTGCGCCAGGAACGACAAGGCACGTCAGGTTCGGGATCTTCGTGGGCTGCGCGTGATAGGTCATGAAATAGTTTTCGCTGATCTCGTAGCCGCACAGGCCGTAAAACTCGCCGCTGGAACCAAACAGAGGTACGACCGGAAGCATCACGTTATCGGACGTACCGGGCAGATTGAACACATCTGTAAACAGATAGGAATCCTGCAGCGGAAGGGCGGCATCGGAAACGATCTGGTCATAGCCGGGGATCATATCCGTCTGTATCTCCAGACGCCACTTTGTATGCGGAAGGATGCCATATGCTTTGCTGACGGCAGCATCGCCGCGGTAGAGAACGACGGTCTCATCCGAATTATAGAAACTGGGCCGCTGGATATACAGCCCTGTGCGGGAAGAGCCGCCATCCGGAAGGGAACGGTTGACGGTCGCATTGAGCATAATGAACGCGCCGGAGCAGTTTTCCTGCAGAAGATGCTGGTGCAGGGGCTCCAGCATGATGCTCTGAAGTTCTTCGATGGTATCGTTCTGTTCCGAAATCTCGCCGAAGGATATGTCCCAATGGTTCAGCTGCTGTTCGATGATATGCGCTATATCCTTGGAAAGCTGGATTCCTCCGCCTGCAAGACGGTCGAAGTGCGTGAAAACATTCTTTTCAAAAAACTCCATTTGGATATCAAGCTCTTCGAAGGTGTTTTTTTCTTCACTGTCAAACCGGCCGAACAGGATGAACGCGGAAACAAGGACCGTAACCAGCAGCACCGCAAGCATCATCATGTAGCTGAACAGCTTACGTTTCATGGACCATTTGGACTGCTTGAATACAGAACCAACGTTCATGACGCCCCTCCTTTATTCGACAGAACAAAGGAAATTCCACACTTCTTCAGCAAGCGCATCGATACTCTCTCCGCTGCCGGCGCGAACGACGAGACCGGGCTGGATCTGACGCAGGCCGTCGTACAGCGCGGTCACGCGCTTGTAGAAGCCGTCAAAATCCGGGCGGACGACGGGTTCGTACGTTTCCAGCATGATCTTGATCGTATCGTAGAGGCTGGCATAGCCTTCGGTGGGGAAAGCGTAGTTTTCAATGGAGGCGAACGCATCGCTGCGCACAGGCATATAGCCGGTTTCCACCACAAAATCCAGATTGCGCTGGCTTTCGGTGAACCAGCGCAGGAATTCCGCAGCGGCCTCGGCCTTCTTCTCGGTAGTTTTGAACGCGCTCATGCCGACGCCGGTGATGGGCATGTACTGCGTGCCGTCTCCGGTTTTGGGCAAGGGCAGGACGACAAGCTCCATCGGCTCGGAGCTGTTGTCGGGATAGGTCACGGTATCATTATAATAGGTAATGGAAGCGGTGGAACCGATGCCGGAGAGGGTCTCGCCTGTCATGACCTGCGTGTTGGAATAGGTATCGGACACGCAGATGTGCCCCTGCGCAAAGGGATAGGCAAACTTCATCCAGGAGGCCTTCACAGCCGGGTCTTCCAGATGATACCAGCCGTCTTCGGTGTATTCGATGCCGCCGGTCTCGGCCATGATATCGAACTCCATATGGCGGATGAGATAATCGAAGGCGCAGAAGCACTTACCGCCGGACCACTCATGGTATTTTGCGGCAGCATCAAAGAAGCCCTCCCATGTGGAGAGATCTTCATATGTGACCCCGGTATCGGCAGAAAAACGTGCAAACTGAGCGCCGTTTACAAACAGCGCATAGGAGGATTTAGACACGGGGAAGACCAGCAGCTGGCCGTCGATCGTGCCGTCGGCAATGAAACCGGGGACATACTTAGACAGTTCGTCCTCGGTGAAGTATTTGCTCCAGTCCACCAGAGAGCCTTCTTCTTTCGAGGAGGCGGTGTTGGTATGGGCGGAAAAGATATCCGGAACTTCCGGCGCGCCGGGTTCTCCGGCCAGCGCGGTCTTGAGCTGGGCGTTGATCTTGGAGGAACTGGTCACATTCGTGACCGTGACGACGACGCCTTTTTCCAAGCCGACGGTCGCGTTGAATTCTTCCACCAGCCGGTTCATCGGGGCGTCGGCATTTTCACCGTACACATGCCACATGGACAGGATGACGGGATCCTTGGGAGAGAGCGCAGATTTCTCGCCGCAGCCTGTCAAAGAGACAACGAGCAAAACCAAAGCAAGTGCGAGCAGAAACCGTTTTTTCATCGGGGATTGACCTCCTTGGCGGGGTTACCGCCCGATTCCCCACACTTTTTATGGAAAAATACCCCTCCATCCCCTCAATTTAGGGGGTTTTGACGGGGACAAAAGTGAGGAAATGCGTAAAATGTAGATACAGGCATTACCGAAGAAGGGTATAGGTAATGGCCGGTGTGTAAAGGGTACCCTTTTTCGCTATGTGAACTGCAATTCACATAGCCGATATCTCTGGATTCATGAACGGGACACAGAGACACCCTGCCCTCTTTTTCGTTCTTTTTATTATACCATACGAGGATAGTCAGTTCAAGTTTGGATCGAAATCTCGCAAGAGAGAAAGGAGGACGGAGCATGCCCGACAAAGCAAATAAAACTGCCCGGTACAAGATCCTGGCAGGGGCAGATGGAAACAGATACCGGTTCTACTGCGATGTGTCAGGAGCGCTGGTGTGCACAACGGAACCGGTTTTTCTGGACACGCCGGAGAATGAACTTGAGTTTGCATGGAAAAGTGAAGGCAGGAAATACTTCAGCCTTTGCCACCGGTGCGGGCGGTGGGTCTCAGACGCAATGTACAACATAGACACGCTGGAATGCGTCGAATGCTCTCCGTGGGAGGAAGAGCCGTCCTATTGTCCGCATTGCGGAACCATTGTTCGCGAAGGAGATATATTCTGCTCAAGATGCGGAAAACGGCTCCGCTACGGAAACCGCTTGGATGAGAAGGAACCGGATCCGATCGCCGGAGCATGAACTGCCTCGGATCGGAACGCGATGCACATTTTTTCAGGAATGGAGGCGACCAATATGGAAAAGCTGCGGCATGCAAAACCGGCTGACCCTTACGAATATGGATACGGCCCACGGGTGATGAAGGAGATCAAAGTGTGCAGGCAATGCGGCAACACGGACGGGGCAGAGAAATACATCTGCTCTGCGTGCGGGGAGCGGCTCCCGACGCAGACGCTGTTTCAGCTGTACCAGAACAGGCATAAGGCCTGCCCGCTTTGCGATACGGTGCTGGCATCATACATGCGCTATTGCCCGCATTGCGGAATGCAGATCAAATAGTGCGCAGGCGCGCTTACACGGGCACACACACAAAGACCGGTAAGAGTTTGGGGCGGCTGCTTGAACGAAACCGGAGAAACAGGAGGGCTTTTATGAATAGCATGATCAGGCGGTTCGCTGCTTTTGTTCTGGCTGTGCTTTTGCTGACGGCTTCCGCAGCGCTTGCGGATCTCGAACGCGGTGACAAAGGCGAAGAGGTCTCGGAACTGCAGCAGCTGCTGTTCGAAACCGGCTGGCTGTTTGAACTGCCGGACGGCGCCTTTGGCAAGCGCACGGAAGCGGCCGTAAAGCAGTTTGAGGAATATGCCGGGCTTCCGGTGGACGGCGTCGCCGACGAGGAGATGATCCTTGCGCTGGCTGCCTCTTTGGAGGAGCTGAACAATGCAAACGGGGTCGTCAGCGAGTACTTCGGCAAGCATGTCGTCGGCTATTTCACCGGTTCGCCCGATGACGGCGAATACTGGGAAGAGCCCGCGCCGGTCTATGCACAGTACTGCCACCAGTGGACGGACGAATACGGCTACAGTGTGACCGACCACTGCTGGAAGCACCACGAGCTTTGGCTTGAGACGCACTACATGCTGGAAAGCTTTGACGCTAAGACCGCGCAGGAAGCCACCGAGATGTGGATTGCAGAGGTGAACGAGCTGTACGACAAATGGATGCAGCTTCTGCCTGAAGAGGAGCGCGAAAGCGTAATCGCCAACCGGGCGATGTTCCTTGCCTCTGTAGAGGCACAGAGAGCGGCCTACGGCATTGGCGAACAGAGCGTGAATGCGGTGATCAAGGCGGAGGCCGGCATCAGCCAGACGCTGAATAATCAGGCCGTTTGGCTCTGCAGCATGATCTGGGAGCTGGAAAAGGCGAGCGCTCCCGATGACGAGGCGATCGTGCTCAACGGCGCGCTGGCGATCGACGGCGACATCGTATATTATGCCGGCGAAATCGCAGGCGAGGGCTACGGGATATATGCAATGGACGCCGACGGCAGCAACCGGCGCAAGATCTCCGATATTCAGGCGAGTATCCGGGCCGTATCGAACGGAAACCTGCTCGTATGGCGGTATGAAGACTACGGATACGCGGCGATGGAAGTTCTCTGCGCAGACGGATCTCTTGCTACGGTCGGCTACAGCAACCCCTACGCCATCGCGCAGGGCGGCCGGTTCTACTTTGGCGGAAGCTCCGTTGCGGAGGATGGGACCGACCACCAATGGGTGCTCAGTTCCGATCCCGAATACCACGACAGGTACTATCCGGTGCATGCCGATGAGGAATATCTGTATTTCCTCTATACGGATAACAGCGAGATGGAATACTCTCCGGACGATTCCTTCCTGCCCTACATGGATGTGGAGCTCAATCGCCTGCAGTTTGCCACGGGCGAGGTTCAGCTGCTCAGCGGCGTCGGTACGACCTATATCGGCATCGAGGACGGGTTCTTGTATTACACGCTCAGCGATCTTGAATTTTACGACGAAGACGGCGGCGCATACACGATCGACGTGGAAGACGGCCTGTATGCCATGGATCTGGAAACTCTGGCCGAAACGAAGATCGCGCAGCTGACCGATCAGGAAAACGTTTATGATGAATACCTGTTCCTGGAGGACGGGATCTTCTATATCCTGCATTGGGACTTTACGGATGACAAAACAGACAAAAAGATCCTGCGCAGGAAGGTAAGCGGCGAAGAGCTGCCGGCCTTCGAACTGGGAGACAGAGATATTTTCCCGCTGTGCGTTGTGGACGGCGCGGTTTACGGCATTCAGACGGAAGTCATAGAAACAGAGGAATACTGGTTCTCCAAGGATGAGATCGTTTGTTTCGATCCGCATACCGGTGGGCAGACGAACCTCGCGCTGGAGGAAAACGAAGTGATGTTCTACACGGAACTGATGCCCAAAGTCGCCGTGGCGAACGGCCGAATTTATTACTATGCCCTGAACGAAGAGACCAATGTGGAAGCGTACAAGAGCATGAAGTTGGACGGCAGCGACGTGAAAACGCTGGCCGCGGGCGATCCTTTGTACTGAGCGAAACACCCGGCGTGATACGGCGGAAATTGGAGGGATGTATTTGAACGGACTGATGTGGCTCGGCGCGCTGCTTGCTGCGCTTGCCGGCCTGTTGACCGGCGGAGAGCAGGCCCCGCCGACAGGGGGAGTATTCCCGATCGAATCCTTTACCTACAGCCACCGCGGCTCTTCGACCTACGATATCTATTCTTACGAGGTGCTGGAAGACGAGGAGAACGCGCAGATGCAGGCCGTATACGAGCTGAACTGCGGATACGAAACCTACACGCTGACGGCCGATACAGAATTGATGCGCGAGCTGACAGAGATTGTGGATAACCACGGCCTGCGCGGATGGAACGGGTTCCATAAGACCGATCCGCTTCTGATGGACGGCTACGGGTTCTCTTTGCGCATCGGGTATGTCGACGGCACGGTCATCGAGGCTTCGGGCAGCAATGCGTATCCAAAAGGGTACAGCGAGGCAGCCGACGCGATCGATACGCTGTTTCTGGATTATCTGAAGAAGAACGGCATTGAGCCGGAAGGAGGGTATTAGCTGGTCAGCAGCCAGATAACGGGACACCGAACAATCAGACAATATTATCAAGGAGGAGAAGAACATGAAACTTGGCAGAAGATTTCTGGCGATCGTGATGATGATCATGATGCTGCTGGGCATGATGCCGACATCGCATGCTATGATCGGCACCTGCCCGGAAATGGGTATGGAACACAATTGGGTCAAAGACAGTTATCCGCCTGATTGCTACAACGATGGCTTTGAAGGCAAAATCTGCAACGTTTGCGGCACGCAAGAGGGAAAGTGGATCCCCTCTCCGGGCCACCAGCTGGGCGGCTGGATCCAGGATCCCAATTACGATCCGCCGACCTGTGAAGAAGGCAGTATGGAGATCCGCGTCTGCAAGGTCTGCGGCGAAGCTTGGGAGGAACGCGAGGTTCCCCCGCTGGGCCACAACTGGGTATGGACTTTGGGCTATCCGGGCGACTGCTGCAGCGAGGGGCTTGAAAACGGCGAATGTTCCCGCTGCGGAGAGATAACGGAGAGAAACAACGGCAAATACGGCCCCCATGAGTGGCGGGACTGGGAAACCGTAAAAGAGCCGACCTGCACCGAGGACGGTCTGGAAAAGCGTGAGTGCGGCATTGCCATTGATTATGGCATGAATCATACCGAGACCCGCGCGATCCCGAAGCTCGGCCATAAATGGTCCGACTGGACAAAGGTTCGCGACGGTGATTGTGTGAGTCAAGGCCTGGAAGCGCGTTTCTGCCGTAATTGTAAAATCCTGGAAGAAAGGTACACCGGCTACGGCGCCCATGCCTTTGGGCCGTGGACTCTCGTCCGCCCGGCTACGCCTACGCAGAGCGGTCAGGAAATGCGCGAATGCGGCGTTTGCGGCTTGAAGGAATACCGCGATCTGCCCTATGTGGGCAACGATCCTATCGTGAACCCCACTCCGGCTCCGACTGCGAAGCCCACCACAGCGCCCACGGCAAAGCCCACCACAGCGCCCACGGCAAAGCCCACCACAGCGCCCACGGTAAAGCCGACTGCAGTTCCTACGGCGAAGCCGACCGCAAAGCCCACGACAAAGCCGACTGCGAAGCCGGATGACAAGGACGATTACTATATCGTCGTTCGAAAGTCTGTAAGCAGCACTCCGGCGAACGGCTCCTATTATGTGGAAGGCGAAAAGATCACCTATGTGATCTCCATCGAGAACCACACCCCGGAAGATCTGACGAACCTTGCATACTGCGATCCGCTCTTCGGCAGCCCGGATCATAATTATGCAGTCGCTCATGGAGATCGCGTTGAAGCCCATACGGATGATTATGTCCCGGTCGGATATACCGTCACCGCGCAGGACGTTGCCAACGGCAAGATCGTGAACCAGGCCTATGTGACGTGCTATTCCGGATACGAAGGAAGACAGGTCACGATCAAATCCAACACCGTGACTGTTCCCTGCGGCGTGGAGGAAGCTACCTATACCACGTCGATCGATCTGCAGGTTATTGCGCAGCCTGATATCACGAACGTGAAGCTCGGCGACATTCTGACATTCAAGCTGAGGATTATCAACACCGGTGAAACGACAGTGAACTTGAATTCCTATTCTATTCGTGAGAGCTTATATGGCGACACACTTGAAGGAATCGATGGGATTTCATGGAACAAGTATCAGAAAGAGCCTCTTGCCTCTTGGTTCAAGGCTGGTGACACGCTGACGTCGGATCTGCTCGTTCCTTTTACTCAGGACATGATTGATACCGGCAAAATCAGAATAACATATATTCAGAATGCCAGGCCTTTCTATGCGGTTGTGGATGGTGTTCCAACCGATATCCCTGCTGACATCGTGCCCGCGCCCGAAGGTACTACCGGCTGGGATGTAAAGGAAGAAGAAAAGGTATATGACTGGATAGATATTCTCATTCCTTTGCATAACAGCGACACCCCCGACATCGACGGCGACGGCATCCCGAACGGCGATGATCCCGACGTGGACGGCGACGGCATCCCGAACGGCGATGATCCCGACGTGGATGGCGACGGCGTTCCGAACGGCGATGACCCCGACGTGGACGGCGACGGCATCCCGAACGGCGAGGATCCCGACGTGGACGGCGACGGCATTCCGAACGGCAATGACCCCGACGTGGATGGCGACGGCGTTCCGAACGGCGAAGATCCCGACGTGGATGGCGACGGCGTTCCGAACGGCAGCGAATATGACGGCACGGCCGCGATCGACCTCGAGCTGGAGAACGCGCCCGCCT
>JAFQWC010000060.1 GCA_017407665.1 Clostridia bacterium | reverse complement strand
CCGAACCCGTCTCCCACTGGGAAGATCTGGTTCGGATTATATTGGTTTGGTGCCGGTGGCGGGGGTCGAACCCGCACGGTGTCGCCACCGCGGGATTTTGAGTCCCGTACGTCTGCCAATTCCATCACACCGGCTCAACGTATTAGATTATACGTGAATTGCCTGAAAAAAGCAAGTCTTTTTTTCGCACAGACGAAACTTTCGCAGACAAAAGGGAACGTTGCGAAATGCAACGTTCCCTTAGAAATATGCAGAGACAGTTTCTGTCCCTGCATATTTCGTGCCAATTATACGCGAAAGGGGCTCCAAGACCGCCCCTTTCACACTATCCCCGCCAGGAGATAGCGACTCTATTGCATATTATTCCATTTCGCAACAGGCCCTTCCTCCCTCTTATGGATCTGCTCAAATTTCCTTTGCGGAGAAATATTCAAAGTGTGCTTTGCAGTCGCCTTCTGCAAACATACCGGCAAAGCAGCCTGTAAAGGTACACACCATGCCTTCCGTAGAGAGCAGTCTGGATGTACCGGTACCGACCTTTACAAGGTGTTCCGCATCGACGCCGGCGCTGAATGTGTACATCAGGCGGTCGGAATCGATGCGCAGCAGCAGGCGATCCGTATTCTCAAAGACCACCGGCTCGGATTCCGTGAGGATATCCACCACGCGCTTGCGCAGCTGAACCGCAAGTCCATTTCCCTGCTTTCTGACCAACAGATCATAATGATACTCATTGGTGTGGAAAATCGTCAGACCGGCGCATCCGGTTTCACCGGTGAAGGTTAATTCTGTTTCATACTGCAGATCAAATTGCTGCTGACGTACACCGAGGAACGTGGGTGCGCCCCAGACATCCAGAACATCTTCTGTACCGTGCAGCGTCACGCCATGACCGGTAAACACATATTTTGAACGATCCGGATTGCGCAGCCAGCTCCAGCGCGGCGCAAGTGTTTCAGAGGAGAAATCCTCCGTAAAGCCCCAGGACGGTGCATAACATTCTCCGTCCATCGGCACAACAGCCGGAACTGGATCACCGCCGTTTACCACAGGCCAGCCGTTTTCATCCCATGTGACGGATGCGAGCATGGTTTCGCGGCCGATATGATGCAGCATGAAAATCGACGGGCGGATCGCATGGAACACCATCCACCACTTGCCTTCCGTGTCCGTGAAGATATCCGCGTGACCCGTAGCCTGGAAAGGACTGTTGTCCGCACCGGTATGGCTGAGGATCGGATTGTGCGGGCAGGACTCAAACGGTCCCCACACAGAACGGCTGCGGGCGATGGTCTCCATATGGCCGTACTCGGTGCCGCCCTCGGCGATCATCAGATAGTACCAGCCGTTGATTTTATACATATGCGGGCCCTCCGGGCATTTGCCGCCCGTACCGGTCCAGATGATCTTGGTTTCGCTCAGTTTTGCACCGGTCTCGAGATCGATCTCAAACTGGTGGATGCCGCGCTGCGGGCCGGTGCCCGTATAATAGACCTTGCCGTCATCATCCCAGAACAAGGAGGGGTCGATGCCCTCATGATCGATCCACACCGGATCGGACCATTCGCCGTGGATGTCATCGGTCCAGACGAAAAAGTTGCCCATACCGGTAACATTCGTCGTGATCATATAGAAGCGGCCGTTGTGATAGCGGATGGTCGGCGCGTAAATACCGCCGGAGGTGCGGCATTTTTCCAGCGGCAGCTGGCTTTCACGCGTAAGAACATAGCCGAGCTGTTCCCAATGGACCAGGTCGCGGCTGTGCCACAGCGGAACACCGGGGAAAAACTCAAAAGAGCTATTGACAAGATAGTAATCCTCGCCCACACGGCAGATGCTGGGGTCGGGATAGAAACCGGGAAGAATCGGATTTTGATACGTCTGCATAAGCTGCACCCTTTCGTCCTGTGCTTTGTTATATTTTAATTTTATCCCAACCGGAAAGAAAAGTCAATTTTCTTGTTTACACCCGAAACGCATACGGTGTATAATGAAATCAAATCACCGGAATATGGAGGTATATCCCATGAAGCTTCCCGAAAATCTGCCGCGTTTTGATTCTGTCACGCCGGAAGAGGCACAGCGTCTGCTCTGCACCTGCGAATACGGCTTTATGCCCCCGCGCCCGGAGTGCGTTTCCTTTTCCGAAACCTTGGGCAACAAGGAATTCTGCGCCGGAAAAGCGGTTCTGCATAAAGTGACCGCCACCGTAGAAAACAATGGCAAGTCGTTTTCCTTCCCGTTCAGCTATGTCCGCCCTAACGCCAAAGAATCCGTGCCCGCTGTGGTGCTGATCAATTTCCGCGGAAATATCCCGGACCTGTACATTCCCACCGAAGAGCTTGCCGACCTGTGCATTGCTGTCGCTTCCTTCGATTATCAGGAAGTCTCTCCCGATAACGGAGATTTTGAAAGCCTCGCCGGCGGTTTTCTCGGCGTAGACCGTTCCGATCCGCACGCCCCGGGCAAGATCGCCATCTGGGCATGGGCCGCTTCGATCGTCATGGACTATGTGGAAAAAAGGCCGGAAGTTGACCTCAAAAATGTGGCCGTAGCCGGTCATTCCCGTCTCGGCAAAACCGCACTGTTTGCCGGTCTGCACGACAAGCGTTTCAGCTTCATCTGGTCCAATGATTCCGGCTGCGCCGGCGCGGCGCTGTACCGCGGTAAGGGCGGCGAGACCGCTGAAGCCATTCACCGCGTTTTCCCCTTCTGGTTCTGTCCGAATTACGCAAATTATACTGCGTCCGACGATGCATTTCCCTTCGATCAGCACTGGTTCCTCTCTCTGCTTGCGCCCCGCAATGTGTATGTAGCAAGTGCCGAGAATGATCTCTGGGCCGATCCGCAGAACGAGCTTCTGAGCTGCATCGCTGCCACACCGGCTTTTGAAGCACTGGGTGTTTCCGGTCTCATCGGCAACCCGGAGAAGTCCGAAGCCGGTCTCACACTGCACGAAGGCACCATTGGTTACCACTGCCGCAGCGGCGAACATTATCTGAGCCGCGAAGACTGGCAGAAGTTCATCCTTTACATGAAAAAACACCTGAAATAAACAACACAGCCGCGGACTTTCAAACAACAGTCTGCGGCTGATCATTTATGCGCGTTTTTCTGTTTTCTTTTCCACAAAGCGTTCGGTATACTGCACTTGAAACCCGAGGCGGTCGTAGAGCCGACGGGCCGGATTCCCTGCCACACATTCCAGCGAAACCGTTTTCCATCCGCGCTCCTGCAGGATATGGATCAGATACGGCACAAAAAGGCTGCCGATTCCCTGACCCTGAAACGTCGGATGAACGGAGACACTGCTGATTTCGCCTGCTCCCAGATGCGCCACGGCAACGATTTTTTCTCCCTGCAGGCAAACAAAATAATTCTCCGCATCGCTTGCCCACGCTCTGCGGTTCTTTTCCGAAGGCGGTGCCGGGACAGAGTTCGGAAAGTCGCCGACCTGCACACGCATACGGTGAAATGCCTGTGCATACATCTCGTGTGCTTCTTCATAATCCGCATCCCGGTACTGCCGTACACACAACGTCCGATCCGCACGGACCGTACCCGTGAATTCCATATAATCGGAGTCAAATGTGCGGGTAAAATCACAGGATTTTGTAAACGCCGCTGCGGCCGGATCCGAAAGGTTGAAAAAGCCCCGAACAGAACGGTATCGCCCGACCTGCAAGGCATGTTCCAGCATACTGCGACCGATCCCTTGCCGTCTGTACTGCGGGTGCACATAGAGCATCAAAAAGAGACTGTCACCATCCGGGTCGGTGCAGACCGAACCCACAGGCACATCCCCCAGATAGGCGACCCGGTGGTTCTCCGGCATATCGTGAAAAATACGGGCAAGCAGAGAATGATTGAGAGGATCT
>JAFQWC010000059.1 GCA_017407665.1 Clostridia bacterium | reverse complement strand
TCCGCACTGTTGAGGCCGGAAAGATTGCCGCCGTACAGGGATTTTGCGCTGCGGCGGACTTCTTCTTCCGTGACGCCGTCTTTTTTCAGGCGGGCCATTTCTTCACGGATGATCTGAACGACCGCATCGGGATCCGTGGATTCGCCGCCGAACAGTACGACGCCGTAGCCGGTGCCTTCAAAATATTCGTAGCTGAACGAAGCCTCGTTGATGAGGGAAGCATCCAGCAAACGGCGGAACATGGAAGAGCCGTCCGAAGCCATGATATCCAGAAGAACTTCGGTGATCGCCAGATCCTTTTCGGAACGGTACGCACCGGAAATGGACTCCTTGATGCCGAACTCGAAGATCGGCAGTGCGATGGGCTGCTTCTCTTCCACGCGCGCCTCAACGATGGTATCGGGCTCGGGATCGAACACGCGGCTCACCTGCACCGGTTCACTCTTTTTCAGCATCTTATCGCACAGAGCGAGAACCTCGTCCACATCGCAGTTGCCTGCCACGCAGAGCGCCATATTGTTGAGATTGTAGAACGTATCGTAGCACCGGTAGAGATGCTCCGGCGTGATCTGCGCGATGCTCTCCACTGTGCCGGCAATATCATCCTTAATGGGGTGATTGTGGAACAGGGCGCGCAGCAGATTGAAGAGCACACGCCACTGCGGGTCATCGTCGTACATTTTGATCTCCTGCCCGATGATGCCCTGCTCCTTTTCCACGGTCTGCGCCGTAAAATACGGGGACTGAACAAAATCGAGCAGAACTTCCAGCGCCTGCGGTGCATTCTCCGTGCAGGAGAACAGATAGCGTGTCGTCTCAAAGGAAGTATATGCATTGGCGGATGCGCCGAGCTGCGCAAACCGCGCGAATGCATCGCCGTCTTCACTTTCAAACAGCTTATGCTCCAGAAAATGCGCGATACCAGCCGGTGTCTGTGCCGTTTCGGATTCATCGCTGCGCTTAAAGCTTTTATCGATGGAACCGTATCGGGTACCGAACACGGCATACGTGCTGCGCATCTGTGCCTTCGGGTAGACAAAAATCGTCAGACCGGAGGGATGGCGAACACTCCAGTACCCGTCACCGAGAAGTGTACTTTCGATCCATTTCTTATCCATTTGCGGCACTCTCCCCTCTCAGCTGATATACGGTATCGAGCTTCACTTTGTTGGCTGCCGCAACGATCTGCTCCTTGGTGATGTCCATCACGCGCTGTGCAAATTCTTCCGGCGCGCGGGGATCTTCCTGCAGCATACCGCTGAGATACCAAGTTTCGATGGACGCTGCAGAATCCGCCACGGCGTTATAGCTGTTGCACATGGCAAGCTTGGCGTGCAGGATCTCTTCATCCGTGATCTCGCCGCGCTGCATAGCGGAAAGCTCCGCCAGAATGGCTTCTTCCGCCCTTTCCAGATTGGCGGTTTCCACGCCGCTTTCGACGAACATGACGCTCTTCGGTGTATCATGACGTGCGGAGCAGTAGTAGCACAGGCTCTGCTTTTCGCGCACGTTGAGGAACAATTTGGAACTGGCTGTACCGCCGAAGATGGCGGCCATCAGCTTGCCGGTGAGGCGCTCTTCGGGGTCGGTGCCCACCTGCATACCCATCACCAGTTTGGACTGTGCCAGCTGCATTTCTTCTGTAACACGCTTAATGTCCTGCGGCGCGGGATGCGGGTTTGAGACATCGCTCCAGGTTTCTCGTACGCCGAGTTTATCGGCAAAGCGTTCCGCATACCGGCTGTCTGCGCCGTCACCGATCGCAAACTGGCAGATCTGCGCGTGCTGCACGGCTTCCTGCCAAGCTTTCTTCACTTCTTCTCTCGTGGCCGCCTTCAAAGTCTCACGTGTACCGAACCGCGGCACACCTGCGGCTTCGCCGGAGAACATGATCTCCGTGCAGCGATTCTTCGCATAAATACGCTTTTCGTTGAATTCGGAATCGATGGTTTCGATCAGCTGGCGTTTCTCCTGCTTGAAGCCGTCCTCCGGAAAAAGACCGTCCGCGTCGGTCAGCGGATCAAACACGATGCTCTCGAGGATCTCGGCCAGTGCGCTCTGGACATCCTCCCCGCCGAAGGCGTAACGGTTGGCAATACCACTTGCGGCCAGAGTCAGGATCTGGTTATCGCCGATCCGGCTGACCCCGGCGTGTACGGAGGCACCGTACAGCTCCTGCAGGCGCTTGCCGAACTCCGTGTAATCCGGGTACGCACGTGTAGCGCGGGAGACCACATTGGGAATGATGGCGCGCTGTGCCGCCAGCGCGGGCGAAACCAGCGGGAGGATCAAATGGGCGGAGATGCGCGTGGTCTTAAACTGCGGTGTACTGCAGCTGAACGCCATCAAGCCATTCTCTTTTCGATCTATAAACGTATGTGTCATTCAGAAATCTGCCTTTCTGTTGTTCACCAAATTTGAGCATTTGCATAAATATGCTTAGCCGAGTGTATTATAACACATAAAACTGTATTTTCAAAGAGAATACAGCGTGAAATTTGTTAATTTTTCTTTTCCATCCCAGTTATCTTGCCTTAGTACAAAAAAGAACCGAACACCCGGTTCAGGTGCTCGGTTCGAGTGCTTATCCAGATCATACAAACAGATGGATCGTTTATTTTTCGGACAGATAAGCCTTTGCAAACGCTTCCGGTGTTTCATACCAGTTCAGCGGCAGGCCGGCTTTGTCATACTCTGCCTTAAAATCCAGAAGGGCTTTTTCGTAATTCTCACAGGACTTTTTCAGGTCCTTCGGGTCAAAACCGGAAAGCGCGTCGTACCGCGGCATATCGAAACCGGCGTGGAGGTCATCGAAGAAGCTCTGCAGGCTTTCCAGCGCGGACAGTGCCGCATGGGTGTTCCCCGTCTGTTCCGCTAGCCACATCTTCCCGCGGAAATTGGAGATCATTTCCTCAAGGCAGCCCTTGATATTGTCTGCGGTCGGTCTGGTTTTTTCTTCCTTCGGCAGGGTGTCTTCCGCAGCGGCAAATGCGGCATCGGCGGCACGCATCAGTTCGGCTGCAGCAGTCTGCATTCCTCCCACCGTTTCGGCTTCCACCACGGCACGGACCTTCTCTTCAAAGTTTTCCGGCACATAGGTCATGGCGGCGAACTCCTCGTACATCCGCTTTGTCCCCAGCTTAAAATATGTTTTATTCAGAACACAGATCGCGTTTTCGAGGCCATACAGCATATAGCCGACGGCGCAGCGGGCATCAAAGATGGAGTCTTTGACACGCATGAGCTTTGCAAATGTTTTTTCCGCATCTTCAAAAAGCTGCTTTGCGCGATCAATATCCGCTTTGCACAGCGGCGCGTTCAGAATTGCGCGTGCCTTTTCGCGCAGAGCTTCATAGCGTGCGGCGGCTTCCGGATTCGGCGCATAGACGATCTTTGTGTCCATCAGTTTTGCCATGTAGGCCGTACCGCACTCTGCCTCGGATTCCAGGCTTTCCCATGTGGTGCAGTAGAAATCGAAACCGACCTCTCCGATGACAAAGCATTCGGCAATTTCCCAAGCCTTCGGGTCGTTGATCAGGATCATCAGATCCAGATCGGAACGTTCATGGAAATCGCCGTTGCAGAAAGAACCGCAGATGCCGATCATATCCACGGCATTCGGGCAGTCACGTTCGATGCGGCGGATCAAAGCATCGATCAGTGTATTGTTGCGCGCTTCCATGCGCTGAGCCAGTGTTTCACACATAAGTATCTCCTCCGTTTCTGTATTTTCATTCTACAGGCAGGCAAGGCGATTTGCAAGGGTACAAATCGTTATAAGCAATTTCACCTGTAAATCATCACTTTTCGGATACCGCTTCAAAAGCGGCGCGGAGTGCAGCGGCGATCGCATCGGCACAGTCGAGGCCGACGGAATTTGTCTCCTCGTAATGATTTTCGCCCTTATAGTCCATCGTTTTCTCTATGTACGGCATATTTTTGTTCAGAAGGAAATCGGACGGCGGTACGATATAGCCGAGCTCGTCGTTTGCGAGACCGACCACCAAAAGTGTGTCAAAGCCGAATTCGGAAGCAATCTCACACAGCGGCTGCGGGTTGACGCCATTCGGGTTCGCGTCACCGTACACGCCGCCGTAGACGAGCTCCGGGAAGATCTCACCCGGGATCAGCGCGAGTGCAAGATCGCCGAGCTGCAGCACGGAAAGCTCCGTCTCCACAAGATACCCTGTGGCGCTCTGCCCCCTCACTGCCTTGTTGCTGAGGATTCCCAGAAAACGGAAAAGCTGAAAGCCGGTGTTATCGAGGGGCACCGTGAACACCGTCCGCGCGAAAGCGAGCGTGGGCGCCAATTCTCTTTCCGTTTCTTCGGAGATGGAAAGCGCATAACTCACTATTTTTTCACCGGTGATGTGCAGATTCTCTTCGGCATCGGCCTGCGTGTCCGTCGGCACGAATTCCTTAGTCATCAAAAGCCCGCCGACAGCGCCGGGCAGGAACATTGTGTTATCGCCGGTTTTTTCCGTGACGGTATCACACAGGATACCCGGATAATCGCGGCTGAGCTTTCGGTTTACGCTGCGCAGGGATTCCGCATGCGCGCAGTAAAAATACATACGCAGACCGGCAGAACTGTCCTCCGCTTCAAATCTAAGTTGGTGGAGTTTGGCATCGAAAACCATCGGGATGCGGGAATCGCGCAGCATTTCTTCCGCGTCCGTTTCAACATAACCGTAATACAGTTTACCGGCCGTACTATTTTCTGCGGCTTCCCGGCCCGCTTCGGCCGCTGCTTCGATCAAACTTTCCATATAGGCGCTGTTCTTGCCGTCCACCGCCGTCGGCCCCCATAGACCGAGGGTATCCGCACCGGCGTGAGTATGGGTGGAGTAGACATGGACGGACGCACAGTTTTCGATATCTTTCAGTTTTTCGCGGATCTGCCCCACGACGCCGCTGTCCAGCGCAACGCAGTCCACGCCGATCAGAAGCACACCCTCGCCGCCGGCATCGATCCATATGGCGCGGGCTTCACAGTAATCGAGCACACCTTCGATCTCCGCTGCCGTATTATAACCGGCGATGTAAAGCGGCTCGTCGCTTTCCGGATCGGGCAGGATCTGCCGACGGCCAAAACCAAAACTCCACGCCTGATTTTCAGTTGAAATATAGCTTTCTGTCGCCCGGATCTCCCCCGCGCTGCCGCAGGCGGAAAGCATCGGAAGCAGCAGAACAAAGAACAGGGCAAGGATCCTTTTTATCCTATTTTTCATCGTACATCCCCCTTCACAAAAGTGCCGCAGCGGAACGAAGCAGCAAGCCGAACAGAATGGTATTCACCTCTGTAAACACCAGCGTAAACATGAACATAACGAGTAAAAACAGGATCCACAGAAGCACGGAGAGGACGATCCGCGGCTTTCTGTTTCCGGCTTTCGAGAGCCATTGTGCGGTCAATACGGACGCAAAACAGCAGAGCAGTATAACCGGCAGCACCGGGGTACGAATGACGGCATCCTGTAGCTGTCCGACTATATTTGAGTACATATCGATGTCGGACGCAGACAGGTCAAACGCCGCTCCGACGGACGACACAAGATCCCCGAGCGAACGGAGCATATGCTCCGCCGCAAAAAGCAGGAGCACCGCAGGGATCACACCGAAAAGTGCACCGAGCAGCCATTTTTTCGATTTCAGCATAGCAGCCTCCTATCATAAAGAAAAGCCCGAAAAAGCTTCCGGGCTTTAATGGATGGATTAAAACAGGTTCACTATGAGACCGATCAGGACGGCAAATCCGTACAAAGCAGCCAGAAGCATCAGATTTTCTTTCACGCGGCGATTGGTACGGAACAGAACGACCACGCCCATACCGGCACCCGCGCAAAGACCGGCGATGCAGGAGCCGAGCGACAAACTGCCCGCTGTGAACAGCTCCGTAAGGATCACAGAAGCCGCACAGTTTGGGATGAGGCCGATCAGCGCCGTTAAAAACGGCTGGAATACACTTCCGCTGAGCAAAACACCGGAAATCTTTTCCTCGCCGATAAAATGGATCGCGCATTCCATCGCCAGATTGACTACAAGGATGAACAGGAAAATCTGAATCGTATGATGCAGCGCCGAACGGAACACGCCGTGATGGTCACAATCACATTCCGCACAAAGCTCCTCAAAGGGCGCCTCCTCTTCCTTTTTACCGACCCGACGCAGAATAAGATCCACAAGCAGGCCAACCGCAACTGCTGAAATTACCTTGATCAGCAGAATCGGCAGAATGTATTTGCGCATACCGGGCTGAGAAAGCAGGATGGGAATGGCTTCGTCGCTGGTGGACAAAAACACCGCCAACAGCGTGCCGGCAGAAATGATTCGCCCCGCGTAGAAATTGGACGCGGCCACGGAGAACCCGCACTGCGGAAGCACACCCAATAATGCGCCACCCACAGGACCGAAGGGGCCCAGCTTCTGCAGACCGTTTTTCATTTTTGCACTGGCTTTATGCTCCAGATATTCGATCAAAACATACGCCAAAAACAAAAACGGCAGGGTCTTCAGCGCATCCAGCAGAGCGTGCTCTGCCAGGTGAATCAATTCTTCCAAAATTTCCATTTACATCTCCGGGATTCCAATATTTTCAGGATCGTACAGAACTTACTCCTGCACATTAATGATGACCTTCATGGTCGTCTCTCTGTTGGCATCGATGTAGCGATACGCCTCCGCATAGTCCTTGAACGCAAAGTGCTTGGAGACCAGCGGCTGCAGCTGCACCTTGCCGGCACGAACCAGCTCGATGGCATCGATGTAGTCTTCGTTTCTGTACATCATGGTGGTGTTCAGGTCCAGCTCATGGTCGTTGAGCACGGCGAGATCCACAGTTGCCATGCCGGCAAAGACGGCCACCAGAATGATGGTACTGCCCTTTCTGGCATACTGGATCGCCTGACCCATGGTGGTATTATTGCCGGCGCAATCGTAAATGACATCGGCCTTATCGGGGCCGAATGCCTCTACGAGGGCTTCGCCGAAATTGGCAGTCTTAGTGTTGACACAGAAATCGATGCCGCATTCCTTGGCTTTGGCCAGACGGACATAGCTGATATCGGTAATCAGAACGCTTTCCGCGCCCATACCCTTGGCAGCCTGTGCAACGAGGATACCGATGGGGCCGGCACCAAGTACGGCGACCTTCATGCCCTGCATATCGCCGAATTTGCGCACAGCGTGTACGGCAACGGCGAGCGGCTCGATCATAGCGCCTTCATCAAAGGACATGGTATCCGGCAGCGCGGTAACTTTCTTGGCATCCACCGCGAAGAACTCGGAAGCGACGCCTGTGGTCTGGAAGCCCATAACCTTCAGCTCTTCGCAGAGATTATACTTGCCGTGGCGGCAGGGATGGCACTTACCGCAGACGACCTGCGGCTGAATGGTGACCTTCTGGCCGATATGGAATTCTGTGACACCTTCACCGAGTGCGGCGATCTCACCGGACACCTCATGGCCCTGTGTAACCGGATAGCTTGTAAACGGATGTTCACCGTGCCAGACGTGGATATCGGAACCGCAGACACCGATCTCCATAATTTTCACAAGAACCTCTCCGGCCTTCGGAGACGGGGTTTCGATTTCCCGGAATCCGATAACTCCCGGGGCGGTCATAACCTGCTGCAGCATAAAATTTCCTCCCAAAAAGATAAAATAGAG
>JAFQWC010000058.1 GCA_017407665.1 Clostridia bacterium | reverse complement strand
TTTTCAGGGCGTTGATGGTGAGGATACGGCTCAGCTGGCGGCGGGTGTACTTGCGCTGCTGCGGCGGGGGCAAAAACCCGCGACGCACCCAGTTCTGTACGATGTACGGTTCCAGCCCCGTCACCTGCGTCACCTGCGAAAGCACCAGGCCGCCGGTGAGGAACATGGCGGAGAAAACTTCCTCCGCAGCCTCGGGCCGCTCCGAATCCACCGAAAGCACCGTTCCGGGAAGCATCCAGTTCACATTCTCATCTCCTTTTGTTGTTGTGACTTAACTATACTACATAATCGCGTGATTGTCAATAGGGTTCGCGAGATTTTTCTAAAATTTGTATATTTCAAATTTTTTTCCAAAACCGGTAACCTTTTGGCGGAAAAATCTGTCTTACAGGGTGAAGGGGATAAATTTCTGCTTGTGCATAGCGGGAGAAGCCCGTATAATGAAATTGGAGGGGATCCTATGAAAAGATGGATTTGCTTATGTTTCGCGCTGCTGATGCTGCTGTCCCTTGCGGCGTGCACATCCGGCACGGAAACGCTGTATGCGGAGGAAACCATCGGCGGCGATAAGCCAACCCTTGAGCAAGGCAAACAGCTGAGCTCGGAAGAACTGACGGAGGTACTCAAGGGCCTGACGCCCGATGAGATGCGTGCGTGCTGGGGTGCGCCGGACGGCACATTGTCCGGGATGTGGGGCGAGATCTGGGATACGGACGACGGAAACTGGATCATCGTTTATTATGATGCAGAGGGCCATGTGGAGTATGTAAAGAACCACACGCCGGAGGAGGGCATCACAGACGAAGTCCTGCAGACAGAACAGAAAGCGGTGTGGGGCCTGACCTTCGAAGTGAAGGACGTTACATCCACGGGGCTGACGATCGTGTGCACGCAGTCGGGCGGGGAACCCACCGGGGAACTGCAGACCGGCAGCTATTATTTCATCGAGAAAAAGGAAGGCGACCGCTGGGTCGGGATGGAATACACCGAGATCGAAGAAGAGAAAGTCGGCTGGACCGCCGAGGCGTGGATCATCGCGCCGGACAGCACGCTGGAATGGGAAGTCGACTGGAGCTGGCTGTACGGCGAGCTGCCCGCGGGCGAGTACCGCATCGGGAAATCCGTGATGGATTGGCGGGAAACGGGCGATTATGACGAAGCCGGGATTTATGCGGAATTCCGCATCGAATAAACCGAACGAACCGAAAGGAGAGAAGACGATGACAAAGAAGATTTTTACCGTTTTGCTGGCGGTGGTGCTGGTATTTGCGTTTGCGGGCTGCGCCGGCAAGGCTGCGGATGAAATGACCGCAAGCAGTAACTCGGTTGCCTATGATACGGCAGCCGGGATGGACAACGGCTACGAGTATAAGTCGGAAGCTATGTCGGAAAGCCCGATGGAAGAGAGCATCGAGGTGGAGATGGAGGAAGCCGGTGTGGACCTTTCCGCAGACGCTTCCGACCTGCCGACGGACGGCCGCAAGATCATCCGCAACACGGAGCTGACCATTGAGACGAAGACGTTCTCCGAGTCCGTCCGAATGCTGAAGCAGGCCGTCAGCGCGGCGCACGGCTACGTGGAGTATTCCTCTCTGTACAGCCGCGGCCGCACACAGAGCGCCGAGTATGTGTGTCGTGTTCCGTCCGCCGAATATGCCGATTTCCTGCAGGGCGTGCAGGGCGCGGGCAGCATCGTCCGCACGGAGGAACGCACTGAGGACGCCACCGCGCAGTATGTGGACATCGAGGCGCGCCTCAAGAGCCTGCGCACACAGGAAGCTCGCCTGCTGAAACTCATGGAGGAGTCCGGCTCGCTGGAAGAGCTGCTTAACGTACAGGATAAGCTGACAGAAGTGCAGTATCAGATCGAAAGCTACACCGGGCAGATGAACGTGCTGACCGACCGCATCGATTACGCCACCGTGCGCGTGTACCTCGAGGAAGTCGATACCTACACGCCCGTAGAGCCCACCTTCGGCGAAGAGATCGCAGACGCCTTCAGCAGCATGGGCAGAAACGTGAAGGAGACAGTCGAGTTCCTCATTCTGGCGGTCATTTATCTGATCCCGCTGTGGATCATCGGCGGCATCGCGGCCGTGGTCATCGTGATTTTCGTCAAGCGCAACAAGAAAAAGCACCCGAAGCCGCCCGTTCCGCCGGTCTATTACCCGCCGGAAGAGCCGAAGGCATAATTTGCCGCAGCGAGGAGGAACGTTTATGAAAAAATTTGCAGTTCTGTTTCTGACCCTGCTGCTTGCCATGTCCTTTGCAGGCTGCCGGGAACAAAAAATGCCTCCGGAAGATGCTCCGGAGGATGCGATACGTGCCGCGAAACCGGTCATTTATCTGTATCCCGAAGAAGAAACGGAAGTTTCCGTAAAGCTGGACTATGCCGGCACGCTGACTTCCACCTATCCCACCTATGAAAACGGCTGGACGGTCACCGCGCAGCCCGACGGCACACTGACCGATGCGAGCGGCCGCGAATATTACTGCCTGTTCTGGGAAGGCGTTTCCGGCACGGCGTACGATTTCTCCACGGGCTTCGTTGTGCCCGGTGCGGAGACCGCCGCATTCCTGGAGGATACCCTCGCGCAGCTGGGGCTCACCGAAAAGGAAGCCAACGAGTTCATCATCTACTGGCTGCCGAAGATGGAGCATAACGCGTACAATCTGATCGCGTTCCAGACGGATGTCTATACGGAGACCGCAGAGCTCACGATCACGCCCGCGCCGGACAGCCTGCTGCGTGTCTTCATGGCGTGGCAGCCGCTCAGCGAACCCATAGAGATCGAGCCGCAGACGTTCACGCCGTTCGAGCGCACCGGATTTACGGTCGTCGAATGGGGCGGCGCAGAAGTGAAATAAAACAAACCGGGAGACCCGTACGGATCTCCCGGTTTTTGTGTATTATCCGTCTGCGCCCGAGAAAGAATTTCGGCAAAGCAAAAAGGCTGTCCGATCGGACAGCCTTTTAGTGTTGCGATTTGGAAATTAAGTTAGCTCTTAGCCGTTGAGCTTCTTATCCAGAGCGGACTTCTTTCTGGCAGCTGTATTCTTGTGCAGAATACCCTTTGCGGTAGCCTGGTCGATCTTCTTGACAGCAACCTTAACAGCCTCTGCCTTGTCCGGAGCGTTAGCCTCGAGAGCAGCGTTAGCCTTCTTGATCTCGGTCTTGAGCTCAGAGTTGATCATCTTGTTCTGCAGGGTCTTAGCTGCAGCAACCTTTACACGCTTCTTTGCAGACTTAATGTTGGGCACAGTGGACACCTCCTCGAAAATCAGGATTATAGTACGGCGAAACCGCCTGAACCGTATTGGTGGGCATAGATTCGCCTTAAACTCCAATAACGCAGAAATAATAATACCACATAACATCGGAAAAAGCAAGCATTTTTTCCGGATTTTTCGTAAACCGCGCCCCATGGGGCGCTTTTCTCCAAATACCACAAGATGCAGATGTTTTTCCCTGCGCCCTCTGGATTTTTTGCCCGCGCTGCGCTATAATGAAACCGGAAACCGAAAAAAGTATACGACTTTTTGGGAGGAATTGCAATGTCCAAATTCTTTACAGCGACAAAAATTTTCGATAACGTCACGCAGATCCTTGGCCTTGGCGGCGAGCAGTGCTACCTCATTGAGGGCGGCGAAAAGGCACTGCTCATCGATGGTCTCACCGGCATCGGCAGCCTGAAGGCGTTCGTGCGCGAGCTGACCGATCTGCCCGTGGAGCTGGTGCTCACCCACGGCCATGTGGACCACGCCGGCGCTGCCTTTGAGTACGGCGCGTGCTGGGTGCACCCGGCGGACATCGGCCAGATCTACAACGGCGGCGATCCGGACCGCCGGTACAATTTTGTGCTCGGCAACCGCCGCGGCGCGGCTTTCCAGCCCAAAAAAGACGACGTGATCCCGCTGTGCAATGTGCGCACGAAGCCGGTTTACGACGGCCATGTGTTTGATCTCGGCGGCGTGCAGATCGAGACCATCGCGGTGCCGGGCCACACCGAGGGCACCCTCGTGTTCCTTGACCGCGCCCGCCGCGTGATCTATTCCGGCGACGCCTGCAACCCGAACACGCTGCTCGCGCTGGACGGCTCCACCACCATTGAGACTTACAAGCAGAGCCTGCTGCACTTTATGGAATTCTTCGATGCCTTCGATGTGCTTTACGGCGGTCACGGCCCGCACGCCGTGCCGAAGCGTATCATTGAGGAAGCCATCGAGCTGTGCGACGAGATTATGGCCGGCACGGATGACCAGTACCCCATGGAGTTTATCGGCAGACCGTTCCTCTACGCCCGCGGCTTTACCGGCGATTTCAAGACCCGCGACGGCAGGCTCGCGAACATCGCCTACAAAAAGGAAACGATTTTCAACAAATAACCGGCAACCGGTTGAATCCAAAGAGAAAGGCACGGATCGAAACAGGCGGTCCGTGCCTTTTTGCCAGCAAAACCGAAACCTACCGGATAAATCCGTATATTCCGGAAAGACTAGAACGGAAAGCGAAGGGAGGTTTCGTTTTGGAATATATTCGTGCTTTTGTGGTGGGCGGGCTGATCTGCGTCATCGGCCAGCTTTTGATCGACCTGACCAAGCTGACACCGGCGAGGATCATGGTCATGTATGTGACAGGCGGCGTGATCCTCGGTGCGATCGGGCTGTACAAACCGCTGGTGGATTTTGCCGGCGCCGGCGCCACGACCCCGCTGAGCGGCTTCGGCTATCTGCTCTCGGACGGCGTGCGTACCGCCGTGCAGGAAAAAGGCCTGCTGGGTGCCCTGACGGGCGGTCTGACGGCCGGTGCGGCAGGCATCACGGCCGCAGTGGTGTTTGCGTTTCTGGCAGCGCTCTTGGCCAAGCCGGGGGATAAATCGTAAATTGCGTTCCGCAGTTCCTTGGGGCTGCGGACTTTTTGCGTGTCGAAAGCAGGGCAGGAAAAAGAAAAAAGTCCGGCCAATACGGCCGGACCGGTGTGCGTAGGGAACTTACTGGATGGCACCCTCCAGGTACTCTTCCAGCTCAGCGTCCTGCTTCTTCTTTTCAAAGTAGTTGAGAACGGCAGCGGCAGTCACGATGGCAGCGACAACTGCAGTGATACAACCAACAATGGCGAAAATCTTATTCAAATTTTTCATAATGGAAACCATCCTTTCCGGCTGAGATCCGTTTTCGTATTAGAACCGATCCGCCTCGTATATCTGTTTATATCATACCCAAATTTCGCGGAAATGTCAAATCTTTTTCGGATACACGGGCAGATTTGTTGACAGGCACAGGAAAAAACCGTATCATAGAGTTTAGCCGCGGCAAAGGGTGTTTCTCCCTGCACGGCAAAACGAATTTTACGGCGGCGCGGCGGGCTTTTCAAGGCTGTCCGCGGGCAAATCGGAGATCCATATCATGAAATTTATCAAACCGAATTTTTATGACCGGTTCCGCTGCACGGCGTCTGCCTGCAGCGATACCTGCTGTGCGGGCTGGGAGATCGATATCGATCCGGATACCCGCAAATATTATGAGGAGCTGGAAGGCCCCTTTGGCGATCGCCTGCGCGAGCAGATCGAGGAGACGCCGGAGGGCATCGCCTGTTTCCGTCTGGGTGAGGGCGACCGCTGCCCGTTCCTCACGGACGACAACCTCTGCGAGCTGATTCTGGAGCTCGGCGAAAATTCCCTGTGCGAGATCTGCCGCGAGCATCCGCGCTTTTACGAGCAGATCGGCGACCGCATGGAAATGGGCATTGGCCTGTGCTGCGAGGAAGCCTGCCGCCTGCTGTTTGAGGAAAACGAACCCATCACATTCATCACCACCACGGTGCCGGATATGCCGGACGTCGTGCTCCTGCCGGACACCGGCATGGAGATCTACCGCCTGCGCGACGAGGCGTTTATGCTCGTGCAGGACCGTTCCCTGCCGCTGAGAGTCCGGATGCACCGCCTGCTGGAATTCGGCGAGCGCGTGCAGAAGCAGATCTGCGGCGGCCCCGCCCCGGCGGATGTGCTGGAGGAAGATAACCTGCCCACGGCGCGCGAGGCGCTGTTCGGGGTGATGGAGCGGCTCGAGCCGTACGACGACACCTGGCCCGACACCGTGCGTCTTCTGGAGGACACGGATCTGCAGGTGAATCTGGATGACATCGACGGCGGCTTCGAGAACCTGATGGTCTATTTTCTGTACCGGCATTTTGCCCGCGGCGCGCTGGATGGCCGTGTGGTCGGCCGCGTCAAATTCTGCGCCGTGAGCGTGTGGTTCATCTGCCTGATGAACACCCACTGTCTTGCGGAAACCGGCGCATTCACCCCGTGGGATCGCATCGTCTGCACGAAGGATTACTCCAAGCAGGTGGAGTACAGCGCCGAGAACATGGAAGATATGCTCTTCGCCCTGCAGGAAGACCCGGCGTTTTCCACAGAGAACCTGAAAAGGATGTTTGGATAAAACAAAATGCGAATACAGAAAAGGCGTCCTTTTTAAGGACGCCTTTTTGATGTGGTTTATTTCTGCTGGAATACCTTGTTCAGCAGGGAGATCACGAGGATGATCACGATGGTAACAATGAAGATGCCAAGATAACCGGTGCCTATGATCGGCAGGGCGGCGAGCAGTTTATCAATATGCATAGAATTAACCTCCAATAACAGCCTTAACAAGGGACAGGATCAGACCACCGGCAACAACGGATGCGATCTGACCGGAAACGTTTACACCGATGGAATGCATCAGGAGGAAGTTCTGGTTGTCCTCGGCAAGACCCATTTTGTGCACAACACGTGCGGACATCGGGAATGCGGAGATACCGGCTGCACCGATCAT
>JAFQWC010000057.1 GCA_017407665.1 Clostridia bacterium | reverse complement strand
TATGGTCGAGGTGAGAGGATTTGAACCTCCGGCCTCTACGTCCCGAACGTAGCGCTCTACCAAACTGAGCCACACCTCGATATTACAGCCCCGATATTTCGAGGCTGTTGGCAGCGGTACCAGGATTTGAACCCAGACAAACAGAGTCAGAGTCTGCTGTGCTACCATTACACAATACCGCTATATCTTCGTTGCCGGTCTTCCGGACAACGTAGATTATTATAGCAGATTTTTCGTGGAAGTCAACCCTTTTTGTAAAAAAACTTTTGAAAAAAGAATTTATTTTTCAGCGTCAAAAAGACCCGGGATCACAGCTGTGCTTCCTGTGCCGAAACCGGTTCCGCCGTAAAGATCTCTCCCAATGCGGGATCGAGCGCTGCTGCGGCCGCTTCCGCCGCTGCCTTCGTTTCAAAGATGCCGAACACAGCCGAGCCGCTGCCGGTCATCACCGCATTCATCGCGCCGGCTTGCAGGAGCGCGGCTTCGATGGCACGCACCTCGGGGATCTGCAGTGCGTCGTCGAACCGGTTGCCGAGCTTTGCGGCAATATCCGGCAGGCTTCGGCGCTCGATGGCGCGCACCATCTCGCGGGTATACCGCACGCCGCTGTCCGGTTTTGTATCGCACTGCTTATACGCTTCCGGCGTACTGACGCTGACCGGCGGTTTGACGATCACCAGTCCGCATTTCGGCATGGGAGCCAGCGGGATCAGGATCTCCCCCACCCCGCCGCAGCGATGGGTACCGTTCAGAACGCAGAACGGAACATCCGCGCCGATGCGCATACCGATGTACAAAAGCTCTGCAGTATTCAGCGGCGCCTCCCCTTCTGCCTCGGTGCAGAGGACGTTCAGCCCGCGCAGCACAGCGGCTGCGTCCGCACTGCCGCCGCCCATACCGGCCTGATCGGGTATTTTCTTCTCAATATAGATGTCCGCGCCGTAATGCAGCCCGGCAGCATCGAGATAGTACCGTGCGGCTTTATACGCGGTGTTGCGGATATCCGTGGGGATATGCGGCTTGGAGCAAGTCAGGCGGACGACACCCGTGTTATTCAGGGTGATCCGAACACGGTCGCACAGCGACACGGACTGCATGACCATATCCACCGTATGGTAGCCATCCTCCCGGCGGCCGGTGATATCGAGGGACAGATTGATCTTTGCGCAGGCATTGAGCTCGATGGTGTGCATGGCGCACCTCCTGTTACAAATTGAAAAGGGAGAATCGGCGAATATCGATGACGTGCTTCGGGCACATCTCATGGCAGCAGAAACAGCGGATGCACTTGGAATACTCGATCTTTGCGGTCTTATTCTGGATCGTAATCGTATGCTGCGGACAGCTCTCCGCACATTTTCCGCAGCCGATGCAGTTCTTCGTCTGGATCTTCGGATACGGCGTGGCGATCTTCTTTGCCAGCGGCTGCAGAAATTTCGGAACATGCTTGATGAAATCCACATCGCTGGACTTTGCACGCTTAAAATCCCGTACGAGCACGGATTCGATGGCATCGCCCAACAGTTCCACATCCTGCACGCTTTTTCCGCAGAAACCGCGGTCGTAGGCATTTTTCTGGATGGCCATATCCATGGGATCGATGTTGATGATCGCGGTTCCGGCGAGATCCGCGTCATAGGGGCTGTCCGCGCCGATCAGCGCACCGACAAAGCGGCGCTCGCCGCCGGTGGGGCCGTCGCCCTGCATGGCTTCAATGCCGTCGATGAACGTGAAATCCGGGCGAATGTAGTCGCACAGATCGACGATCATTTCGGCAAACGTTTCTTTTTCCGGATACCGACAGTGCAGTTCCGGCTTCATGAGACCGGGCACCACACCGAACAGGTTCTTCACCGCACCGGAATAGCCCATCATGCCGTGGGTTTTGAGCTTCGCCATGTCGATGACGAGCGAATCACGCGGGTGATTGAACGGCTCAATCACATCGAGCATACTGCAGCGGACGCCGTTCGGCAGCTCCACAGGGCGTGATTTACACGCCGTGTACAGGGAGAAACCGTATTTCTCCGCCGCGGCCGTATAGCCACAGCCTTTGAACACGGATTTCATTACCGTGGGATTATACACACCGCCGCCGGATTCCGCGACAAGCACGTGTCCGCCGTGATTCTGCACGCAGACAGCCACCGCCGCCACGAGATTCGGGTGGGTGATCATGGCCTCCTCCGGTGCGGAACGCAGAATGAGGTTGGGCTTCAGGACAACCTCCCGGCCCGGGGTGATTTTTTCGTAAAACCCAAAAGCGGTGAATATGGCATCCACCGCTTCGATCAATTTTTCGACATCGTATGTATCCTGACGGATCAGATATACCTTGCTCATTGCAGCTCCTTCAGGAAATCGCCCATACGGCTCAGCGCTTCGGTCAGATGCTTGATGGAGTACGCATAGGAAATGCGGATATAGCCCTCGCCGCAGGCGCCGAATGCAGAACCGGGCACCACGGCAACGTGCTTATCGTAAAGCAGACGCTCGCAGAACTCTTCGGAAGTCATACCCGTGGACTGGATGGACGGGAACACATAGAAAGCACCTTCCGGCTCAAAGCAGGTCAGCCCCAGACGGTTCAGACCGTCCACCAGCAGGCGGCGGCGCATATCGTACTGGTCGCGCATTTCGGCAATGTCCTCATCGCCGTTGCGCAGCGCTTCGATCGCCGCATACTGCGATGTCGTGGGCGCGCTCATAATGGCATACTGATGCAGTTTGGTCATCGCGGAGATGAGCTCCTTCGGACCGACGGCATAGCCCATACGCCAGCCGGTCATGGCATACGTTTTGGAGAAACCGTTGATGACGATGGTACGCTCCTGCATCCCGGGCAGGGAGGCGATGGAGACATGGCGTTCACTGCCGTAGGTCAGCTCGCTGTAAATTTCATCGGACAGCACGATCAAATCGTGGCGGATCACGATCTCGGCGATTTGCTCCAGATGCTCACGGCGCATGATGGCGCCCGTGGGGTTATTCGGGAACGGGAACACCAGCACCTTGGTGTGCTCGGTGATGGCGTTTTCCAGCGCTTCCGGTGTGAGGCGGAAGCCATCCTCTGCCTTGGTATCGATGATCACCGGGGTGCCGCCCGCCATGCGGGTCATGGGATCATAGCACACAAAGCAGGGCTCCGGAATGATGACCTCGTCGCCTTCGGAAATCAGGCAGCGCAGTGCCATATCGATGGCTTCACTGCCGCCCACGGTGATGAGAACTTCGGATTCCGACCGATATACCAAGCCGTATTTTCTCTTTACAAAACGGGTGACTTCCTCGCGCAGCATCATCAGACCGCGGTTCGGCGTATAGCGGGTACGGCCCTTCTCCAGAGAGGTGATGCCCGCCTCGCGGATGTGCCAGGGGGTCAGGAAATCCGGCTCGCCGACGCTCAGCGAAATAACGTCTTCCATTTCATTGGCGATATCGAAGAAGCGGCGGATTCCGGAAGGCTTGATACCGGCCGCCTTTTCATTCAAATGCTTGCTGTAATCAATCACAAAGGTTGCTTCCTCTCTCGTCAAATTCTTCGTCTTCGCTGGTAAAGTCCACGCTGCCTTCCTTGTACTTGGTCAGGATAAAGTGCGTGGCGGTGGACAGCACACCATCGATGGGTGCCAGGCGCTTTGCCACGAACATCGCGATCTCGGACATGGTGCTGGCGGTCACGATGACGGCCAGATCATAGCCGCCGGACATCAGGTAAACGCTCTCCACCTCGGGGAAAGCCTTCACGCGGGCAGCCAGCTCATCAAAGCCGGAGTCCTTTTTCGGGGTGACACGCAGTTCAATGAGGGCGCTGGCGCGGTGGGATTCGGTACGCTCCCAGTTGATGAGGGCACGGTAGCCCTTGATGACACCGTCTTTTTCCAGACGGCGCACGGCAGCGGCGACCTCCTCTTCGGAGAGGTCCAGCATCACGGACAGCTGCTGCGCGGTGAGGGTGGCATCCTCCTGCAGAAGCTTCAGAAGCTTTTCGATTTTCTTTTCCATAATTCTTACTTCCTTTCTGTATCGGGAATATAGAGGATCGGGACCTGGTGCGGTTTCCGATCGATATAGACGGTGTATTCGGTAAAGCCGATGTCACGGAGCAGGTCGAGCGCCATTTCCATGCCGCCGGCAATGTCCTGTGTGCGGTGGGCATCCGCACCCATGGTGATGCACGTGCCGCCGAGCTCCTTATAGCGGGTAAAGATCTCGCGGTCCGGCAGAACGGGGGCGTTTTTGCGGATCAGACGGGATGTGTTGAATTCGATGGCTTTATCATCTGCAATGATCTTTCTCAGCACGGCATCGAGACCGTCCTGATACTTTGCAAAGCTGGGCTTCTCGCCGGGGCGACAAAGATAGCGCAGCGGATACGTGATGTGCGCAAGCGTATCGAACTGTCCCCACTCGAGCATTTCGAGAATTTCCTCAAAATACCGGCGGAAGATATCATCGAGCTGTTCGGGCGTGAAGGTTTCCGGATTCAGGAAATAAAAATCTGTTTCGCCCGCCAAAATGTGCAGGGAACCGATGATAAAATCGTAGGTTCTTCCCCGGAGCGCATCCTCCGCTGCCGGCAGATTCTGCAGCGGCTGCCCCAATTCCAGACCTCTCAGCAGCCGGAGATTTGAAAAACGGGCCTGATTCTCCAACAGCTGTACATAGGAATTGGCAACGCAATCCCGATATTTCTGCCCGCCGAAGTACTCGGAGCCGTCGTACTGGTCACATTCGCAGTGATCGGTAATCGTATAATACGCAAGCCCCAATGCCTGCGCTGCCGCGCACATGGCCTGCATATCGTCGGTTGCATCAAAGGAACAGCTGGAATGGCTGTGACAATCGGATATATATTGATATGCCAAAATGATCCTCTCCCGGATTTACTGCAGAAAACAGCAAAAGGTAATATA
>JAFQWC010000013.1 GCA_017407665.1 Clostridia bacterium | reverse complement strand
GGCCGGACGATACCCCTGCGGCACGAGCACTTCGTTGAAAACTTTGATCGCATTCGGCACACCGGATTTCAGCACGTTGTACGTGTCGACAAGCAGTGTACAGTTTGCCGGATATTCCTGTGCATAGGCCTTGAACGCCTCATACTCGCTGTCAAACAGCTGTACCCAGCTGTGCGCCATGGTACCCAGCGCCGGAACGCCAAAGCGACGGTCACTGATGGTACAGGCGGTGCCGACGCAACCGCCGATATATGCTGCACGTGCGCCGTAAACCGCGCCGTCAAAACCCTGTGCACGGCGGGAGCCAAATTCCATAACGGCCTTACCGTTTGCTGCACGAACGATACGATTGGTCTTTGTGGCAATCAAACTCTGGTGGTTGATGCACAGCAGGATCATGGTCTCCACAAACTGTGCCTGGATCACCGGACCGCGAACCGTGACGATCGGCTCGCCCGGGAATATCGGAGTGCCTTCCGGAACCGCCCAGATATCGCAGGAGAACTTAAAGTTCTGCAGATACTCGAGGAACTCCTCGCGGAAAAGACGCTTGGAACGCAGGTACTGAATATCCTCTCTTGTAAAGGAGAGATTCTTCAGGTAATCCACCATCTGCTCCACACCGGCCATGATGGCAAAACCGCCGCCATCCGGCACTTTTCTGTAAAACATATCAAAGTATGCAATGGTATCCTTGAAACCACTGGCCAAATAGCCGTTTGCCATGGTGATCTCATAGAAATCCGTCAACATGGTTAAATTTACACGTTCATTACTCAACGCAACAGACATAACTTCATCCCTCTGCCTTATGGATTGATTTTACCTATTATACCGCTTTTTTCAAAAAAGCACAATAGGTTAAGCCACGTGAAAAAAATATCAAAAGAGATTTCTTCAGATCAAAATCATGCTTTCACAATCACCTTGATGGATTCTGCACTGACCTGCATATCAATGGCTTCCGGGAGCTGATCCAGAGAGAAGGTGTGCGTGATGATTGGAGCGATCTGAATACGGCCGCTGTTGATGAGCTGCACAGCACGCAGGTGCGTATCCGGGTTGACGAATGTGCCGCGAATGGTGAGTTCCTTCTTGAAGACATCCATCAGCGGGAGATCATACATTGCACCCACGGATGGCACGCTGAACAGCAGGATCATGGCACCTTTCTTAGCAAAGGTAAAGGCACTGTGAACCGCCGCACGGTTGCCGGCACATTCGATGACCACGTCGGCACCGTCGCCGCCGATGAAATCGAGATACTTCTCGTAATAGCCTTCTTCCAGCGGATTGATGCAGAAATCGGCGCCAAGCTGCAATGCCTTTTCGCGGCGGACTTCATTCGGCTCGCTGACTACGATCTTGGAAGCGCCGGACATACGGGCCAGCTGCAGAAGCAGCAGACCGATAGCGCCGCCGCCAACCACACAGACAGTGTCACCCAGCTTGATCTGCGCCAGATCGATACCATGGATGCAGCAGGCCAGCGGTTCGCTCATGGCGCCGTACTCCAGCGGAACGGACTTGTCCAGCTTCAGCGCCTGTGCGGCCGGCACGATGCTGTACTCGGCAAAACCGCCGTCCATCGTGACGCCCACAGCCTGCATACTCGGGCACATTTGCTTCTTGCCGTTGCGGCAATATTCGCATTCGCCGCAGTAGATGTTCGGGTCGATGGTCACATGGTCACCGACTTCGAGGCCTTTGACGCCCTCACCCACTTCGGTGACGACACCGGAATACTCGTGACCGAGAACAACCGGCGGAGTAACATCTGCGCTGCCAGGTTCACCGTGATAAATATGCACGTCCGTACCGCAGACACCGCAGGCGTAGTTCTTGACTACGACCGTGCCGGGCTGTGCCTTCGGCACCGGTACTTCTCGTACCTCAAATGTTTCATTTCCAAGGAAATATGTTGCTTTCATTTGAAAATCCTCCCTATATACATCGGTTACCTTCAGGGCTGCCGATCATTTACTGTTTCTTGCTTTCTGTTTTGGCCATGAACTTTTCTTCCGCAATAATGAAGCGCTCGTGCGTGCCTGTGCCGATCAGGCCGGCTTCATCCGAGGCCTGCACGGTGAACACCAGACGGCGGCCGTCGACTTCGATGAGTTCACACTCCGCAGTAACACCCATACCGAGCGGTGTTGCAGACAGGTGCTTCACCTGCATGGATGTACCGACTGTGCCCATCCCCGGGTCCAGCGCCTCTGCCACACATTTCCATGCGGCTTCTTCCATCAGGGCGACCATTGCCGGTGTGGCAAACACATCCAGCGTACCGCTGCCCATGACCTTTGCAGTATTGTTTTCGGAAACCACAGTCTCCGCCTTGCCTTTCATTCCAACTGTAAGCATATGGATATCCTCCCTGTTTTAGTTTCGATCCTCCGGATTCTCATCGGTCAGCATACGCTGCAGCTGCTTCTCTGCCGACAGGATCTCTCGGAGTATTTTATCCGTCATTTCCGCGCGAATGGAACAAACGGCTTCCAGACGTTCCACCCTTTGGGTATCCGTCGGCTGAAGCTCCATTTCTTCCACAGCTTCGATCAGTTCGTCCATGAACCGATCCACCTCGCGGGCATCATACGTGTTGCCGCGGCGAACCGTGAACCGGATATTGCGCAGATATTCCGATGTAAGCTGCAAGACACCCGCCCCCCTTTATTGTCCGAAACGTGGTATGTATATTCGTTTGGGCAGCCAAAACCCGCCCCATGCAGAAAGCCCGAGCAGAGCACAAAGTATGATCCAGCTGACCGGCCTATGCAGTATCCGCAGCACGGTACCGAGCCTTCGGACCCGGAACCCGGCTGCCTTGCCCCGGATGCACTCAAAAGGGACCCTTTCCTCTGTCGTCTGTACGGAACGCTCCAAAGCATCCACCGCAATGACGGTGCAAACCTTCCCGTTCTCTGCAGGCTCTGTCACGAAGAACGCGCCGGGCTGCAAATGCTCCGCTGCATCGTACCGTACATAGGTGAGCGTCTGCTCCGGGTAGATCCCGTTATCGGACTGTGTTACACAGAACGGCTGATAGCCGAACAGCATCGGAACCGATGTCGCGATCAGGAACAGGAGCGGAATCAACAGCAGTGCCGCAAGCACTTTGCAGAAATAACTGAAAACCAACAGGGCGCGCATCATACACCTGCACCGCCAAACAGCATTTCTTCTGCCATTTTCAGCTTCAGCGGTGTGATATCGTCGCCGCCGATAATCCGGGCGATTTCATGGATCCGCTCTTCGCGCTCCAAAGTGTGGACTGCCGTGTAGGTTTTTCCGTTTTCTTCTTTTTTGAAGATGTACAAATGATTATCTGCCATCGCCGCGATCTGCGCCAGATGCGTGACACAAATGACCTGCGCCTGACCGGAAACCACCCGCAGCTTCGCGCCGACCTTGTTGGCCGCCTCACCGCTGATACCCGTATCGATCTCGTCAAAGATCTGCGTCTCCGTCATGCCCGTATCGGACAGCACAGTGTTGATGGCCAGCATAATGCGGGAAAGCTCGCCGCCGGACGCGATCTTTGCCATCGGCTTCGGCTCTTCTCCGGCATTTGCGGAAACCAGAAACTGGATACGGTCGCAGCCGTAGGTGGTCAGGGGTGTGCGCACCTGCTCCACCACAAAGGTCATGCCGGGCATATTGAGCTCGGAAAGCTCTGTTTTCACGCGTTTTGCAAAACTTTCACACGCCGCACGGCGTTTCGCGGACAGCTGCTTCGCCAGCGAAACCGCTTCCTTTTTCTTTTCTTCATATTGCTCGAGAAGCAGTTCGCGCTTCTCGTCCGAAAATTCGATTTCAGATAGTTCTTCGCGTGCCGCGTCCAGATAATCCAGCATCTGCTGCTCCGTCTCGCCGTATTTCAGGCTCAGGCGATACAGAAACTCCAGACGGGATTCCATGGCATCCAGCGCGGCCGGGTCAAACATGGCACGGTCCAGATAATCCGTGACCTCCGCTGCTGTATCGGAAAGCGCATATTCCGCGTCCCGCAGCCGCTGTGCTACAGGGACCAAGGCCGGGGCAAAACGCGCAGCCTGCTCAATTGCATCCGCTGCAACGGACACGGCAGAAACCGCGCCGTCCGCATCTTCGTCGCCGCTCAGAAGCGCCTGCGCCTCGCTGACACCGCGAATAATACGTTCGCTGTTGCGGATCTCATCCCGCTTTTCGGTCAGCTCCGCCTGCTCGCCGATGCGGATCCCCGCAGCTTCCAGTTCTTCGATCTGATAGCGCAGAATGTCCATTCGCCGCGACTTCTGGGTCTCGTCCGTTTCCAGACGCTCGATCTCACTTTGCAGGTGACGCAGCTCCGTGTAGGCTGCACGGTACTCCGCGAGCAGCGGAGCGGTTCCCGCAAAGCTGTCTATATACGTGCCGTGCACCTCCGGAGACAGCAATTTATAACTCTCGTGCTGACCCAGAATGTCGATCAGGGTTGCACCGACGGATTTCATCATGGAGACCGTCACCGGACAATTGTTGATCTTACACGCGGACTTTCCGTGCACACGAATGTCCCGGCGAATCAGAAGGCTGTTGTCCTCTTCCAAGGGAAGATCCAGTTCCTCCAGCACCTGCCGGGTGCGCGCAGAGATATCCGTAAACAGCGCCGTAACACTCGCCTGATCCGCACCCGTACGGATCAGCTCCTTCGGCGTGCGCTCACCGAGCACCGCGTAAATGGCATCGATGATGATGGATTTACCCGCGCCGGTCTCGCCGGTCAGCACCGTAAAGCCGGGTTCAAAATCGATGGACGCTTTTTCAATGACCGCAATATTGCTGATATAAAGCTGCGCCAGCATCAGAGACCACCGATCAGCTTTCTCAGTTCATTCTGCTTTTCTTCCGCAATTTCCGGTGTTTTGCAGATGATCAGGATCGTATCTTCGCCGGCCAGTGTGCCGATAAAATCCGGAAAATGCAGCGTATCCATGGATGCGCAGACCGCCTGCGCCATACCGGTCATGCACTTTACGACGATCATATTGCAGGCCGCCTCCACGTGCATGACGGAATCGCCGAACAAGGAATAGAACTTGGACGAGATGTCTCTTGCGTTATCCTTGCCGGTGGAATATTTATATTTGCCGCTTCCCGAAAGCGTTTTGACCAGCCGCAGCTCCTTGATATCGCGGGAAACGGTGGCCTGCGTGACATCGAACCCGCAGTCATGCAGTTTTTTCAGCAATTCTTCCTGCGTATCGATGTCCTGTGCTTTGATCAGTTCCAGAATTTTCGCATGCCGTCTTGTTTTCATTCAGATCTGCCATCCTTTCTGTAACGGTTTAACCCCTGTTATGAACAAATTTATGATCAACAATCTCGTAGAAATTACGGTCCTCAACGAGGATCAGCTCCGTATAATACCGGGATCTGCACACGGAAACGGTGTCGCTCGGCCGGAGCGAAATGGGCTTTTCGCCGTCCACCGTCAGGAAAACTTCCCCGCGGTAATCGTTGTCCGCAGAAACCGTAAGCACCTGCTCCGCGCAGAACACCGTGCTGCGATTAAACAGCGAATGCGGGCAGATCGGTGTAAACAGAATGCACTCCATGGCCGGATCCACCACGGGGCCGCCGGCCGAAAGGGAATACGCCGTCGAGCCGGTCGGTGTGGCCAGAATCAGGCCGTCTGCACGGAATTGGTGCATCTCCGATCCGCCTACGGACAGGCCGAAATCAAAGATTTTGGATTGCGCGCCGGAAATAACCGCGTCGTTTAACGCACGATAACTGCGGTCACCTTCCGTCGTGTGAACTGTGATCTCCAGCATCATATGCCGGCGAATGCGGTATTCACCCGAAAACAGCTGATCGAGCCTGTGCAGCTGATCTTTTTCCACAGCCGTTAAGAAACCGAGCCGGCCGAGGTTTACACCCAAAATGGGCTTTCCTGCCACACAGGCGTGCCGGGCGGTATGGATGATCGTACCATCCCCGCCGACAGCAATGACGCAGTCGCACCGATCGATCATTTCCTTATGATCCGCGCAAAACCGCACACCGGAAAACTCGGCGGACAGATTTTGATGCATCAGAACTTCTGTACCGTTCATCCGAAGCCGCTCAATGATCTTCTGTGTATACTGCTTCGCGTTCTTTTTTTCCAGATTGGGGATCAAGGCTATTTTCATAGGATCATTCCTTCGTATCCAATGCTGCATGGGATTCTTCCACCACGGTATGCGGTGTACAATCCGCCGTATGCACCGGTGCATCGCTTTTCTCCAGGAACACGAGATATTCGATGTTGCCTTCCGGCCCCTTGACCGGCGAGAAGGTCAGCCCCAGAACGGAATAGCCGTTCTCCAGCACGAAATCGCAGATGGTCTGCACCACTTCTTCATGCACTTTTTTATCACGGACAACGCCTTTTTTGCCGACCTTTTCCCTGCCGGCTTCAAACTGCGGCTTAATGAGGCACACAGCCTGTCCGCCGTCTTTCAGAAGCGGGCGCACAGACGGCAGAATGATTTTCAGTGAAATAAAGGATACATCCACGGAGAAGAAATCGATCTCCTCCGGTACCTGCTCGCGGGTGAGATACCGGGCGTTGGTGCGCTCCAGATTCACTACGCGCGGATCCTGCCTGAGCTGCCATGCGAGCTGCCCGTAACCGACATCCACGCTGTACACGCGGGATGCGCCGTTCTGCAGCATACAATCCGTAAAACCGCCCGTGGATGCACCGACATCCATGCAGATCTTCTCATCCAAGGTGATCGGAAACAGCTGCATGGCCTTTTCCAGCTTCAGGCCGCCGCGGCTGACGTATTTGAGGGTGCTTCCGCGCACTTCGATCTCCGCGTCTTCACTGACGGTGTCACCGGGTTTGTCGTATTTCTGATTATTCACATACACGCTGCCGGCCATGATCATAGTGCGGGCTTTTTCCCGGCTGGGGGCAAGTCCTTTTTCAAACAGCAGCACGTCAATTCTTTTCTTCATTCTTTGTTTTCTCCCTGCCTCATTTTCTCACAAACAGTGCGATAGATCCCGTCCCGATCCAGTCCCAGTTTTTCCAGTGTACGGAACATGGGTGCGTGATGCACAAATCCGGACTCCAAAGCCCGAACCTCGTAGGATCCGCGATATCCATCCGAACACAGTACGCTGCCGAAATACTCTGCAACACCGCCGGCGCGGATACCTTCCTCGAAAAAGAACACGGTGTCGCAGTCCAATACGGCTTTTACCGCCCCTTCATCCAGCGGAATAATGCGGTTCAGCTTAATCAGCCGACAGGAAATTCCCCCTTCGGCCAGCTTTTCGACAGCTTCCGCCGCAAAGGAAAACAGTCTGCCGTACGTCACGATGGCGATTTTCGCATCGGGGTCTCCATAGACGTCGAACGCGTTCCGGGTTACGCGGTACTCCGCCGGGCGATACAGCGCTTTTCCGCGCGGGTACCGCACCGCATAGGCGTGATTCTCCCCCTGCACGCAGAGCCGCAGGACGGATTCCAATTCATCATAATACGCCGGAGAATAGACATGGATGTTCGGCACCGAGCGCAGGAAGGAAACGTCAAAGACCCCCTGATGCGTTCGGCCGTCTTCACCGACGATACCGGCACGGTCGATCGCAAAGATCACTTTAAGATCCTGCAGGGCCACATCGTGGATCAGTTGGTCATAGGCACGCTGCAGGAAGGTGGAATACACCGCGAATACCGGGATCATTCCGCCGCGGGCCAGACCCGCCGAGAATGTTACGGCGTGTTCCTCTGCAATGCCAACATCGAAAAACCGATTTTTGTATTTTTCCCGGAATTCTGTCAGCCCCGTGCCGACGGACATCGCGGCTGTAATCGCACAGATCTGCGGATTCTCCTCCGCAAGAACGCACAGAGTCCGGCCAAATGCGTGCGAAAATCCCTGCGGGCCCTTGTCCTCTGCGCCTTTTTCCTTATCGAACGCGGAAAGGCCGTGGTACATACTGGGATCCTGTTCTGCATACTGGTAGCCGCGGCCCTTGTAGGTGCGAATGTGGATCAGGACCGGCTTGTTGATGGTTTTTGCGGTATTCAGCACGGAAATCATGGTTTTCAGATCATGTCCGTCAAACGGACCGTAGTAGCTGAAACCAAGATCCTGAAAAATCGTTGTGTTGAAAATATGCTTTTTAATAGTATTCTTGGTTCGGCGGATGAACGATGCAAGCGGCTCGCCGAGCCCGGGAATGCGGCTCAGGAATTTCTCTATATTGTCTTTGGCGCTTAGATAGCCGGGCTTTGCCCGAAGCTGCGAGAGATGCCGTGCCATGGATCCCACATTCTTCGAGATCGACATGGTGTTATCGTTCAGGATCACGATGAGATTGCGGCGCAGACGCCCGGCATTGTTGAGGCCTTCATAGGCGAGACCGCCGGAAAGCG
>JAFQWC010000056.1 GCA_017407665.1 Clostridia bacterium | reverse complement strand
TCGGTCATGATGGGTGCCGGGTTGGAGTTGACCAGCACAATCTCAATGCCGTCGGCCTTCAGAGCACGGCAGGCCTGTGTACCGGCGTAGTCAAACTCCGCTGCCTGACCGATGACGATCGGGCCGGAACCGATAACAAGAACTTTCTTAATGTCTTTATTCAATGGCATAGCAAACATTCCTTTCTTTCAACAGTAAACTGCATTCGTGCGGTGCCGCCTGCGCGGCAGATTCGGTTCAGGCCTTCTGCATGGCGCGGAAGAAATCCTCAAACACAAAGGTGGTATCGCTGGAGCCGCTTGCGGCATCCGGCATAAACTGCACGGAAACTGCAGGGATGTTTTTATAGCGGAGACCCTCACAGGTCTTATCGTTGACATTGACAAAATCAACCGAAGCCAGAGCGCTGTCCACGCTGTCGGAAACCACTGCATAGCCGTGATTCTGGCTGGTAACGTAGGTGCGGCCGGATTTCTCATCCTTGACCGGCTGGTTTGCACCGCGATGGCCGTGCTTCATCTTATCAGTCTTGAAGCCGTTGGCCAGAGCCAGAACCTCATGACCCATGCCGATGCCGAGCATCGGAAGGCCGAGCGCCATGATCGCCTTCAGGTTTTCGATAACCTGTGCGTTTTCCGTGGGATCGCCCGGGCCGTCGGACAGCACGATGCCGTCCACGTTGAGCTCTTTGAGCTGTTCTGCGGTGGTATCGAACGGGCAGACGATCACTTCTGCGCCGAACTTCTCGAGCTTTGTGCGGACGCTCTTCAGCATACCGTAATCCAGAACCGCCACAGTGGCCTTCTTTTCCGGATTTTCAAAACGCTCCACAGCCTTTACGGAAACGCTTTCGATCGCTTTCTCCACACGGTAGGCCTTCAGTGCTTCCAGATCGACGGAAGCGGGATCCGCCGTGATCACGCCGTTCATCACACCGTTTTCGCGGAGTGTACGGGTGAGTGCGCGGGTATCGATACCGCACAGCGCAACCACGCCGCGCGCTTTAAAAAAGGCGTCAAGATCACCCTCCGAGCGGAAATTCGAGGGCGACTGACACCATTCCTTAACAATATAACCACGGGGGCCAATCACACTGCCCTCAAAATCAGAGGAAATTACACCATAATTGCCAATCAGGGGAAAAGTCTGAACGACAATCTGCCCGAAATAGCTCTTCTCTGTGAGCGTTTCGAGATAACTTGCCATACCGGTTGTAAAGACGACTTCAGCCGTCACTTCGCCAGCCGCGCCGAAGGATTCGCCGCAGAAAACTTTTCCGTTTTCGAGTACCAAATAAGCTTTGTTGCCCATAACGTTTCGTTCCTCTTTCCCTCTTAAAAATTTGTTCTAACCGACACGTATTGCTAAACAGCATTCCTGTCGGTATTACATGCATTCGATCACACGGGGAGAATTCCCCGGGCAAGACTAAAAGCCATAGTCCAATCTTTCCAAAATTAGATATTACACCATCAGCCTATAGTCTGTCAACACTTTTTTGACAATCTCTGTCAAAATACAGTAACATATAGCGCGATATAATTTTTATAGATTATACCACATCGGCACGAATTTTGGCAATACAACAGGACAGGATTTACATTATTTTTCTTTTCACAACAAGGCTGCAGGAATTGTGACAAAATCCCTTTCTCTTTCTGCCGCCGGCCTTGTGCAATCTTTAGATTCTGTTTGAAGCGTCCAAAAGAGTGTTGACAAATAAATTTCTTCGATGTAAAATTCAAGTGTAGCAAGAGCGAAGGCGCTGTGGCTGGTGACCCCAACCTCAGCGCCTTTTTTCATAAGGCTCCGCTGCGGCGGAGATTAAATCCTATGTATCATTATTTGAAGGAAGCGTGGTTTTATGAACTACAACGCACACAATACTGTACCGGAGCTTTTTTCCAGCATGGTGTTCAATGATGGCGTCATGCGCGAAAGACTGCCGAAAGACGTTTACAAATCCCTTCGAAAAACCATCGACAACGGCAAGGATCTGGATTTGACCGTTGCAAACGCCGTAGCCAACGCCATGAAGGACTGGGCAGTGGAAAACGGTGCCACACACTACACACACTGGTTCCAGCCGATGACCGGTATCACCGCCGAAAAGCACGATAGCTTCATCTCTCCCACCGCGGACGGCCGCATCATCATGGAGTTTTCCGGCAAGGAGCTGATCAAGGGCGAGTCCGACGCCTCCTCCTTCCCCTCCGGCGGCCTGCGCGCCACGTTCGAAGCCAGAGGCTATACCGCCTGGGATCCCACTTCCTATGCTTTTATCAAGGATCATTCCCTGTACATCCCCACCGCATTCTGCTCTTACGGCGGCGAAGTGCTGGATAAGAAGACCCCGCTGCTGCGTTCCATGGAAGCACTGAATGTACAGGTGCTGCGCATCCTGCGTCTGTTTGGTGACACCACCACCAAGCGTGTGCTGCCCACCGTCGGCGCGGAGCAGGAATATTTCCTCGTGGACAAAACGCTGTACGACCAGCGCCCCGACCTGATCTTCACCGGCCGCACTCTGTTCGGTGCACGTGCGCCGAAGGGTCAGGAGCTGGAAGACCACTATTTCGGTGCCGTGAAACCGCGTATTGCGGCTTTCATGCGCGAGCTGGACGAGGAGCTTTGGAAGCTGGGCATTCTGGCCAAAACCAAGCACAATGAAGCCGCCCCCGCACAGCATGAGTTGGCTCCCATTTTCGCCACCGTCAACGTGGCCACGGACCACAACCAGCTGACCATGGAGATGATGAAGAATGTGGCGCTGCGCCACGGTCTTGTCTGCCTGCTGCATGAAAAACCGTTCAAGGGCGTTAACGGTTCCGGCAAGCACAACAACTGGTCCATCACCACCGATACCGGCAAGAATCTCTTTGAGCCGGGCAAGCTGCCGCACGAAAACGCACAGTTCCTGCTGTTCCTCGCCGCCGTGATCAAAGGCGTGGACGAATACCAGGATCTCCTGCGCCTCTCCGTGGCTTCTGCCGGCAATGACCACCGTCTGGGCGCGAACGAAGCCCCGCCGGCCATCGTTTCCATTTCTCTCGGCGATGAACTGACCGCCATCCTGCATTCCATTGAATCCCGCGAAGCTTACCCCGGCACACAGCACGTCAATATGGAGATCGGCGTCAACGTCCTGCCCACATTCCCGAAGGATACCACCGACCGCAACCGCACCTCCCCGTTTGCCTTTACCGGCAATAAGTTTGAGTTCCGCAGTCTGGGTTCCCAGATCAACATTGCGTGTTCTAACATCATGTTGAACACCATGCTGGCTGAGGAGCTGAAGCAGTTTGCAGATGAACTTGAAAGCGCGGAGGATTTCCACCGATCCCTCAACAAACTGATCCGTCGTGTTATCAAGGATCACAAGCGCATTATCTTTAACGGTGACGGTTACTCTGCCGAATGGCGCGAAGAAGCCGCCCGCCGCGGCCTTTCCAATTACCCGACCACGCCGGAAGCGATGATCCACTACGTGGATGAGCAGAACCTGAAGCTGTTCCGCGACCACAACATTTATACGGAAGTGGAAGTTCGTTCCCGCCGCGACATCATTCTGGAGACCTACTGCAAGGCACTGAACATTGAGGCGCTGACCTCCATCGATATGGTCAAGCGCGACATCATTCCCGCGGTTTCCGCTTACGTTTCCAAACTGACGAACGGTGTGCTGGCCAAGCGCACGTTGAGCGCTTCTATCCCCTGCACCGCGGAACTGGACATCATTAACGCGATTTCTTCTCTGGAAGACAGTACCTATCAGACAGTGTGCGAGCTGGAGCGCGTGATGACCGACCTCAAGCGTGTCGACGCCAACGTGATCGATCTGGCATTCTACTATAAGGATCAGGTCATTCCGGTCATGGAAGAGCTGCGCACCTATGTGGACGGCATGGAGACCATGGTTTCTTCCGAATTCTGGCCCTACCCCACTTACGCTGATCTAATGTTCCGCATCTGATCAACTTACAAGTAAAATCGTAAAAGCGTACGGGGCAATTTTCCGTCCCATACGCTTTTTTACTGCCCGCAATATAATCTGCCGTTCCCCGCTTTTTACCGCAGAACAAATTGAATTCCGGGACAACTTGTGCTATACTGTATATATCTCATTTTGAAAGGGGGATTTTCGTGAAAATTCAGGAATCCGCTGAGAATTATCTCGAAACCATATTGATTCTGTCCCAGAAAAACACCTATGTCCGTTCCGTGGACATCGCCAACGAGTTGAACTTCACGAAACCCAGTGTGAGCGTAGCCATGAAGAAGCTGCGCGAAAGCGAACTGATCACCATGGACGCGGATGGATATATCCGTCTGACCGCGGAAGGCCTTTCCATCGCTTCCAGTATGTACGAACGTCATCAGCTGCTTTCGGACTGGCTGGTGTTTCTAGGGGTTTCCCGGGAGACCGCACTGGAGGACGCCTGCCGCATTGAACACGTCATCAGTCAGGAGAGCTTTGAACGGATCCGTGCCCATGTCATAGAAATGCGGGAACATCTGTAAAATAAACAAAAGCAAACAAAAAAACAGGTGAATTGCCTTGTACGACGGCGATCCACCTGTTTTTATTTTTACAGCAGCGCAAAACTTTGCAGAATGAAGATCATCAGAAATACGGTCGGGATGCAGCAAACGGAGCTAAGCACCACAAGCTGCCCGGCAAGTTCGCTGTCCGCTCCGGCCTCCTGCGCCATAATGTAACTGGAAACGGCTGTGGGGGTCTCCCATGCCAAGGCAAGAGCCAGCAGATTGGCGCCCCGGATACCGGCCAGAATGGCCAGCGGGATAAAGATCACTGGAATGATGACGAGCTTGAACACAACAGCAACCATGGCCTTTGTGATGTTGCCTTTCAGGCGCCGGAAGCGGAAATCGCCGCCCAGCACGATGAGCGCCAACGGCGTCGCCAAACGGGCCACATCGGTAACGGCCGTCTCCAGAAAGCCCGGAAAACGCAGGCCGACGAAAGAAGCCGCAATACCCAGCAGCGTCGCAATAATAAGCGGGTTCTTGACCACTTTGATGACAGTGGGGATGAATTTGACCTTTTCACCGCTTGTGTATACCGCCAGCGCAACCACGGAAAGCGTGTTGTACAGCGGAACCAGCACCGCACTGAGCACGGAGGCGACCGCTGCGTGTTCTTCGCCGAACACGTTGGTGACGAGACTCACGCCGAAAATCACGTAGTTGCTGCGGAAGATCGCCTGAATGATGACGCCGCGCTGTTTGGCTTCCCGCACCACGCGGGGTACGATCAGGCACAGTGCCGCATACAGAAGCAGCAGACTGCCGATGGCAAACAGGAACATGGTGCCGTCGAACAATTCGAGCAGGTTTGTCTTATAGATATTGTTGAACAACAGGACAGGAAGGAAGAATTTAAAGACCAGCGTATTGGTTTGCTTGAGGAATTCATCCTTCACAAAATGCATCTGCCGCAAGAAATAACCGAACGCCAGCAGAAGAAACGTGGGCATAATGGCGTTTAACGCCACAAAAAAGCTGTTCACAGTTTCTGAACCTCCTTTTTTACCGTTTCATGCAGGGCCATCACCTTATCGTGATCGGCGATCCCCACGGAAAACGCCGTGGCACCGCCGGCTGCCGTGCCCAAAGCCAGTGCCTCAGCAAGGGATCCGCCGTGCTCCAGCGCGGCCAAAAAGCCGCCCACCATGGAATCGCCCGCACCGACGGAATTGACAATCTGTCCTTTGGCGGCCGGCGCTTTCCAGACGGCACCGTCGGCTGTAAGCAGCAGAGCACCGTCTCCGGCCATGGAAACCAGAACATGCTGTGCGCCCATTTCCTGCAGCCGCGCCGCAAGGTGCAGCACGTCTGCATCGGTTTCCGCCGATGCACCGAACAGCGCCGCAAGCTCCTGCCGATTGGGTTTAACAAGGAACGGATGATACGGCAGCACCGACTGCAGCAGTGCACCCGCCGCATCGACGATCAGGCGAACGCCTTTGCCTTCTGTGCGTGACGCGATCTGCGCGTAGATATTCTTCGGCAGCGTACGCGGCACACTGCCGGACACCACAAGGGTATCCCCCTGCCCCAACTGCTCCAAACGAGCCAGAAAAGCATCCAGCTGTGCCTGCGGGATATCCGGGCCGTTTCCGTTGATCTCGGTCTCTTCTTCCGCATGGATCTTCACATTGATGCGGGTAAAACCGCTCGGAAGATCGATAAACTCTGTATATACACCCTGCGCTTCCACACCGGCGCGGATGGCCTCGCCGGTAAACCCGGCGACAAACCCCAGTGCTGTGCTTTCCGTATGCAGCGCTTTCAGCATCAGCGAAACATTGATGCCCTTGCCGCCGAAAACCACCGCCTCCGTTTGTGTGCGGTTGATCTGACCGGCGGAAAGACGGTCCAGCGAGATCACGTAATCCACCGCGGGATTCAGCGTAACCGTATAAATCATAATGACAACTCCTGCTTCAGCCTGCGGAGACCCGCAGCCTGCAAATTCATAAATAGAATAGCATTTTTCCGGATAAATTGCAACCGAACAGAAAAAAGAACGGGCAGAGCTTTTCGGCTCTGCCCTTCTTCTCAGAAATAAACACACAGTATGGAGAAAACCCTTACGGGCTGTGATGCCACTTATTCCAGAACAAAGGTATGGATGCTGTGCGGCTCGATCTCGCAGGAGAAGGATTTCTCGCCGTAGCTGAATGTGAACTCGCGGGCATTGTTCATGTTGCTGCCCACCAGCACCACGATGCTCTTATCCGGATTCTCAAACACGAGTGCGTTGGAGGTCCAGTGACCCTTTGTGGTGATGCGCTTTGCGCCCGGCTTGACATACTGGGAGAAATGCTTCATGACATAGAATTCCGGGTTGTAACGGTACTCACCGGTCTCCTTGTTCACGGTGACGAGGGAGTTCTGCTTCCAACCCCAGGTGGAAACGCTGTCGTTCGGCAATGCGATGTTCCAGTAGGTGTAGCGTTCTGCGCCGTGCACGAAGTACTGCCACATCAGACCGTAAATGTACTCCATCTGCTTCCAGGAGTTCAGGCTGTCACCGCACTCGCTTTCGGTCTGCATGATGCGCATTTCCGGCCAGCTCATGGAGATGTGGTCCAGAATGTGCTTGCCGCCCCACTGCAGGCCCACGCCGGTGATGTACTTGCGGGCTTCCTTATCGGAAAGCACGGTATTCGGCCATTGATCGTAGAACTCGGAGAACAGCGTGCTCGGCCCCATGATGATATCCATGAACGGACCGTTGATGGTGCCAAGCCAGATCTCGGTATCGAGACCGCTCTTCTCAAACTCCGGTCCGAGATAGCCCTTGATAAAGTCGCGCATATCTTCGCCTGTCCACTTGCAGGACGGGAATTTCTGATCTGCCATCGGCTCGTTCTGCACATGGACCTGCTTTACGGGCACACCTTCTGCACCGTATGCTTCAACGAATTTGACGAAGTAACGGGCATAGGCATCCAGAACCTTTTCTTCCATGCGGATGGTGCCAAAGTTGTAAGCCGGCTTTGTCTTCATCCAGATGGGCGGGCTCCACGGAGAACCAAACACCCAGAAATCCTTCTGGCGCTGCTGTGCCTCGCGGATGAACGGGATAGTATAAGTCTTATCGCGCTCAATATTGAAGTGCTTCAGCTCATAGTCATCCTTAACGTCATCGCAGGAATACCACTCCATGCTGAAATCGTTGGCGCCGATCGGAACACGGCCGTAATTGAAATTACAGTTTCCTTCGCCAAAGATCTCATCCATAACCGCCTTGCGGTCCTCTTCGGAAAGCGCTTCCAGAGCGTCCCAGCCCAGCTCGTTGAAGCAGCCGCCGAAGCCTTCCACGGTCTGTGCATACGTGCCGGTAGGCTCCAGGGTCTCGTCGAACTTAGAGCCAAGCTCCACCTCGCCGACCTGCCAGCAATTGTTTTCCAAGCTCTTAATATGCTTGATAGACATTATTTTTCCTCCTTTATTTCTCTTCAATGACCTTGAAGCCCCACGGCTCGAAGGTCATAATATCGCCGTTCTGTACAGAATCGCTGCTGATCAGTTCCACGCCGTCTGCATGGAGATACACCTGTTCCACATCGTCACGGGAATAGTTGAAATAGAAGTGAACCGTCTTGCCATCCATATTAACCGCGTTCTTGATGATCATCGGGAACTTCGTCTGCTGCTCCACGCCCCACACACCGGCACGCTTCAGGACACGCTCAAATACAGCCTTGAGTGCAGCTGCGGAAGTCATTGTGGCCAGATAGGTCGCGTGACCTTCGCCAAAGGCGTTTTCGGTGATGGCTGCGTACTTGCCCCAGAATTTGTGGTCGTAGTAGGCGAGCACGTCCGCATCCTCTGCACGGACCAGTTCCATCCACAGGGATGCCTGCTGCTGGTCTGCCGGAATGGACAGCACATGACTCTGAATGCCGACATTCTCCGGAATAGTGAACTCGTCGTATGCAATGCCGAGGCAATCCTGCAGTACTGCGGGCTGTACTTCGGGGTAAACCTTCTGGTTGTCATCGGTAAAACCGGTGCGGAAGGTCGTGACCAGCTCGCCGCCGTTCTTAACGAAATCACGGATACGCTCGAGCAGCTCACGCGGTGCGGAATAGAGCGCGGGCACCACGAGCACATCGTAGTCTTCAAAATTCTCGTCCTGCGGGAAGAGCATATCGCATTCGATGTTCATCTCATAGAGCGTATCGAACATCCAGCGCATGACATCGTTATAGTTGAACCGCCAGAGAGACAGCGCAGTGAGCGCTTCGTTGCTCACGAGCATACCCACGCGGTTCTTCTTCTTCAGATTGACCAGCTTATGGCTGAGACGGGCAAAATCGGCACCGATCGTGCAGGCTTCGCGGTACGGTGCGTTGGGCTGCAGATCGTGACTGAGCAGGCCCTTCCAGTAGGTCTCAAAAGAGTTGTGGATGGAATGCCAGTGCCAGTACATGACGGCATTGGCACCGCTGGCCACATGGCTGAATGCGTGCAGACGCAGCTGACCATCGTAGGGTGTCCAGTTGGCATGACCCTGTGCCTCGGTCTCGATGACGAGGTAGTTATCCTGCTTCAGATTGCGGCAGAGCGCACCGCCCATGGCGATCTCCTTGCCGGTCAGCTTATCCTGTGTGGGATGGTAAATATCGCAGCCGGCGACGGTCAGGCACTTTGCAGCCAGCTTGTGGTTCACATCGGGCTGCACGCCGTAAGAATAGCCGCGCCATTCGTAGTCGAAATTGTGGGTGATGAACTGATCCTCGCGGGCATACTCGCGAACGATCTTGGCCTGCCACGCAAGGTATTCATCGACAAGGGAACGCTGGAACTTGGAGAATTCGCCCACATAGCTCCAGTTGATGCTGCCGGTGGGATCCGGAAGATTTTCCCAACTGTCCACGCGGTTGCTCCAGTAGTTGAAACCGTAGGCTTCGTTCATGGCTTCCACGGTGCCAAACTTGTCGCGTAAGTATTTAGCAAACATCTTCTGCACATTCGGGCCACAGGTGTTGTAATGCTTGGTCTCGTTATCGAGCTGGAAACCAATGACGTGCGGATACTTCTGCACGCATTCCATCAGCTTGCGGATGACGCGCTCCGCATGGAAACGATAGATGGGCGAGGTGATATCCATGTTCTGGCGTGCGCCGTACTTACCCTTTCCGCGCGGTGTAACGGCCAGGATCTCCGGATGCTTTGCAGCCAGCCACGGCGGAATGGCATAGGTCGGTGTACCCACGATCACAGAAAGTCCTGCCTTTTGAGAAGCCTCCAAAGCACGTTCGACGTGTGTAAAATCGAACACGCCGTCTTCGGGTTCTTCGCTGGCCCATGTGGACTCCGCGATACGGATCACATTGATGTTGGCCGCCTTCATCATTTCCATGTCTTTTTCAAGACGTTCGTACGGCATGTACTCATCATAGTAAGCCACGCCATAAAGAAGTTTATCCATACATTTTCCTCCTATAGTTTTCGTGTGCTGTTTATCTTGATTAACGACCATTGTTGTACAAGTTTATTTTAGTATAATCTCCCCATCAAAAAAAGGAGAAATTAGTATGATTATCGGTACAATTCTACGATTTGTACGGACAGGTATTCGCCAATGCATCCAATGAAATCCGCCTGCATACTTTTTGAATTTATTCGGAATGCACAGAACGCTCATCCCTTGATCGCGCCCAAGGTGATCCCCTGCAGGAAATATTTCTGAACGAACGGATACAGAAACAAAACCGGGGCCATCGTTACACAGGTCATGGCCATCACCGATGACACGGACTGCGTTTTCTCCGCCCGGTAAAGAAGATACTGCAGCGGATATTTCCATTCCGTGTGTATGTACAGCATCGCGTTGTACCAATCGTTCCAGTAGGTCAGTGCCAAAAACAGGCCGACCGTTGCGAGCCCGGATCTCAGAAGCGGCAGAACGATGCGCAGGAAAATATAAAACTCCCCTGCTCCGTCGATTTTTGCGGACTCGATCAATGCGCTGGGTACCTGCGCAGCAAAATTCCGCAGAATAAGCATATACAGAACCTGCGTCAGATTGGGCAGGATAATGGCCAGAAAGCTGTCCTTCAAGCCGTAATAACGGATATAGAAAATGTACGTGCAGACCATGCCGCCGTTGAAAAGCGTTGTGAGGTAGAAATAAAAGGAAATAAACTTCCGAAACCGAAAATCCTTTCGGCTGATCACGTACGCCGTCATACTGATCAGAAGCAGGCCGACAAGCGTACCTGCAAGCGTTACAAACACGGAAACACTGAATGCATGAAGGATACGGTCCGGCTTGCGGAAAATCGCCTCGTAATTTCGAAGGGTAAATTCCCGGGGCAAAAGCTGCGCACCGCCCCTGTATATCGCCTGACTGGTGGAAAAGGAACCGGAAATCAGCATCAAGAACGGCGTTAGGCAGAATGCAGCCAAAAGGCCGACCCACAGACCGCCAAAGATATTGAACCAGAATACCGATTTCGGGATCTTTTTTCTTCGTACTTTTGGTGTCAAAACAATTCACACGCTCCCCAAAGCATAGACATCCGATTGATGGTTATGCGATTGACTTTATGGTTTTTATTTTACACCTTTTGTTTCAAAAAGAAAAGCTATTTCCATATAAAAGAATAGAAAATGGCGGCGGAGCTTTCGCCCCGCCGCCAAATTTGGTCAGCGATTATTCGGAATCAAGCTGAATATTCGTTAGAAATCAGCCTTCCGGGAACTGCTTGCAGTAATCGTCGAGCTGCTGCTGGAATGCTTCCAGAACCTTGTCAACGCCTGCAGCTTCCATCTGCTTCTGGAACTCAGCCAGAGAAGCCTCGATATCGTTGGTCAGACCGAGCTCGAGCGGCCACCAGTACTGCTGGATGACGTTGCCGCAAGCTGCGTATTCTGTCTCAACAACGGAGGTATCCGGAGTCCAACCGGAGAGGTACTGAGCGCCGGTATTGCCCTTCTTAGCAATAGCTTCGTCCCAAGACTTCTTCATATCAACAGCGTTCTGCGGATAACCGACGGAATCACGGTTGAGCTCGGTGTTACGAGCAGCCCACATGCCGGTGCCGGAGTACTTATCGGTGTTGATCATGTTGACCTGACCATCGATGAGCTCATAGGACTCGCCTTCGATGCCATAGTGGAATGCATCATAAGCAACTCTATCGGTCATGATGTAGTCATACAGAGCGAGCATTCTTTCCGGATTCTCGGAAGTAACCGGAATAACAGCTGCGTCCTGGGTGAACGGCAGGTTGGAGATGCCTTCTACGTTGAAGTTTGCATATTCCCAAACCTGGCCATTGCCAGTCTGCTGAGCGTTGATTACGAGACCTGTGTAGGTATCGATGTTGTGAGCAGCGGAAGCAGCAATGCCGTTCTTCGGCTTGTCAGCCTCGGTATCGGACAGAACGGACGGAGACCAGAAGCCCTTGTCAGCCCATCTCTTCATGGTGGTCAGGAAGTCCATAACGTCGTCAGCCTGGTACCAGGTCTTCAGGGTGTAGTTGTCCTCGGAGAGGTCAACATGCAGCCAGGAGGAACCACGGATAGCATACTTGCCGGTGTTCAGCAGCCAAACGTCGTCCAGCTCACAGCCGGAGGAACCAGTGGAGTACGGCTGCGGAATATCGGTGTATTCCTTGATGTAGTCGAGGTAAACTTCGTAGTCTTCGAAGTTTTCCATCTTGCCGTCCCAATCAGTGCCTTCGAGAACGTCGGTACGATAGTACGGGCCATAGCCGTAGTAGGTAGCCAGCAGGGTCGGGATGCAGACGAGCTCGCCGTTAACGGTAGCCTGAGTCTTAGCAGCCTCGGAAGTCTTCGCCCAGATGTTCGGAGCGTAAGCCGGCCACAGCTCATCCAGAGCCATGAAAGCGCCCTTGGAAGCATAGGAGTAGAAGTTCAGCCAGGTAGCGGTGTAAGCCATATCGAACTTCTCACCGGAGGAGAACAGCAGCGGGTACTTGTTGCCGTAGTCAGACCACGGGAGCCACTCTGTCTTCAGTGTGCAGTTGAGCTTCTCTTTGAAAAGCTTGTTCCAGTTTTCCTCGATTGCATCGTATCCACCCGGACGGTCGCTGATAAAGTACATTACCAGTTCAACTTCCTTGGATGTATCGAGTGTGGTTTCGCCTTCTGCTGCGGTGCCTTCGTTACCCTTATCCGGTGTCTCAGCGGGCTTATCAGCGCAAGCTGCAAACACACTGACGACCAGCATCAGAGCAAGAACCAGAGCAAGAAGCTTTTTGATGTTCTTCATAGATAATACCTCCATGATTTATTATTACAAATCGGTTGAATTTCCGGTGCGGGATCAGATTAACCCTTAACCGAACCGATTGTAACGCCTTTAACAAAGTACTTCTGAACAAACGGATAAACCAGAATGATCGGACCGGTAGCGACGCAGGCCATAGCCATCTTCAGAGAAGTGGAGGGCAGGTTTTCAACCGGGATACCGAGCAGATGTGCAATTCTGGAGAGCGCAGCTGCTTTCTGGGTCATGTTGTACAGCATGTACTGCAGGGGATACTTTTCTTCCGTGTTGATGTACAGCATTGCGTTGTACCAGTCGTTCCAATAGCCGAGAGCCATGAACAGGCCGATGGTTGCAAGGCCGGAGCCCAGCAGCGGGAGAACGATCTGGAAGAAGATGCGCAGCTCGCCGGCACCGTCGATCTTTGCGGATTCGATCAGTGCGGACGGGATGCCGGCCACGAAGTTTCTCATGATGAGCATGTAGAAAACCGGAGTGAGGCCGGGCAGGATCAAAGCGAGGAAGCTATCCTTCAGATCATAGTACTGAATGTAGAAGATATAAGTACAGACCATACCGCCGCTGAACAGCGTGGTGAAATAGAAGTAGAAGGAGATGAAGTTTCTGTACTTAAAGTCTTTACGGCTGATAACGAAAGCGGTCATGGTGAGGAAGATCAGACCAACGCCGGTACCGACAGCCGTAATGAAAATGGTGACACCGTAAGCACGAATGATGTCTGTGGGTTCACGGAAAATAAAATCATAGGCTTCCAGAGTGAAGTCCTTCGGCAGAAGGCTGAGACCTTCCAGACGAATGGTCTGCTCTGCGGACAGGGAACCGGAAATCAGAACGATGAACGGCACCAGACAGATGAATGCAAGCAGGGAAATAAATATGTAGCCGATGATGTTGAACACGATCGTTGAACCTGCAACTTTGATCTTGTTCGATTTGACAGATGTTGTAGCTGGCATAGCGTAACCTCCATTTCTTTGTTGATTGATCGATCAGAACAGTGCGTAGTCCTCTTCGATCTTTTTAACGACCTGGTTGACCACAATGATGATGATGAAGCAGAGTGCGGACTGATAGAAGGAAGCCGCTGCTGTCATACCAAGGTTAGCACTGGTCATCAAAGAACGGAAGACGTATGTATCGATAACGTCTGTCGCTTTATACAGCTGACCGTTGGAACCGATGAGCTGATAGAACATTTCGAAATCGCCGCGGAGGATTCGACCAATCTGAAGAAGGATCATGGTAACGAGTGTGCCCTTAATGCCCGGGAAGGTGATGTACCAGATCTTCTGGAAGATATTGGCGCCGTCGATGTCGGCTGCTTCATAGCATTCCGCATCCAGACTGGTGATGGCTGCAATGTAGATGATGGAGTTGTAGCCGGTCCACTTCCAGGAGTTGAACAAGCAGATGATGATGACCCATGCCCAGCCCATCTCTGTCATATACAGGTTGACCGGATCCTTGCCGAAGAGGCGAAGAATGTTGTTCATCAGGCCGGTTTCATAGTTGAAGATATTGAAAGCAAAGATACCAACAATAACCCAGGAAATGAAGTACGGCAGGAAGATAACGGACTGAACAAACTTCTTGTACAGTCTGCCCATCATCTCAGAAATGACAATAGCCACAATAACGGCAAGGAACTGAGATGTAACGAGGTTCAGAAGATTGTACAGAATCGTGTTTCTGGTGATCTCCCAACCGGTACCGGACTGGAAAAGATACGCAAAGTTATCAAATCCGTTCCATGCACTGCCGAAAATACCCTTGTCATAACGGAAGTTCTTAAATGCAAGAACCAGACCGGACATCGGCAGATAAGCCAGGAAAAATGTGAGGAGCATTGACGGCATCGCCATCAAGAACAAAACCTTGTTCTTGTTGAGTTCATAAAAGAACCCATGCTTCTTCAGTTTCATTTACGTTCCCCCTTATGAAAAATTCATAAAAAACAATAAGTTTCTTGCTTTATATTGTATTATGAATACCATATGAATAAAAGAGTATAAATTTACGATTTCAAGGAAAATTTTATTGTGTTGCGCTTGATTGTAGTTTTCTGCAATCTGCTTTTTCGTGTACTTTGAACAGAATTCGTTCTTTTCCTTACCCTATGATGCCATATTTTCCCTTGTCTTGGTACGTGCAAATTGCACAGGGTACAAACAAAATTTATATTATCTTTCTTTCCCGGAATTCCGACGGCGTCATGCCCGCATAGCGCTTGAAAATCTTCGAGAAATAGTTTGCATCGTCATACCCGACCATTTCGGCAACGTTATACAACTTGAGCTTTTTGTCCATCAGAAGCTTCATTGCGTGCTCAATGCGGATTTCCGTAAGAAAACGGCTGATCGTTTTTCCGGTTTGCCGTTTGAATAAGCCGGAGAGATATGTGGGCGTCAGATAGACGGATTCGGCAAGTGCCTTCACGGACAGGTTTTTATCGCTGTACTGCGTACGCATGACACGCGTAACCTGATGTACCGCGGCGCTTTGTTCGGCGTCCACTGTCCACACACCCATGTGCCGATGCACGCGGTCCATCGTGTAGCTGTGCAGCGCCTGAAGCGTTTCCGCATTCAAAACTCCGTCCAAACCGGATGCCCCTGTGACATTTTCTCCGCCGGATGCACCCATACCGGCACGCGGAGCGGATTCAATGTCCATGAGATAATGGAGCCTATAGTAGATTTTCCGAATCTCTGCCGGATCCGCATCGGTCTGCCCCACCATATCCCGGTATAGGCTCTCCAGAATATGTTCGACGGCCTGATTGTCCGATCTGGAAAAAGCCTGCACAAATCCGGTGATCAGATGATTGTCAAACCGAAACGGCAGCATGGGACGATACGCATCCCGCACAGCACATCTTCCCCACCCCAAAAAGAAAAGTTCGCGCATACAGGCCTGAATATACCCGAAAGAACGATACAGCAGAACCGGAGAGCTCACGCAGCTGCCCACGGCCAGAAAAAAGCGCTGATCGTGTATCGACAGATCTTCCGTCACGCTCCGCAGCTTACTTAAAAACGCGCAGTTTTCATCAAGGGCCGCAGTTTTGCCGCAAAGCAAGATGCCAAAATTGCGGTCATCCAAAAATGCCGAAATTACACAGCCGCCGCCTTCAATGACAGGCAGTTTTCTCAGAACGCTTTCAAGTTCCGTCTGCATAGAATCCGGATGTGTGACGGTGCGCTCCGTGCGGAGCACACAGAATCGAAAGGCCGAAAACGGTCCGTTCAGGGCCGCAGAGCAGATGCTGTTCTTCTCAAAATTCTCCGGATAATATCCATATGCCAGCGCACGCAATACATCGCGTTCATCCGCATACGCTTTATTTTCCGGGTAACCTGTACTAAAAACTCTCTCCGAAAAAGCCATTCTGCCGCTCCCCCCTTCCCGTCGACTCCGTAAAGCCTGTTCGCTTATACATCTGAAATAAAAAACAAAATTAGTATACCCGATTTCATCCACATTGTCAAATCCGGCCGTACGCTGTTCTGACGACATCCTCCCCTTTGGAATTCCGGGTTGGCAGGCCACAGGATATGCGAAAGAGGGTGCACCGTGACGGCACACCCTCTTTTCTGTTTTTTTATGCAGCGCTGCGGATCATTCTCCGAGAATTTCCGGCATCCAGCCGTTCTCCACGCACTTTCTGTAATCCCAGCCTTCGGCATTGGAAATCAGTTTGTAGCTCCAGAAGAAGAAACCGGCGCTTGTATCCCAGGCAGTCAGCTGTGCATCGGCAACCATGCGATAGGAGAGCTTCTTCTCCCACGGTGTCATTTCCTTCAGCCCCTTTGCCGGGTGGAAAATGCACCACTCACCCACGACCACTGGGAAATACCGGGACATCTCGCGGATCTTGCTGCGGTACTCACCCAGCGCGAGATCGACGAAATCCTTTGCTTCTGCTTCTCCGTGCATCATCATGTAAATGTGTGTATCCAGCCACACGTTCTTGAATTCTTCGGTCTGCATGAATTCCTTCCACATCAGCGGACGGAAACCGTCGTGGAACATGACGACTTTGTCTTCGCCCAGATACTTGCGGATCTCATGGTATGCTTTCTTATAGAAAGAGCAGAGGAATTCAAACGGTACACCGGCACTGCCCTTGGCATATTCCGGATCGCGCGGCTGATAGCGCTTCTGAATAAATTCCCACATTTCCGGAGATACCGGTTCGTTCAGGATCTGCACGCCAAACAGAGCCTCCCTGTTCCTATAGCGCTCGGAGAGCATACCCAGCACCTTGATGACACGTGCTTCGTTTTCCGGCTTCTGTGCAAACTTACACACGCCGCAGATGCCGCCGTTATCAAAACCGTTCGCGCTGTCCGGTGCCGTGTGCAGATCGATGAGGATCTTCAGGCCGGTCTCATCGGCCCAATCGAACGCCTTGTCCAGATACTCGATGCAGGGCACATACGGAACGCAGAAAGCCGGGTCATCGCCAAAAATAAAGTGCGGCACCGGAATACGGACAGTGTTCAAGCCATGCGCCTTGATCCACTTGAAATCCTCCAGTGTGATGTAGGTGTCGCGATGCTGCTTGAGGCGGGCTTCCAGTTCTGCGCGGGGCAGCATATTGCAAAGATCGGTTTCATCCTCAGCGTCTACGCCTGTAAAGAGGTCCGGATGCATCCACTTTTCCAGAACCAGCCAGTTACCGAGATTCACACCATGTATTTTTTCCATAACCAATTCCTCCTGTAGTCCTAAATTATCGGATATGTTTCGATAATTTCAGTATAGCACAAAAATTTAATCCTGCAAAGAAAAAATCGCACACAAAAAAGAGGATGCACCCGGCATCCCCTTTGCATTATCTTTTGTGATTTTCCCAGATCAATTTGAGGCCATCCAGCAGAAGCATATCACTGAACAGGATCTTTCTGCGGCAATGGGCGATCACCATGCCGGCCAGACCACCCGTAGCGACCACCGTACAGGGCTCACCGATCTCCGCCTCCATGCGGTCACAGAGACCGTCCAGCATACAGGCAGTGCCGTAGATCATACCGGACTGGATGCATTCCACGGTATTGGTGCCGAGTACGTGGTTCGGCGCCTGCAGCGAAATGGCAGAAAGCTGTGCCGCGCCGCTGGTGAGCGCGTCGAGAGACGTGTTGAGGCCGGGCAGAATGACCACGCCGCAGACCTCCCCCTTACGATTGATGCCGGTCAGGGTTGTGGCTGTGCCCATATCAATGACGATGCTCGGGCAGGGGTACAGCGCTTTGGCTGCCGCTGCACCTACAATGAGATCTGCACCGAGGGAATTGACCATACCCGGGATCACCGTAACTTCCGGTACGGTCTCCGCGCTGACCACATACGGTTCGATCTTCCAGAATCGGCGGATCGCTTTTGTTAGATAACCAGTGAGAGATGGTACAACGGAACTGAGCACCGCGCCGTCGATTTGCTCCGCTTCCACTTTATAGAGATTCAGGATCGCGAGAATATCCGCGGCATACTGATCCTCGGTCAGAAGCGGTTTGGTACTCAGGCGAGAAACAAACAGAAGCTTATCGCCGTCGTAAACGCCCAGTGTAATATTGGTATTGCCCACATCCACAGTCAGCAGCATAAGGGTCATCCTTTCGATTTTCTGTATATACGCAGTATACCACAGAAAACCGCCGCCGTACAGAGAAATTTTTCATCCGAACAATCGCACGGAAAGCACCGCCAGAACCGACGCAGTCAGATCCCCGCAAAGCGCTGCCGGGATCGTATACCCCATGCTTTTGTATCCCCGCCCCGCAAAATAGACCGCAGCCGCATAAAAGGTGGTTTCCGTAGCGGAAGACAGAATGGCCGCCATTTTGCCCACATCGGATTCCGCACCGTACACGGTGTAGAGTTCCGTCACGTACGCTACAGCGCCGCTGCCGGACAGTGGGCGGATCAGCATCAGCGGGATCAAATCTGCGGGAACACCGATCACGCCGAGCAGTGGTTCGAGCATATGGGTCATCATGTCCAGCACACCGGACGCCCGCAGCATCGTGATGGCGGTGATCAGGCCGATCAGCGTGGGCAGCAGCTGTATGGCGGTCCGCAGGCCATCCTTGGCGCCTTCTACAAACAGGTCGAAAACCGGAAGATCTTTTATAAACCCAAAAAACACCACAACGGTGACCAAAACACAGACAGCAGCTGCGCCTATTTGTGCCATACACCCTCCAAAATACGGCAGACCAGAAGGCCGACCGCCAGACTCCCGAGCGAAACAATCCAGATGTGCGGCATAATATCGTACGGATTCTCCGCGCCGTATGCCGAGCGCAGCATCACGACGGAAGACGGAATAAACTGCAGCGCCGCCGTATTCATCACGACAAAGCGGATCATCCCCCGACTCGGGCGAACGGGCGGGTCGATCGCCTGCATCGCATCCATGGCCTGCAGACCGGCCGGCGTAGCGGCGTTTCCCATGCCGAACAGATTTGCAGCCACATTGACCGTGATCTTCTCCCCGATGTCTTCGCGGTCGGCATACTCCGGAAAAAGCCGGCGGATGACCGGCCGCATCGCGCGGGAAAGCGATTTCGTCAGACCGGATGCGGCGGCGATGCGCATAAGGCCGCTCCAAAGGCACAACCCGCCGGTCAGTAGGAAAGCCGTCTCCACGGCCTGCTGCGCGCCGTCCCCCACCGCGCCGGCCAATGCCTCAGGTGTACCGTGCAGAACGGCACCGACAAAAGCCAGCAGGATCATCACCGTCCATATTCCGCTGAGCAAGGCACGTGCACCTCTCTTTTTTTAGGATTTGGATTGATTTTACCCGGACAATCGAGTATGATAGAACTATATTAACCTCGAAAGGAAGTTATGTATGTTTGGTGAAAAGATCCTGGAATATTGGGATGACATTCTCCGCGACCTCGGAGAGATGGTCGCGATCCCGTCTGTGGCTGTTCCGCAGGAGGGTCCGTATCCCTTTGGCAAAAATGCAGCGAATGCCATCGATAAGGCGATGGAGCTCTGCGCACGGTATGATCTGACTGCAAAGAATGTGGATTACTACGCAATGCACGCCGAGCTGGGCGAGGGCGAAGAAAACGCTGTCGTCATGGCACATCTGGACGTGGTTCCGGAAGGCGAAGGCTGGCTGAGCGATCCGTATACCATGGAAATCCGCGACGGCAAGGCCTACGGCCGTGGTGTTTCCGATAATAAGGGCCCCGCCATTGTGGCACTGCACTGCCTGCGCGCCCTGCGCGACGCCGGTGTGGTCGGCAAGCGCAAGCTGCGCGTGGTTCTCGGTTCTGCAGAAGAAATCGGTATGCAGGATATGGGCTACTATTTCTCCAAGGAGCAGCATCCGACCATGGGCTTCACCCCGGACTCCTCCTACGGCATCTGCCACTGCGAGAAGGGTCTCTTTAACTTCTCCTTCTCCGGCAAGGTCGGTGAGAAGATCAAGTCCTTCAAGGCCGGCACCGTTGTCAACGCCGTTCCCTACAAGGCAGAAGCCGATGTCCTCTGCTGCGACAAAGGCTTTAAGAAGCTGACTGACGCTGCTGAAGCTGCCGAGACCAAGTTTGATATCACCCGCACGGAAGATGGCGCACACATCGTGGCACATGGCGTGGCTTCCCATGCTGCATGGCCGCAGGGCGGCGTGAATGCGGCCGCACACCTTGTGCGTCTGCTTGTCTCCGTTTGGGGCGACAAGTGCGGCCCGCTCTTCACCTTCATCGACGAGAAGATCGGTCTCACCTATGACGGTTCCCTGCTTGGGGTCAATGTTTCGGATTCCATCAGCGGCCCCCTCACCTTTAACCTCGGCATCATGAAGGTAGAAAACGGCGAAGGCACCGTTTATATTGATATTCGTTACCCGGCACTCGCCAACGGCGCTGCCATCGACAAGACGCTGCGTGCAAACGTGGAAAGCTGCGGTCTCACCTACAACCTCGGTCACGACGAACCGCCGCTGTACCTGCCGAAGGATGGTCCGCTCGTACAGCTGCTGTCCGGCGCTTATGAAGATGTGACCGGCGACAAGTGCGATATCTTCGCCATGGGCGGCGGCACCTATGCCCGCCAGATGTTCGGCAACGGCGTGGCATTCGGCGCATCTTTCCATGACGATGAGTCCAACGCACACAACTGCAACGAATCTCTGAATCTGGAAAGCTACAAGAAGCACGCACAGATCTGTCTGGAGGCGATGTACCGTCTCTTCACGGCGGACTAAGGGTTCTGCGTATGACGGAATATGCACACATCACTCCGGATGAACTTTTCCGCATTCCGGAAGTGATCACGTATATCGATGCGGGCAACCGGTGCCTTGGCGCACTGGGATATACGGAGCACGGGCGTGCGCACGCCAGACTCTGCGGTACCACTGCCCGCCGCATCCTGGCCATGCTGGGTTACGATGAGCGCACCTGTGAGCTGGCGGAAATTGCCGGATGCCTGCATGACATCGGCAACATCGTCAACCGTGTGGACCACGCCCACAGCGGCGGCATCATGGCGTTCACGCTGCTCAACAAGCTCAATTTTCCGCCCGAGGAGATCGCAACCATCTGCTCGGCCATCGGCTATCACGATGAAAAAACCGCGTTTCCGGTCAATCCGGTTTCCGCAGCATTGATCCTTGCGGATAAGAGCGATGTACGCCGCTCCCGCGTGCGGAAAGAGGCTGTAATTGCAACCGATATTCACGACCGCGTAAACTACGCCGTGATCCACGCCGCCCTGCATCTGGAAGCGGAAACGAAGATCTGCACATTTAAGATCACCATCGATACGGACATCTGCCCGGTGATGGAGTATTTTGAGATCTTTCTCGAGCGTATGATCCTGTGCCGCAAAGCTGCGGATTTTCTGGGCATGACCTTCGAACTCATCATCAACGATACCAGACTTTTATAAAAAATTATCGGGCTCTGATCTTGCGGTCAGAGCCCGATGCACAAGAAGGAGGCTTATTCATGCATACGATTCTTCCGAATCCCAACGGGACCACAGCGCTGCGGGATCACCGCATCACGCTGCCGGAAACCGTTTCGATTCAGTTTGACCGATTTGCACCGTGGTGTGCAGACGCCTTTTTAGAGCGCATCGGCTGTACGGCTGCGGAAAACGGGTTTAAAATCACACTGAAGTCCGATGCGGACCTGCCCAAGGAAGGCTATCGCTTTCAGATCTCCGGCAGCGGCATCGTGATTTATGCCGCCGAGGAGATCGGCGTTGTTTGGGCCCTGACCTCTGTTTACCATCTGCTCGACGCGGATCGCACCCTGCCGGTCGGTTCCGTGCAGGACGCACCGAAATACGGTTACCGCGGACAGAGTCTCGACTGCGCACGTCATTTCTTCTCCACAGACATCGTGAAGAAAGTCATCGAGCAAATCTCTCTTGTAAAGATGAATGTGCTGCACTGGCACCTCACCGACGATCAGGCATGGCGCATCGAATCCCGCGCTTTCCCGAAGCTGCAGGAAGTCAGCGGCGATTTCTACACGTGGGACGAGATCCGCGAGATCGTGGAATTCGCCCGTGTGCGCGGCGTTGAGATCATTCCGGAGCTCGATCTGCCCGGCCACACCACCGGTATTCTGGCTGCTTACCCGGAATACAGCTGCTTTGGCGAAGAAGTCAGTCTCGCGACCGCGGGCGGCATTTACCCCATCATTCTCTGTGCCGGTAAGAATCCCGTCTTCGAACTTGTGGAGACTTTGCTCTCTGAGATCTGCCCGCTCTTCCCCGCCGAACGGTTCCACATCGGCGGCGATGAAGCCCCGAAATCCGAATGGGTGAAATGCCCGGATTGCCGCAAGCGTATGGAAGACGAAAATCTCTCCGGCGTGGAGGATCTGCAGGGCTGGTTCACGATCCGTGTGGTAGAGATGCTGAAACAGCATGGCAAAAAGCCCATCTGCTGGAACGATGCACTGAAATCCTCCATTTTACCGGAGGATACGCTGATCCAGTACTGGACGGCGCAGCACCTCAAACAGATGGAGCCTTATTTTGAGGCCGGCGGTCCGTTCATCTATTCCGATATGTTTGATCTCTATTTTGATTATCCCCACAGCATGATCCCCTTAAAGCGTGCGTATGAATGTGCACCGGCGATCGGCAAAGAAAGCTGTGCGGATGCGGAGAATATGCTCGGCATCGAGTCCTGCCTCTGGGCGGAACATATCGTTACGCCGGAGCAGCTCTTCACGCGGCTTTTCCCCCGCGCCTATGCCGTCGCGGAAGCTGCATGGTCCAAGGAACGGGCGTATGACGACTTCCGGCAGCGCCTGCGTCCGCTGATGGAAAAAGCCGCTGCAGCCGGTGTGACCGGTACCGCAGAGAGCTGGTGGGACCCGAAGGGCAAGGAACGCCGGGAGGACGCGCTGGGCTATATGGCCCGCATGACCGCAGCTATCCCGAAAAACGCCAAAGATACCATCGCAGATGCCGGCGGCGACAGCTCTGCCTTCCTGATGGGTTTTGCGACAAAATTCTTTACCCCGGCCGATATCCCCCATCTTC
>JAFQWC010000055.1 GCA_017407665.1 Clostridia bacterium | reverse complement strand
GTAAGCAACCTGAGGCTTACCGATGTTAGCTTCTACCTTGAACTCACGGAGAAGTCTGTCAACGATAATTTCGAGGTGGAGCTCACCCATACCTGCGATGATAGTCTGACCTGTTTCTTCGTCGGTCCATGTCTTGAAAGTAGGATCCTCTTCAGCAAGCTTTGCGAGAGCGATACCCATCTTTTCCTGACCTGCCTTTGTCTTGGGCTCGATAGCGAGCTGGATAACAGGCTCGGGGAATTCCATGGATTCGAGGATAACGGGGTGCTTTTCATCACAGAGAGTATCACCGGTTGTAGTATTCTTGAGACCTACAGCAGCAGCGATATCACCTGCATAAACAGTAGTGAGGTCCTTTCTGTGGTTAGCGTGCATCTGAACGATACGGCCGAAACGCTCACGGTTGTCCTTAGTAGCATTGAGGACAGTGTCGCCCTGGTTAACGATACCTGAGTACACACGGAAGAAAGCAAGCTTACCAACGAAGGGGTCAGTTGCAATCTTGAATGCGAGAGCTGCGAACGGCTCTTCATCGGAAGAAGGTCTTTCAACCTCTTCGTCTGTATCGGGGTTAATACCCTTGATAGCGGGAACGTCGAGCGGAGAAGGCATGTAGTCGATGATAGCATCGAGGAGCTTCTGAACGCCCTTGTTCTTGTAGGAAGTACCGCAGACAACGGGAACCATTTCGTTAGCGATACAAGCCTTTCTGATACAAGCCTTGATCTCTTCGATGGAGAGTTCGCCTTCTTCGAAGTACTTCTCCATGAGAGCGTCATCCTGTTCAGCAACGTGCTCAACCATAGCCTCGTGGTATTCCTGTGCCTTGTCCTTCATATCCTCGGGGATTTCCTCAACGCGGATATCCTTTCCGAGGTCATCGTAATAGATGTAAGCCTTCATTTCAACGAGGTCGATGATACCCTTGAACTGATCCTCAGCACCGATGGGGAGCTGAATCGGAACGGCATTACACTTGAGTCTGTCCTTCATCATGTCAACAACACGATAGAAGTCGGCACCCATAATGTCCATCTTATTTACATAAGCCATACGGGGAACCTTATAGTTATCAGCCTGTCTCCAAACGGTTTCAGACTGAGGCTCAACGCCTCCCTTAGCACAGAGAACAGTTACTGAGCCGTCGAGTACACGGAGTGAACGCTCAACCTCAACAGTAAAGTCAACGTGTCCGGGGGTGTCGATGATATTGAGTCTGTGGCCTGCCCAGTAAGCAGTAGTAGCAGCGGAAGTGATTGTGATACCGCGCTCCTGCTCCTGAGCCATCCAGTCCATAGTGGCGGAACCGTCATGTGTCTCACCGATCTTATAGTTAACACCAGTGTAGTAAAGAATACGCTCTGTGGTCGTAGTCTTACCGGCATCGATGTGCGCCATGATGCCGATGTTTCTTGTTAATTCAAGGGGTACCTGACGTGCCATAAAATCCTCCTAAAAACGAATACAATTAGATTACCATCTGTAGTGTGCAAAAGCCTTGTTGGCTTCGGCCATCTTATGTGTATCGTCACGCTTCTTAGCGGCACCGCCGGCACCGTTGATAGCGTCAAGGATCTCGCCTGCCAGTCTTTCCTTCATTGTCTTTTCGGAACGATTTCTGGAGTAGGTGGTCAGCCAGCGCAGACCCAGGGTCTGGCGTCTTTCCGGACGAACCTCCATCGGAACCTGATAGGTGGAACCGCCGACACGGCGTGCCTTAACCTCCAGGCTCGGCATTACGTTCTCCATTGCCTGCTCGAAAACCTCCAGAGCATCCTTACCTGTCTTCTCTGCGACGATCTCGAATGCATCATAAACGATCTTCTGAGCTACGCCCTTCTTACCATCGAGCATGATGTTGTTCACCAGGCGTGTAACCAGTTTGGAATTGTACATGGGATCCGGCAAAACATCGCGTTTTGCTACATTGCCTCTTCTTGGCATAGTCTTCCCTCCTTCACATAAAATAATGAATTCATAGGTACTCGAAAGCACAAGCTCCCGCCGGCTAAGAAAAGGTATTTACGTACGATAAACTGACTTATCTATAATAAATACCTTCAAGCGTTATGCGCTTATCCGGTCAAAAGTTCATTGTGTAACGAATGGGTTTGGGTACAACAAAGAAAATTACTTCTTCTTTGCAGCTGCACCCGGCTTCGGTCTCTTAGCACCGTACTTGGAACGAGCCTGCATACGCTTTGCAACACCCTGCGCGTCCAGTGTGCCACGGATGATGTGGTAACGAACACCAGGGATGTCCTTAACACGACCGCCACGGATCATGACAACGCTGTGCTCCTGCAGGTTGTGGCCAACACCGGGAATGTATGCGGTGACTTCGATACCGTTGGAGAGACGTACTCTGGCGATCTTACGGAGAGCAGAGTTCGGCTTCTTCGGGGTAGCGGTCTTAACCGATGTGCAGACGCCGCGCTTCTGGGGGGAATCCTGGTTGATAGCAACTCTCTTCTTGGAGTTCCAACCCTTCAGCAGTGCCGGAGCCTTTGCCTTCTTCTCGGTGACTGTGCGACCTGTGTGAATCAGCTGGTTAAATGTGGGCATATTGCACCTCCTTGCGAAAATTCTATATGTCATACGGGATATATTACCCGCAGAACAAACAGATATACATAAGCCTGTCGAAATATGATTTCTCCAGTCTTAACGGATTTCGCACTTTCTGCCGAAAGTTCAAAATCCTGTCGGATCATATGCGAAAGACAACCCTGACGGTTTTCTTTCACACTATCTTTCCCTTCGAAGTCCGAACTTCAATGTTCTGACAACAGGCTAACATAACAGTATCCTGTCCGCGCTTTTTACAGCGCAGACAGGTTACGTTATATGCTTCTTTCGGGTGGTTACGGCATTTCATGCATTCGTAACACACCATTTGACATTATATACCGAAGCTTATTCGTTTGTCAAGCCCTCAGTTTCATCTTTTGCAGATTCTTCAAAAGAGCTCAGTGCAGCGATCGCTTCCGCGCTCAGAGAGCTGCTCGGGGCGTTCGGCGCAATGTCCACATTGGTGTAGCAATCCAGACCGGTACCGGCCGGGATGAGCTTACCGATGATAACGTTTTCCTTCAGACCGACCAGCGGATCGACCTTGCCCTTGATGGCGGCGTCGGTCAGCACGCGGGTGGTTTCCTGGAAGGAAGCCGCAGACATGAAGGACTCGGTTGCAAGGGAAGCCTTGGTGATACCGAGCAGAGTCGGTGTGTAGGTCGCCTCGCGGAGACCGGTCTCACCGTTGGCGATGCGGGCAGCGATCTTTTCGTTCTCGGTGAGCACTTCGTTCTTATCGACGAGTGTGCTGACCAGCAGAGAAGTATCGCCGGCATCTTCCACGCGAACCTTACGCATCATCTGGCGAACGATAACTTCGATGTGCTTATCGTTGATATCAACACCCTGCATACGGTAGGTACGCTGTACTTCCTGGATCAGGTAGTCCTGAACTGCCTCGGGACCGCTGATGGCCAGAACGTCGTGCGGGTTAACGGAACCCTCTGTGAGGCGGGCACCCTTTTCCACGACCTGACCTTCCTTCACGCTCAGACGAGCGCCGAACGGGATCAGGTAGCTTCTGCGGTCGCCGTCGCCGTTCACGACAACGTGCTTGTTACGCTTGACTTCCTCGAAGGAGATCGTGCCGCCGATCTCTGCGATGATCGCGAGATGCTTCGGCTTGCGGCTTTCGAAGAGTTCTTCAACACGCGGGAGACCCTGTGTAATATCTTCTGCGGAGGCAACACCGCCGGTATGGAACGTACGCATGGTCAGCTGTGTACCCGGCTCACCGATGGACTGTGCAGCGATGATACCGACTGCCTCACCCACGGTAACCGGCTGGCCGTTGGCCAGAGAAGCACCGTAGCACTTGCGGCAGACACCGTGCTTTGCACGGCAGTTCAGCATGGAGCGGATCTTGATGCGCTCTACGCCGCGGCCGATGATTGCAGCAGCGTCGCCGTCATCCATCATCTTGTCCTTGGAAACGATTACGGAACCGTCTTCGTCGCAGAAATCCTGTACGAGGTAACGGCCCACCAGACGCTCCTTCATGGGCTCGATGGATTCGTTGCCGGACTTGATCTCGAAGACCTCGAGGCCTTCGGTCGTGCCGCAGTCGTCCTCACGGACGATGACTTCCTGAGAAACGTCTACCAGACGTCTGGTCAGATAACCGGAGTCCGCAGTACGCAGAGCGGTATCGGCCAGGCCCTTACGGGCACCACGGGAAGAAATAAAGTATTCGAGAATGTTCAGACCTTCACGGTAGTTTGCCTTGATCGGGATCTCGATCGTCTTACCGGAGGTATTCGCGATCAGACCACGCATACCGGCCAGCTGACGGATCTGGCTCATGGAGCCTCGGGCACCGGAGTCGGCCATCATGAAGATCGGGTTGTACTTGTCCAGACCGGCCTGCAGCGCCTTGGTAACATCGTTTGTGGCCTTTTCCCAGGTCTTCAGAACGGCGTTGTAGCGCTCGCTGTCGGAGAGGAAGCCATCCTGGAAATCGGCTGTGATGTTGGCAATCTCGGCCTCTGCGGTTGCAAGGATCTCCTTCTTTGCTTCCGGGATGGTCGCATCGCAGACAGCAACGGTGATGGCACCGACGGTGGAATATTTGTAACCCTGTGCCTTGATCGCGTCAAGGACTTCAGAGGTAACGGCTGTGCCGTGCTTCTTAAAGCACTTGTCGATGATCTGGCCGAGCTGCTTCTTGCCGACCAGGAAATCGACTTCAAACTTGAGTGCATTTTCCGGTGTGGAACGATCCACAAAGCCCAGATCCTGCGGGATCGGACGGTTGAAAATCATGCGGCCCATGGTGGTTTCCACCAGACCGGTGATCATCTCGCCGTTGAACTCTACGGTACGTCTCACCTTAATGCGGGAATGCAGGGTGATCGCCTTGGCATCGTAAGCCATGAAGGCTTCATCCATATCACGGAACGCCTTGCCCTCGCCCGGCTCACCGGTCTTATCCAGTGTCAGATAATAGGAACCGAGCACCATGTCCTGGGACGGAACCGCAACCGGACGGCCGTCGGAAGGCTTGAGCAGGTTGTTTGCAGCCAGCATGAGGAAACGGGCTTCTGCCTGCGCCTCAGCGGAAAGCGGTACGTGAACGGCCATCTGGTCACCGTCGAAGTCGGCGTTAAATGCAGTACATACGAGCGGATGCAGCTTGATGGCGCGGCCTTCTACGAGCACCGGCTCAAAGGCCTGAATGCCCAGACGGTGCAATGTGGGAGCACGGTTCAGCATGACCGGATGATTCTTGATGACGATCTCCAGTGCATCCCAAACTTCGCCCTTGGCACGCTCCACAGCCTTTCTGGCTGCCTTGATGTTGCCCACGGCGCCGGTCTCAACCAGACGCTTCATAACGAAGGGCTTGAAGAGCTCGAGAGCCATTTCCTTCGGCAGACCGCACTGGTACATCTTGAGTTCCGGACCGACAACGATAACGGAACGGCCGGAGTAGTCAACACGCTTACCCAGAAGGTTCTGACGGAAACGACCCTGCTTGCCTTTCAGCATATCGGACAGGGACTTAAGCGGGCGGTTGTTCGGACCGGTAACCGGTCTGCCGCGGCGGCCGTTGTCGATCAGAGCGTCAACAGCTTCCTGCAGCATGCGCTTTTCGTTGCGCACGATGATATCCGGAGCACCCAGCTCCAAAAGTCTCTTCAGACGGTTGTTACGGTTGATCACGCGTCTGTAGAGATCGTTGAGGTCACTTGTGGCGAAACGGCCGCCGTCGAGCTGAACCAGCGGACGGATATCCGGCGGGATGACCGGAACGGCATCGAGAACCATCCACTCCGGACGGTTGCCGGAAATGCGGAAGGATTCCACAACCTCGAGACGCTTGAGGATTCTGGCGCGCTTCTGACCCTGCGCATTCTCCAGGTCAGCCTTCAGCTCTTCGCTGAGCTTTTCGCAGTCGATATCCTCGAGCAGCTTCTTGACGGCTTCTGCGCCCATGGAAGCATCAAAGTCGTCTTCATATTTTTCACGCATATCGCGGTATTCCTTCTCGGTGAGCGTCTGCATCTTGGAGAGCTCACGGACGGAACCCGGATCGGTGACAATGTAAAGTGCAAAGTACAGAACCTTTTCCAGAATACGCGGAGAAAGGTCGAGAATCAGGCCCATACGGGACGGGATACCCTTGAAGTACCAGATATGGGATACCGGGGCAGCCAGTTCGATGTGGCCCATGCGCTCACGGCGAACCTTGCTGCGGGTAACTTCAACACCGCAGCGTTCGCAAACCTTACCCTTGAAACGGATGCGCTTGTACTTACCGCAATGGCATTCCCAGTCCTTCTGGGGTCCGAAAATGCGCTCGCAGTACAGGCCGTCGCGCTCCGGCTTCAGGGTACGGTAGTTGATGGTTTCCGGCTTGGTAACCTCGCCGTAAGACCAGGAACGGATCTGATCGGGGGAAGCCAGACCGATTTTAATTGATTCAAAAACGCTAAATTCCATATTCAAACCTCCCGATCCTTAAAATTCGTCATCCAGAGAGAACAGATCGTCATCATCGGAACCGTCGAAATCATCGTCGGTCAAGTAGAAGTCGTCTTCCTCACCGTCTTCATTCTCTACGCTGTAGCCATCCAGCTCGCCGTCTTCCACAGTCTGCTCATCGAAGACCTGATCGCCCGGTGCAAGACCGATGTCGTCGTCCTCGTCGAAGCTCTGGCGCAGATCGATCTCATCGTTGTTTTTATCGAGAACCTTGATGTCCAGACCCAGAGACTGCAGTTCCTTAATGAGAACGCGGAAGGATTCCGGAATACCCGGCTTCGGCACGTTCTGGCCCTTCACGATGGATTCGTATGTCTTTACACGGCCCACCACGTCGTCGGACTTCACGGTCAGGATCTCCTGCAGGGTGTAAGCAGCACCGTAAGCTTCCAGGGCCCAAACTTCCATCTCACCGAAACGCTGACCGCCGAACTGTGCCTTACCGCCCAGAGGCTGCTGTGTAACCAGCGCGTACGGACCGGTGGAACGGGCATGGATCTTATCGTCAACGAGGTGATGGAGCTTGAGGTAATACATATAACCAACGGTGACCGGGTTATCGAAGTACTCACCGGTTCTGCCGTCACGCAGCCAGAACTTACCGTCCTCACTGAGGCCGGCCATGCGGAAGCACTCGCGGATGTCGGCTTCGTGTGCGCCGTCGAAGACCGGGGTCATGATCTTCCAGCCGAGGTGGCTTGCAGCCATGCCGAGGTGGACTTCCAGAACCTGTCCGATATTCATTCGGCTTGGCACGCCCAACGGGTTCAGAACGATATCCAGCGGTGTGCCATCCGGCAGGAACGGCATTTCTTCCATGGGCAGGATGCGGGAAACAACACCCTTGTTGCCATGGCGGCCCGCCATCTTATCGCCGACGGAAATCTTTCTCTTCTGTGCGATGTAGCAGCGGACGACCTTGTTGACGCCCGGGCTGAGCTCATCGCTGTTTTCTCTTGTGAAGACCTTCACGTCCACGATGGTGCCGTACTCACCGTGCGGTACACGGAGGGAGGTATCACGGACTTCACGGGCCTTCTCACCGAAGATGGCGCGCAGCAGGCGCTCTTCGGCGGTCAGCTCGGTCTCACCCTTCGGGGTGACCTTACCGACCAGGATATCGCCGGCATGGACTTCTGCGCCGACACGGATGATGCCGCGCTCGTCCAGATCACGGAGAAGATCCTCGTTGACATTCGGAATGTCGCGGGTGATCTCTTCCGGTCCCAGCTTTGTATCTCTGGCTTCCATCTCATACTCTTCAATGTGGATGGAAGTGTAAACGTCGTCACGAACGATCTTTTCGTTCAGCAGAACGGCGTCTTCGTAGTTGTAGCCTTCCCAGGTCATGAATCCGATGAGGGCATTCTTGCCCAGTGCGATCTCGCCGTTCTTGATGGCGGGGCCGTCAGCAATAACATCGCCGTGCTCCAGACGATCGCCCACATTGACGACCGGAACCTGGTTGATGCATGTGCTCTGGTTGGAGCGCATAAACTTGGTGATGACATAGTCATCGATATCGCCGTTGTCCGTGGTGACACGCACCAGATCGGCGCTGACGCTCTTGACCACGCCGGGACGTTCGCACAGCACGCAAACGCCGGAGTCCACGCCTGCCTTGTATTCCATACCGGTACCAACGATCGGGGACTCGGTGCGGATCAGCGGCACAGCCTGGCGCTGCATGTTCGCGCCCATCAGAGCACGGTTGGCGTCATCGTTTTCGAGGAACGGGATCATAGCCGTTGCAACAGAAACGACCATACGCGGGGAAATATCCATGTAGTCAACACGGTTGGTGTCGACATCGATAAATTCGCCCTTATAACGGACGATGACATGATCGTTGACGAAAGTACCGTCTTCGTTCAGAGCCTCATTGGCCTGTGCGACGATGTACTCGTCTTCCATGTCTGCCGTCATGTAAACCACTTCATCGGTCACGGCGCCGGTTGCCTTGTCGATCTTTCTGTACGGCGCCTCAATGAAACCGTAATGATTGATTCTTGCAAAGGTAGCCAGATAGGAGATCAGACCGATGTTCGGACCTTCCGGAGATTCGATCGGGCACATACGACCGTAGTGGGTGTAGTGAACGTCTCGAACTTCGAAGGATGCACGGTCACGGGACAGACCGCCCGGGCCCAGTGCGGAGAGACGGCGCTTGTGGGTCAGCTCAGCCAGCGGGTTGGTCTGATCCATGAACTGGGACAGCGGAGAAGAACCGAAGAATTCCTTGATGGCCGCCACGACCGGACGGATGTTAATGAGGGAATGCGGAGTAAGGGCTTCCATATCCTGTGCCTGCAGGGTCATGCGCTCGCGGATGACGCGCTCCAGACGGGAGAAGCCGATGCGGAACTGGTTCTGCAGCAGCTCACCGACGGAACGGATGCGGCGGTTGCCGAGCTGGTCAATGTCGTCGGTCTGACCGATGCCCATCGCCAGGCAGGTCATGTAGTTGATGGAAGCATAAATATCATCAATGATGATGTGATTCGGGATCAGGTCGTCATGACGGCTGACAAGCATTTCCTTCAGTGCGTCTTCATCGTCGCCGCAGGCTTCGAGGATCTCAGCCAGAACTTCGTAGCGAACGCGCTCATTGACTCCGCACTCAGCCTCGGCGTTGAAGGAAACATACTTCTGAATGTCTACCATACCGTTGGAAAGGATCTTGACTTCCTTGTCCTCAATACGGATGCAGGCAACGGTTACACCGGCATCGTCCATTTCCTCTGCCAGTGCACGGGTGACGACAACACCTTCATCTGCCATCACTTCACCGGTCATGGGGTTCACAACCGGACGGGCAAGCTGATGTCCGGTCAATCTGCCGGCCAGATTCAGCTTCTTATTGTACTTATAGCGACCAACTCTGGACAGATCATATCTTCTGGGATCGAAGAACAGACCGTTCAGGTGGGACTGTGCGCTCTCAAGGGTAGGCGGCTCACTCGGACGAAGCTTTCTGTAAACCTCGAACAGACCCTCTTCCATAGTATGGGTGGTATCCTTCTCGATGGTAGCCAGAATGCGCTCATCTTCACCGAAATATGCTTTGATCTCCTCATCTGTGCCGAGACCGAGGGCGCGGACAAATGCGGTGATCGGGATCTTTCTGTTTTTATCAATGCGGACATACAGAACATCGTTTACGTCATTTTCGTACTCGAGCCATGCGCCGCGGTTCGGAATGACCGTGGAAGAAAAGAGCTGCTTGCCTGTCTTGTCGTACTCCATCTTGTAGTACACGCCGGGAGAACGAACGAGCTGGGAAACGATGACGCGCTCTGCGCCGTTGATGACGAAGGTGCCGGAAGGTGTCATCAGGGGGAAATCGCCCATGAAGACTTCGGATTCCTTGATCTCACCTGTTTCCTTGTTGAGCAGGCGTGCGGTTACGCGGAGAGCAGCCGCGTACGTAGCGTCGCGTTCCTTGCACTCTGCAACCGAATAATTGGGTTTTTCGTCGAGCTTGTAGTTCACGAAGTCCAGAACCAGATTTCCGTTGAAATCCGTAATACCGGACACATCGTCGAATACCTCGCGCAGACCCTGTTTCAGGAACCAATCGTAGGAATTCTTCTGGATCTCGATCAGATTGGGCATCTCGAGAACTTCATCGATGTGTGAGAAGCTCATGCGCGTGTTCTTGCCAAGCTGTACCGGCTTAACATTCACCATTGACTCAACCACTCCATTCAAAGTATTTGACCGTGATTTTAGCATTTTACACTAAAAACACCAAAAACCATATCCGTTCATGTGAAATTTTAAGATAGTGCTTGATTCTTTGAAGATTATGTGATATAATGCATTCAGCGAATAAAACAGCATATCTATCCATGATGATACATTGTAATATATTACACGATATTGAGCCGATTGTCAAGAGGCTTAATGTCGGTTTTTTATTTTCCGGCAAAATTTTCCAGCCGGTTTTTCTTTTCGATGCAAAATCAAAACCACTAGTGAACTAGTGGTTTGCTCAAACCCTAGAAGGGTTATAACTTGCAGCCCCCTAAAAGGGGGACTGAAGGTTTACCAACGCATCGCTATTACAGGCAGCCACTTTAAGTGGCTGTCTGTTTTGCCTTATCTGTTCTTTTTACCTGTGAATGGATCCATGTATTCTTTCATACTTACTTGATCCCTTGCATAATCTTCTTCCAACTGATTCTTGATGTATTCTGATATGACACGCTCATTCTTCCCTACTGTATCCACGAAATATCCTCTGCACCAGAAATGTCTGTTGCCGTATCTATACTTTAGGTCCGCGTGTCTATCGAATAGCATCAACGCACTTTTGCTCTTGAGCGTTCCTACGAACTGTGATATACTCATGTACGGTGGTATACTTACCAACATGTGGATGTGGTCTGGGCATGCCTGTGCTTCTATAATCTCTACCTTTAACTCATTACACAGCTTCCTCATGATTTCTCCCACATCTTTTCTCAGTTCTTTGTAAATGATCTTCCTACGATATTTCGGTGCAAATACCAAATGGTATTCGCACCGATAGCTCGAATGGGATGTATGCTTAATTTCATTCTTCATAAAAAGTCCTCCTGTATTTTGGAAACTCGGTCGGCAAACCTTCATTTCCATTATACGGGAGGCTTTTTGTTTGCCAAGGCTTTTTATTCACCCCTGGTAGTACCAGGGGTTTTTTCATGCCTAAAGGCGCTAATGATACGGACGACAGGGTGCTGCCTGCCGTCCGCTTTGCTTTTTATTCGATTTTCTCCGCGAGCTGTTCGTAAAGTGCGCGGGTCTCCTCCGGATTCTTTCCGCTCAGCACAAGGGTCTTTGCTCCGCTGCGCAGCACCACCTCCGCCGGGCACTGCGTATAGGCATAACGGGTATAACTGCCGAATTCATCGTTCTGGAAGGTTCCCATAGAAAGCCTTGGCGAACCGAAGCCGAATGTACGGCTGCCGGGATTCTTTTTGTCCCGGTATTCGATGGCATCGATTTCCGTATACGACACGGTGATGCCGGGATCGAAAGTCGCCTCCACAGTAAACTTCTCTTCCCCGCACTGCACGCGTATATCGCCGGTGAAAAGGAGGATCGCAAGTCCCACGGCCAGAACGATGAAAAAGATGCCGACAAAAATCGAGGTACGCCGGTCATTTTTCGGCATGGGTTTGCGTACCGCTGCGCCGCTCTTCAGCCGCTTTCTATAGAATACATAGGAATAGACCATAGGAACCACCGCAAGGGGCAGCAGCAGCAAGGACATGATCCACACCAGCGCGCCTTCCGGCAGGAAAACGCAGGCCATCACCAGGAGACCGCCCACCACCCAGACCCGGCCGGCGAAACGGTGCGTCGCATTCCAGTTTTCCTCATCTTCGAGCGTCCATTTCACCTTGATGCCAATGGTGCGGTTCTGCCGGCATTTGGGCAGATAGTTGCCGATCACCACGAACAGAAGACCCATCGGCAAAAGCGTGATCGCAGTCATGGGCAGCGTATAGTCCAGCGCAACGGCATACCCAAAAGCCGCGACAAACCAGGAGAGAACCGGCATGATCCACAGCACCATACCGGTCACCTTCCGGCTCTGTTCCCGCTTCTCGTTGTCTTTGCTGGTAATCCAGACGCAAAGCCACTGCATTGCCAACAGCAGGAGCGGAAGTCCAAAAATAAAGACCGCTTTGTGGCTCCAGCCGTCCGCTGCGCCGTCCGCCCCCCAGTGGATCGTCATCTGATCCGGCAGGCGGTTCCACAGGCACAGGCCCACAAGTGCCGGCAGCAAAATGCCGACCGAGGACCAAAGCAAACCTTTCTTATTCGTTTTCAGCATGATCGCTCTCCCCTTTCAAATCCGTAATCCAAAGCATGATCTCCTCCAGCACGGAGGCACACAGTTCATAATAGATAAATTTTCCTTCGCGTGTATCGCGGATCAGCTCCGCTTCCTTCAGGACGGACAGATGCCGCGAGATTGCCGCTGCCGTCACCGTAAAATGCTCCGTGATCTCTCCGGCAGACAATCTGCCCTTTTTGAGCAGATTCAGAATGTCCCGGCGAATGGGGTCTGCCAGCGCCCGAAGCGTTTGCTGCATGGCCATACCTTTTCCTCCCTTAACATTTAACTTAATTGTTAATTATAGTGTAGCATATGTGTTTTTCGCTGTCAAGTGTATCGCTCTGACAAAGAGATCGCTCCGCAAAAAAAAAGAGATGCCCGACAGGCACCTCTTTTTATGTTTATTCCGTTGTTGTCTCTTCGCTGCTTTCAAATGCACAAATGGTATCGAATGTATAGGAATCGAGCTCCCGGCGCACCATCGCAGAGATTTTACCGTAAATGCTGTGCAGATGGCAGTCCGTCCGGGTACAGTTGTAGGATTCACCCTGACAGCGGGAGATCATATACGGCCCTTCCACCGCTTCGATCACCTGCCGCAGCGTGATCTCCTTTGCAGGCTTTGCCAGTACATATCCGCCCTTTGCCCCTTTATAAGAAACCACAATGCCGCTTGCCACAAGCGTACGGAGAATTTTCAGCGTGAAGCGCGGCGTTACGCTGGTTTGCTCGGATATAGTTTTGGCATCGGTACGCGCATCCTGTACTGCAAGAAATTCCACAATACGAACCGCGTAATCTGCTTCTAAAGTCATATGCATGACCACTCACCGCCCTTTCTGCCGTTTCCGGCTGTTTTACAAATTCGCTTTCGGATCAGTCGAGGAAATCCTTCAGCTTCTTGCTGCGGCTGGGGTGACGCAGCTTGCGGAGCGCCTTGGCTTCGATCTGACGAATACGCTCACGGGTAACATTGAACTCCTTGCCCACTTCTTCCAGCGTACGGCTTCTGCCGTCTTCCAGACCAAAGCGCAGGCGGAGCACCTTTTCTTCACGCGGCGTGAGGGAATCCAGCACATCGCCGAGGGTCTCTCTCAGCAGGGTGTGAGATGCCGCATCAGCCGGGGCGGGCGCATCGTCGTCCGGGATGAAGTCGCCGAGATGGCTGTCTTCTTCCTCGCCGATCGGGGTCTCCAGAGAGACCGGCTCCTGTGCCACGCGCATGATCTCGCGGACCTTATCCACCGGCATATCGAGCTCTGCAGAGATCTCATCCGCGGTGGGTTCATGGCCGCTGGTGTGCAGCAGCTGGCTGGAAACCTTCTTCACCTTGTTGATGGTCTCTACCATGTGTACGGGAATACGGATGGTTCTGGCCTGATCTGCAATGGCGCGGGTGATGGCCTGACGGATCCACCATGTGGCATAGGTGGAGAACTTGAAGCCCTTGGTGTAGTCGAACTTTTCAACGGCTTTAATGAGACCGAGATTGCCCTCCTGGATCAAATCGAGGAACTGCATACCGCGGCCAAGGTAACGCTTTGCGATGCTGACTACCAGACGGAGGTTCGCTTCGGACAGGCGCTTCTTTGCAGCCTCGTTGCCGTCCTTGATGGCAATGGCCAGCTTGATCTCCTCCTCGGAAGTCAGCAGCGGCACACGGCCGATCTCTTTCAGATAAACCTTGACCGGGTCGTCGATGGCGACGCCTTCCATGCCCATGCCGGAGTCAAACTCCACCGCTTCATTGGCGACCTTGGTGAGGTCGATGTCATCGATCTGGATATCGCCGAAATCTTCCACGATTTCCACGCCGTGGGATTCCAGCGTGTCGTAGAATTTTTCGATGTGTTCCGGGTCAAAATCCAGTTCGCCGAGTGCATCCAGAATTTCCTTGGTGCTCAGCTGCCCCTTGCTCTTGCCCATCTCAATGAGATCGCGAATGACGGACTTCTTATCCTGTGTTGCCATAGTGTAAACCAAACCTTTCTGTGTTTTCCCTTATTCCTTCTATATTGAAATCTATTATTTCTTCTGTTTTTTCAATGCGTTGAGCTGTGCCTGCAGCTGCGCCGGATCCGTGCTCCGGATGACATCCGTATCGGCCAATCCGCCCTCGTTCAGGATGATCCGGATGTAGTGCTCAGCGTCCCTTTTGGTCATGCCGATGCTCTCCTGCAGGATCTTCGCAATCCGCCCCATTTCGTCCGGTGTGAAATCTGCGGAAAAATCGCCGATTCCGGGCGCATTCGGGGTCTCACCGTTAATAATCTTGCCCAGCAAACTCCCATATAACCGACGGTTGAAGCCGGTTACAAATTTTTCGGGCGGCAATTGCCTTTGCAGCATGGGTGCAAGGTCGTTATTCGCAAACAAGCAGCCGATCAGCTTCTCTTCCGCATTTGCAATGCGCACATGGCGCCGCTTTTCCGGGTTCACTTCATCCCGCCGCGCGGAAAGCGCTTCTGTTGTCTCCCGCATCTGCCGTTTCTCCGCCGCGCGGTTTTCCTGCCGGATGCTCCGCTTCACCTGCGTGAGAATGGCGTTTTTATCCACGCCCAGCTCCTGCGAGAGCTTGCCTACGTACACGTCTCGCTCGATCTCATTCTCGAGCTTTGCGAGCACGCCGACCGCTTCCATCAGGTACTGCACCTTGCCATCGCCGCTTTCAAGGTCAAAATTCCGGCGGAGCTTTTCCAGCCGGTATTCCACATCGTTGTAGCAGGATTCGATGAGCTTTCGGAACCGTGCCGGCCCGTCGTCTCCGTACGCGTTGATGAATTCATCCGGGTCCTTATTGCCGGGCACGTTCATCACGCGCACCAGCAGCCCTGCGCCGCGCAGGATCGGAATCGCACGCTGTGCCGCTTTTTGACCGGCTTCGTCGGAGTCGTAACAGATCACGACTTCCTTCGCATACCGCGCCATGATGCGTGCCTGTTCGGCGGTGAGCGCCGTACCCAGCGAAGCGATCGCGTTTTCAAATCCCGCTTTGTGCAGGGAAATGACGTCCATGTAGCCCTCGGCCAGAATCAGCCGGCCGTTATCGAGCGCGTTCTTCGCAAAATTCATCGCGAAGAGACCGCTGCTCTTATGATACACCGGGGTGTCCGAGGTGTTGATGTATTTCGGTTTTTCATCGGTGAGGATACGCCCGCCGAACGCCACCACATTGCCCCTGAGATCGATGATCGGGAACATGGCTCTCGAGTGGAAACGATCCATCGCGCGGCCGGAACGGGTCTGTACCGCCACGTTGGCCTGGATCATTTCACTTTCACTGTACCCCTTGGCGCGCAGGTGATTCACAAGCGCAAACCGGCCCTCCGGCGCCCAGCCCAATCCGAATCTGCGAATGATCGGCATGGGCAGCTTGCGGCGGGTAAAATAATCGAGGCCGGGTTTTCCCTCCGGCTTCAGCAGATTGGCTGCGAAAAATCGGGCCGATTCCCGGTTGATCTCCAGCACGCGCTGCCGCAGGCGGGACATGGAATCGTCCACGCCCTGTTCCGGCACCTGCAGACCCGCCCGCTGCGCCAGAAATTTTACGGCTTCTATATAATCCAGATTTTCGATCCGCCGGATGAACGTGATCACATCACCGCCGGCACCGCAGCCAAAGCAATAGAAAGAACCGTTTTCCGGGTAGAGATTGAAAGATCCTGTTTTTTCGTTGTGGAACGGACACAGGCCCACCATATTTTTGCCGCGCCTTTTCAGGTTGACATAGGAAGACACCACATCCGTAATATCGGAGCGTGATTTCAGCTCCTGCAGGAACGATTCGGGCAGTGCCAAAATCACCGCCTCCTTTCGGTAAAATCAAGAGGTTGTCCAGGCTTTCGGAATGAAGAGATCGCCGTACAGATCGACCGCATAGCGATCCGTCATGCCTGCGATATAATCACAGGCGGCCTGTTCCCGGCCGTCTTCCTCCGCGATGCGCTGCATGCTTTCCGGCAAACGGCCCGGATGGCGCACATAATAGGAGAACAGGCTTTCGATCACGTGGGGCACCTTTTTCTCCTCGCGCTTGGCGTAATCGTTCAGGTACACCGCCTGATACATATACGCGTGCAGCGCATGATACGCTTCCAGAATATGCGCATCCATCCCCACCTGCCCGTTTTGGCTGTTTTGGATCATGGAAGTCACCATCGTGGTAATGCGCTTGTTTTTCGTGTCTCCGAGCACTTCGATGATGTCCCGGGGAATATCTTCTTCCCGTATCACCGCCGCACGGATGGCATCGTCGATATCGTGGTTCATATAAGCGATCTTATCCGCCCAGCGGATGATGCGGCCTTCCATGGTAATAGCTTCCTGCCCGGTCGTGTGGCAGCGAATGCCGTCGAGCACCTCATAAGTCAGGTTGAGCCCGCGACCTTCATTTTCCAGACGTTCCACCACACGAACGCTCTGCTCATAGTGCCGGAATCCGTTCGGCATCAATTGATTCAGCGCACGCTCACCGGCATGCCCGAACGGCGTGTGGCCGAGGTCATGCCCCAGTGCCACGGCTTCTGTGAGGTCTTCATTGAGACGCAAGGCACGGGCAATGGTTCGCGCGATCTGCGCGACCTCCAGCGTGTGCGTCAGACGGGTGCGGTAATGGTCGCCCTCCGGAGACAAAAAAACCTGTGTTTTGTGCTTCAGGCGGCGAAAGGCCTTGCAGTGGATCACCTTGTCCCTGTCCCGCTGATAGGGCGTGCGGATGGGACACTCCGGCACTTCGACCTTCCTGCCCTTTGTTCGCTCCGAAAGCGCAGCATAAAACGACAGCGTTTCGCGTTCGATCCGCTGTGTCTCCGTTCGAATACAGAATTCCCGGTTCTCCATATGTAATACACCGACCTTCCGCGCAAAGCGCAATAAAAAACGATTCAGCCCCCTACTATATCTTATACGCCGCAAAATGCAAAATTACTTCTTTATTCTTCAAATTCAAAATATTTTTTTCCGGTCTCCGCCACAGTGACCTGTCCGTTCGTCGCATCCGCCAGTTTTTTACTGAAGGCGCCCAGAAGGTCGGGGTCCATGTGGAACCGCACCGTAACTTTTTCTTCAAAAACGGTATCGTCCGTTACGCCGCCGCATTCGGGCACAAGGGAAGCCACGCGCCCGTACTGTCCGTAATCGCAGGAAAGCTCCAGCATGAGGCATTCCCGCATGGTGATGATCCCCGCCGCCTGCAGGGCAATGGATGCCGTATGCGAATATGCGCGCACGAGACCGCCGCCGCCGAGCAGAATGCCGCCGAAATAGCGCGTCGCCACGACGACGAGATCCGTCACGCCGCTTTTCTGCAGCACATCCAGAACCGGGATCCCCGCCGTACCCTGCGGTTCGCCGTCATCGGAATACCGCATGACGCCGCCGCGGATGATGTACGCGTACACATTGTGCGAAGCATCCCAGTGCTTCGATTTTTTCTCGGCAATAAACGCCAGTGCTTCTTCTTCCGTCTGCACGGGTTTGGCGTAGCCGATGAAGCGGGAACGCTTTTCGATGAAAGCATCCTCCGCTTCGCAAAGGATCGTCTTATACTGTGCCATAGACCGTCCTCCTCAACATAGAAAAAACGGGCGATGCCCAAAAGCACCGCCCAAACCGATACGTATATAAATTACTTAATGCCGTAGCGCTTCTTGAACATGTCAACACGACCGCTTGTATCAACCAGCTTCTGCTTACCGGTATAGAACGGATGGCACTTGGAGCAGATTTCAACACGGATGTCCTTCTTTGTGGAACGAGTGTGGATCACATTGCCGCATGCGCAAGTAATTGTCGTATCCTGATAGTTCGGATGAATATTCTTCATATCTGTCACCTCTTTCGGCTGATAGTTGCGGTTACATAAAACATAACATAAGAGATATTAGCACAAAAGATTAGAAAATGCAAGGTTTTTTTTAAAAAATCAAAACTTTTTTCTGACAGGCTATTCTGCAAGCAAAAGCCCAAGCATTCGCTCCGGCTGCTCCAGAAAACGGCGGGTCACCTGATAGTGTTCCGTCCGCCGGTAATCGACGGTTTCGATCCCGTTTTCGGTGATTTCCAGCACCTGTGCACCCGGAAACGCCATGAGCATCGGGGAATGCGTCGCGATGATGAACTGCGAGCCCTCCCGCACCAGCCGGTCGATTTCTCCGATCAGCGTCATCTGCCGCATCGGGGACAGCGCCGCTTCGGGCTCATCGAGAAAATACAATCCCTGCCCGCGAAAACGGTTCTGCACCAAAGCGAGAAAACTCTCGCCGTGCGATTTTTCGTGCAGCGAACCGCCATAATACCGTGTCGAAAGCCGGGCCGGTTCCGGTACGCCTTCATCGAGCGCATCGATGTAGCTTGCGGCGTTATACAGGCTTTCCGCCCGCAGGAAGAAACCGTCTTTCGGGTAAGCGGAGCGCACCACGCGCAGACAGCCGAACAAACCGGAATGGGTATCCTTTGTGGAAAAACTGAAATTGCGGCTGCCGCCCTCGGGATTGAACCCGCAGGCCACCGCAATGCCTTCCAGCAGTGTGGACTTGCCCGTACCGTTCTCCCCTACCAGAAAAGTGACCGGCTTGTTAAATTCCAGCTGCCCGCCGTGCAGCAGATGCCGCACAGCCGGTACATCCTGCAGGTAGGAATCCTCAGGAATCCCGCCGGTGAGTTCCACGGCACGTACAAATTTACGATCCATTGCAAATCCCCCGGTCTTTCACGCCTGATAATCGATGTATTCTTCGAGGCTCAAAGCCAACCGGCGCATGACCGGCGCGTGCTCGGGCCCCACATAGCGCAGGACGAGCTTCGTCCCTTCTTCGCCGGTATACCGATCCTTCCCCACCGGATACCGGAACACAAAGCCGTAAGAAGCCATGTTGCTTTCCAGCCAGCTGCAGATCTCCGTGGTTTCGAAATCTTCATCCCCTTTCAGGGTAATGCACAGGCCGGTCTGCAGATCGCACGTGCCGGGCGGCAGGACCGCATCCTTTGCATATTCATAGGCCATAATTTTCGTGCTGCCCGCATCCATCAGGCGCTGCGCTTCGGCCTCATACTGCGCTTTCTGTTCCGCATAGGAAACGTATCCGGAAGCAAGTTCCACCTGAACATCCTGTGCCCAGGCATCCTCAACCAGCATCTCCAAAGCCGGTGCAATGCGCCAATCCACCCGAATGCCGAAAACGGTCTCCAGCTCCGGTTCAAAATCCGGCCCAGCCGGGTGCTCCGCGTTGATCAGAAAGAGATTGAGATCATCCTCATACAGGGGCAATCCGGTCTCCGGGTCCTCCCGCAGGGCTTCTCCGGTCTCTTCGGCACGGTCCAGAATGGCCTGTTCCCGTTCTTCGAGCACCACCGGCGAGGGCTGCAGGGCCGACCACAGCGCGGGCGCAAGCCAAACCGCCGCCAGCGCACCAATGCCCAGCACGAGCAGAACGACAAGAACGGTGCCCACGATCCGCTTGGCTACCGCGATCTGATGCACGCCGGCATAATCCGGTTTGTAAATCGGCTGCCGCTTTCTGCGCACCGCCGCACGCCTTTTCTGCATTTCGTGAACACCTGCCTTTCCTTTTTTCGATATTATCATATAAGATATGCCTGAAAATTGCAAGTCCCCACAAAAAGGCAAAAGAAAAGCTCCCGCCTTGTGAAAGACGGGAGCGCGGATTCTGAAACAGAATTACTTTTTCTTGGTTTCCTGCTCTTCGCCGCTGACCAGCTTGCCGTTGTTCACGATCAGGTTGGTGGCAACGCCGACGATCAGAGCCACAGCCAGAGAGGTGATCTCGAGCAGCGGGCCGCCGGTGATGGCGTTGGTGCCGAAGTTGAAGCAGAGGCCGCCGATGCCGCAAACCAGAATTGCGGAAACGATGAACAGATTCTTGCTGTTGCTGAGGTCGACCTTCTGGATCATCTGCAGGCCGGATACAGCAATGAAGCCGTACAGTGCGATGCAGGCGCCGCCCATAACACACTTCGGAATGGAGTTGATCAGAGCAACAAACGGTGTGAAGAAGGACAGGATCATGCAGCCGAAGGATGCAGTGAGAATGGAGATGGTGGAAGCGTTGCCGGTGATAGCGACGCAGCCGATAGACTCACCGTAGGTGGTGTTTGCGCAGCCGCCGAAAGCAGCGCCAACTATGGAGCCTACACCGTCGCCGAGGAGGGTGTTATCGAGACCCGGCTCCTTGATGAGATCTTTCTCGATGATATTGCTGAGGTTCTTGTGGTCAGCAATGTGCTGTGCCAGCTCGACGACACCGATCGGAACATAGATCATTGCAATGTTGCCGATTGCAGCTGCATCCAGCGGATACTGGCCGTTGGTCTGGATCGCCTTCAGGAAGAAGAACTTCGGATAGTCAATGATGCTGGTGAGGCCGAAGTTGCTGAAGGTATCGATGAACGGCTGGAAGCTGAGAACCTGCAGTGCAGTGTTGCCGGTGGCCATGCCGATCAGAGTGAGAACCAGAGCCAGTGCATAGCCGGCGCCGATACCTACGATGAACGGGATCAGCTTCAAGGTCTTGCCGCCCTTGACAGAGGCCAGAACGATCATAAAGAATGTGAAGAGGCCAATGATGATGGATACCCAGCTGTAGCCGTCGCCGCCGTTGCCGGAGACCCAGCTTGTAGCGGTGCCGGACAGGGACAGACCGATGAGGGTAACGATGGGTCCGATGATGACAGCGGGCATCAGCTTGTTGACCCAGTTTGTACCGGCCAGCTTAATGACCAGACCGATCACAACATAAACGAGGCCTGCGAAAGCCACGCCGATGATGATGCCCCAATAGCCGTAATTCTGGCCGATGGAAGCTGCGTATGCGCCCAGGAATGTGAAGGAGGAGCCAAGGAAAACCGGGCTCTTGCGCTTGGTGAACAGCAGGTAAACGATGGTACCGATACCTGCACCGAACAGAGCTGCTGCCGGGTCAGCATCCAGGCCAAAGCTGGTGATCAGCATCGGCACAAGCAGGGTAGCCGCCATGATGGCGATCATCTGCTGGAATGCAAAAACCAGGGTCTGACTGAACTTGGGTTTGTCGGAAACGCCATAGATCAATTTCAAAATAATCTCTCCCTTGTTTTTAATTTCTGCGAAACACATAAAAAAACAGCCCTGCCTGCATCGGCAAGGCTGTGCCAGTTCAATAGCATGATCCTGCCGTACGCACAGTGTCTGGTTTCTTTATGAATTTCACTTTTTCTTTACCGTCCGCCATTCTACCACAGCTTTCGGGAAAAGTCAACCAAATAATACAGAAAACACAACATTTAGGTTTGTGCACAAAAAGTCCCCCAAGGAACCCCGGGGGACTTCATCAAATGATCAACGGTTATCCGGCTTATAGCTGACTGTGCCGCAAATTCGGTCGCCTGCGTCGCCTGCAGCGGTATAGATATAACCCTGCTCGTTCAGCGGACCCGGTGCGTAATTGGCCGCGTACACCTGCACGTCCGGATGCTTTTCATACAGCAGCTTTACACCGACTTCGGAGGCAAAGATGCACATGAACTTGATGTTTTTGCAGCCGTAATCCTTAACAAACTGGATCGCCGCTTCTGCGCTGCCGCCGGTCGCGAGCGCGGGATCGACCACGATGACCGGACCGTTATCCACGGGCAGCTTGAAGTAATACGTCATGGGCTTCAGGGTCTCCTCATCGCGGTACAGACCGATGTGACCGACCTTTGCCGTCGGAGACAGGGAACGCAGACCGTCTACCATACCGAGACCGGCACGCAGGATCGGAACGATGGTGAAATCCTCAGCCAGAACCGGTGTTGTGATCTTCCGCAGCGGTGCCTGGATCTCTACATCTTTCATCTTGAGATCCTTCAGGGTCTCATAGCCCATCAGCATGGCAAGTTCCTTGACAAGCTCGCTGAATTCCTTGGAACCGGTGTTGACGTCACAGAGATGGCTGACCTTATGCTTGATCAGCGGATGGTCAAACACGGTCAGATTTTTTAAATATTCGCTCATGAATATGTCCTTCTTTCTATGATATGGCGCTGTAGTGTATATTCATGTTAGCACATATCCCGACGAAAAGCAACAAAAAGCCGCAGACTTTTGTTTACTTGACGCTCCCCTGAGGACATGCTAATATATAGGAAACACTTAAATCGCATTTTTTAGAAAGAGGTCTGGATATCATGGCTGTGATCCTTGTCAGTAACTGTTTATTGGGCTGCACCTGCCGCTATAAGGGCGACGACTGCAGAAACGAACAAATTCTTGCGCTCGCCGAAAACCATACGCTGGTCGGCGTGTGCCCGGAGCAGATGGGCGGCCTTCCCACACCGCGCGACCCCTCCGAGATCGTTGGAAATCAGGTCATTTCCTCCGCAGGCAAAGACGTAACCGCTGAATACACAAAAGGTGCCGAGACCGCCTTGTTCCTTGCACAGCTCAATCGCGTGGATTTCGCGATTCTCAAAGCAAAAAGTCCTTCCTGCGGCAAGGGCCTCATCTACGACGGTACGTTCACCGGAAACAAGATTCCGGGCAACGGTATCACCGTGCAGCTCCTGCAGAAAAACGGGATTCCGGTCTTTTCCGAAGAAGAACTGGACCAGCTTCCGTTGTAAAGTGGATTAGCATTACAGATTCATCACCCCGGCAGAACGGTTTTCCGCTTCTCTGCCGGGGTTTTTTTGCTTTCAAACAGCAATTCCGGTTCGGCCATCGCGGTCAGTCTTTTCTTAAGCTGCATTTGCCGCAGCAGAAAATGATTCTCCCCCTTGCCCATCAGCAGCTCGATCCCTTTCAAAAGGGCGTCCTGATTCGGAGTTTCCGAGAATTTCACGCGAATTCGCTGTTCCGATTCAAGAAAAATACTTAGATGCCGCGTATTGGCGTGCTCCAGAAAGGCGATGTCCACCTGCAGGACCGGAATATTCCCGGACCAGTGCCACGCTCCGGTCGCTGCGATCAGATATTCTTCCCCGCGAAACATCAGTTTTGCTTTTTCCGGCTGCCGGAATCCGACCGGAAATGTATTGCACGTCTCTCCTTCCGTCAAAGAGATGTAAAGCTTATCATCTTTACAGAAGAAGCCGATTTGCGAGATCCCTTTTGTGTAGTTGTTTTCCATCACCTGCAGAAACAGCGGCAGCAGCCGTGCCGTGCCGCCGGTGATCTCATACCGTCTGCTATGGAGCTTAAGGAACGGATCCTGCCGGCCGCCGGACGTCGCGTCCTCCTTGCGTGCTGCCTGTTCGAAAAACTCCGCGCACAGCGCCAGAAAATGCGACTCCCCAATCATACAGCCCGATCCGGCATTGGAGACGAGAACCATATCGAGATCCGGTACGACCAAAACGTGCTGTCCGAACAACCCGCTGAACCGCACGGAACCCGGCCGCTTCCACAGCCAGCACTGATAACCGTATCCCAGACTGCTGATCTCCCTCGGCGGGTCGCTGTGCCAGGTGCACATATCCCGTATAAAACCGCGCGGTACGAGCTGCGCACCGCTCCATTCGCCCAGATTCAGAACCAATTGCCCCAGTTTTGCGGCATCTTCCTGCAGCAAATAGAGCCCCCACCCGCCTTTTTCGATCCCCGCGGGGCAGGTCTCCCAGTAATACTGCCGGATCCCCATCGGGCGAAACAGGCGGTCCTCCAGAAATTCCGTCAGTTTCTGTCCGGTTTTTGCGTACACAATGGCAGAAAGCATGTAGGTATTCATGCTGTTGTAGTGGAACCGTTCCCCCACCCGAAACAAAGGCGGGGACTGCAGAAACCCGCGGACCCAATCTGTTTCCGTCACGGACTGCATTTCTCCGAAGGAAACGCCGCTGGTCATGGTCAGCAGATGGAAAACGGTCAGCGGTTCGTACTGTGCACGCACGGCAGGTGCGGCGTATGCGGAGAAAACACGCAGGATCCGTTCATCCATCCGCAATTTCCCCTCGCCGATCAAAATGCCGATCGCAAGTGCCGTGATCGTCTTGCACATGGAATGCGTCACGTGCCAGATCGTGCGGTCATACGGCGGTTTGCTGTACTCGGCGATTACCGCGCCGTGCCGCAAAAGCGTCTGGCTGTGCAGATTTTCATTTTGATCCGCAGAGACTTCCCGAATAAAGCGATCGATGAGCGCCGAACGGATTCCCATCTCTTCCGGTGCACAGCGCGGCAGGTCGGTGCTTGCTTCCGGATTCTTCATAAACGGGATCTTCTGTACCCGCATGGGCAAAACGGCCGGCAGGGCGCGGCCTTCCGATAATCGCCAAAGCAGCAAGGCTGCCCTGTGCATCCTGTGAAAATGCATGGTTGTTCCTCCCCCGATTCTTCTCCATGCAGTATGCCCAAAACAGCCAAAATAAAACCGATGCATCCAAAGACGCATCGGTTCTCATAATTTTAATGTTCACTTTTCAAACGCTGCTGCGTACGGAGGATTCAAAATCCGTCTCACAGTAGCAAAAATCGTGTTGTTCACAATCCTGATAGATCAGTGTGGAAAAGGCTTTTCTGGCCGGCCGGAGCACGGGGATCAGCAGGCGAACCGCCAATCCGGCCAGTCGGCTGAAGAACACACGCTTTCCCAGAACCTCTGCGATGGTTTTTGCCATCTCCACGGTATCCACATATTCCCGGTTCTGCGGGAAAAACACGCCGCACATGCCGGAATCCACGATCATCTGCAGAAAAGAACACAGATTTTCGATGCTGATCATGCTGCGTCGGTTATGAACGGCCGGAAAAACCGGGCTCTTCTGCACGAGACGCAGCAAAAGCTGGAAATTGCCCTTACAGCCCTTCCCGTAAACCATCGGCAGACGCAGCACAGCGACCCGGAAGCGCTCGTCCTGCAGAGATTCCAGCCCCTGCTCGGCTTCCAGTTTCGATTTTCCGTAATGTGTGATGGGCTGCGGCTGCGTATCGGGCGTGATCACACCGCTTTCGAGCCCGTACACGCTCATCGAACTGATAAAGATAAACTGCTTTACACCGGCTTCTTTGGCACGCTTCGCGATTTGAATGGTCAAATCCCGGTTGACGCGATAATACAGGTCCCGGTTTTCGTCCGTTTCGCGAACATGAACAATGCCCGCCACGTGAAGCACCGCATCATACGCGGCAAAATCCGTCTTCTGCCATGCATCACCGATTGTATCGACGGTCTCCACCCGATACGCTTCGCCGCGGCGCTGGATATATTGTTCAAAAGCGGTCCCGATGTAGCTATCGGCTCCGGTAATCAAGATCTTTTTCATACTTTTCCTTCTCTTGTATCTGTAAATTACACGGGTCCACGCAAAGGGCGCCTGACCGTACACCCACAGTATATCGGATTTTCCGCGGATTTTCAACCTAAGATTCAACCGCACAAGGATCAAAGACGGCAAAAACCGGTGCGCCGAACGAACGGAACAGCGCACCGGTTTCTTATGCGGAATTATTTCTCGTCAAAGTATGCCTTGAAGCCCTTGAATGCCATGTAAACATCCAGCTTGGAAACGACTTCGAACGGTGCGTGCATGGAGAGAACCGGCACGCCAACGTCGATGACATCGATGTTCAGGTTGGCAACATACTGTGCAACGGTACCGCCGCCACCCTGATCGACCTTGCCAAGTTCACCGATTTGCCAGAGCACGCCGGCGTCGTCGAAGGTCTTGCGGATCTTGGCAACGTACTCAGCACTTGCATCGTTTGTACCGCCCTTGCCGCGGGCACCGGTGTACTTGGAAACACCGAGACCGCCGTTGATGTAGCAGGAGTTCTGTGCTTCGTATGCGTGTGCATAGTGCGGGTCAAATGCAGCGGTAACGTCTGCAGAAATGCAGGTGGACTTGGAGATCACGTGGCGCGGCTCTTCGCCCTCTGCCTGTGCGAGGTCGGCGATAAAGTAACGCATGAACTCGGAGTTCAGGCCGGTGTTGCCCATGCTGCCGACTTCTTCCTTATCGGCCAGAACGGTGAGGACGGTCTGCTTCGGATTTTCACACTGGAAGATTGCCTCGAGTGCCGGGTATGCGCAGACACGGTCGTCATGGCCGTATGCGCCGACGAGGCTGCGGTCAAAGCCGATATCGGTTGCCTTGAATGCCGGTACAAAAGTGATCTCAGCAGAGATCAGGTCTGCCTCCACGATGCCGTACTTCTCGTTGAGGATCTTCATGATGTTCAGCTTATAGAGCTGTGCGCCTTCTTCGTCGCGGACCGGACGGCTGCCGATGAGAATGTTGAGATCCTCGCCGGTGAATGCAGAGCCCAGGGTCTTCTGCATCTGATCAGCGCCGAGATGCGGCAGGATATCGGTGATGGTGAACTGCGGATCGCCCGGTTCCTCGCCGACGCAGACCTTCACAACTTCGCCGTCACGCTTCACGATCACGCCGTGCATAGCCAGCGGGATTGCGGTCCACTGATACTTCTTGATGCCGCCATAGTAATGGGTCTTGAGGTATGCCATTTCGGAAGACTCGTACAGCGGGATCGGCTTGAGGTCAATGCGCGGATTGTCGATGTGTGCAGCCGCGATGCGAACGCCGTTCTTGCAGCCTTCCTCACCGATCACAGCCAGGCAGATGGCCTTGCCGCGGTTGTTGTAATAGACCTTGTCGCCTGCAGCATACTTGTGCTTCGGATCAAACGGAACAAAGCCGTACTTTTCTGCCGCTTCCACTGCGTAATCCACGGATTCACGCTCGGTTTTTGCTGCATCCAGAAATGCCTTGTAGCCTTCATTAAACTGATCGGCGAGGCAGATTTCTTCGTCGGTTACCTTAAAGAAACCATTCTTGCGCGGATTGAGGAGCTCCTGCGCCAGCTCTTTTGCTGTTTTCTCAACCATTTTCCATTCCCCCATAGATTTTTTCGTAAATTTCTTTATACCGAAGGACTTTCTTCACGTAGATCCGCGTTTCGGGGAACGGGATCTCTTTCAGCGTAACACCGTCATCGGAATACGCTGTATCTGAAAGCCACGAGGTAACATTGCCCATACCTGCATTGTACGCACTGAGCGCTACGGTCAGGTCGCCGTATTCATTCAGAAGGAGTTTAAGAAGCGCACAGCCAAACCGGATGCTGATCTCCGGCTCGAACAACGCTTCCGCCGGGTAGCTTCCGCCCACATGGGACTGCATCCACGTGAACGTGTTCGGCATCATCTGCATGAGGCCGAGTGCACCCACCGGCGACTCCGCCTGCGCATCGAAATTGCTTTCCGCTTTGATCACGGCGTAAACGAGACTTTCCTCCACGCCGAAGGTCTCCGCTTCCGCCTGCACAATGCTCTGATACGCCCTCGGATACAGGGTATGCTCCAGATCCGGCTCGATGCGCCAAAACGCATACACGCAAAAACCCAGCAGCACCAGCACCAAAAACGCCGGCCAGGCACACCTTCTGTTTCGTTTATTTCTCTTTTTCAAATCAATCTCCGCTTCACTCACAGGCCAAGTGCCGCGAGCAGTTCTGTTATAGCGGACTCCGGGATGAAATCCGTGTTATCCAAAACGAAATCCGACCGATCCGCATAAAAAGCATCGTCGTGCTGCGCACGCATACGGCGCTGTGCCTCCTCCTGCGTGATGCCGTCCCGCTGCATGATGCGGCTGAGGCGCACATCCGCCTTGGCCAGAACCGAAACGATCCTGCGGCACAGCCGGTCCGCACCGGCTTCAAACAGCGTGGGTGCGTCCAGCACCACACAGCGCGCACCGCTTTCCGCTCTCTGCCGGATCTCAGCACGGAGTCGGTCAAAGATCACCGGATGCGTGATGCGATTCAGCGTTTCCGTAGCTTCTTTATCCGCAAAAGCACGGTTCGCAAGCAGACGGCGGTTCAGTGTGCCGTCCGGATTCATAATATCACGTCCGAATGCTTTTTGCAACTCCTCCATACACGGTTTATACAGATCCGGGTCCCTTGTGACCTGATCGCAGTCGATCACGGCGCAGCCGTACGCAGCGAGTGTCGCAGAAACCGTGGATTTTCCGGCGCCGGTCTGCCCGGTGAGGCCGACTACCGGCACACCTGCCGGTACGATCACACGGAAAGCCGCAGCACGGATCAAACGGTTGTACACAGCCAATCCCACACCGGCCTTGCGCGGCATACGGGCGTAGACGGTTTTGGCGCCGATCGCATCCAGCTTGTGCAGCGCGGAAAACAGTGCATGCGCCTGGGACAGTGCATCGTATGCCTTGCCGAACGTCACCGCCGGACAATGCAGATCCGTTTCTTCACCTTCAAAGCAGAGCGCCACCGCATCCGTCTGTGCGTTGACAAATGCAGCATATTCCTCGAGCGAGGCATCCACGATCGTGATCTCCGCTTTCGGCGCGTAGTGCTTGTATTTCATGCCGGGCGACGAGACCCGGGCGTTTTCCTCCGGCTTAATGAGCACTGCGGGATCCACATCCACCTGTCCCAGAACGGCACGAAGCTGCTCCACGGAAACGCCGCCGGGCCTGAGCACGCGGGGCACCGGGGTGACGAGCGTGATCACCGTGGATTCCAGACCCACGGCACAATCGCCGCCATTCATGATGGCTTCCACGCGGCCGTTGAGATCATCACAGATGTGCTCGAATGCCGAAGGGCTGGGCAGGCCGGAGAGATTGGCCGAAGGCGCTGCAAGCGGTACGCCAGCGGCACGGATCACCGCTCTGGCCGCCGGGTGGGCCGGCATGCGTACAGCGACCGTAGAAAGCCCGCCGGTAGTCTCTTTCGGTACCATATCGGATTTTTTGAGGATAATCGTCAGCGGGCCGGGCCAAAAGGTCTCGGCAAGACGGATCGCCGCTTCAGGAATTTCTTCCACGAGAGGCTGCAGCTCCTCCATTTCCGTGATATGAACGATCAATGGGTTATCGGAAGGTCTGCCCTTCACTTTATAAATTTGGGCGGAAACGGAAGGATCCAACGCATTTCCCGCCAGACCGTACACCGTTTCCGTCGGGATCGCGACCAGCCCGCCGCGTCGCAGGATTTCTCCCGCCTCCTTGATATCATATTCTTTTTCCGCGTCCAATATACGTGTATTCATACTCATCCGTTTTCCATGCTTTCTTTCAGCTTTTCGGCGCGATCCGCCGTAATGAGCGCATCGATCACTTCATCCAGATCGCCGTTCAGAACATCTGCCAAACGATACAGCGTGAGCCCGATGCGGTGATCGGTAACGCGCAGCTGCGGGTAGTTGTACGTGCGGATGCGCTCGGAACGGTCGCCCGTACCCACCTGACTCTTGCGGTCGGCGGCGATGGCCTGATTCTGTGCTTCGATCTTGGCATCCAGCAGGCGCGCACGCAGCACACGCATGGCCTTATCCTTATTTTTATACTGACTGCGTTCATCCTGGCACTCCACCACCGTGCCCGTAGGCAGGTGCGTGATGCGGATGGCAGAAGAGGTCTTATTGATGTGCTGGCCGCCGGCGCCGCTGGAGCGGAAGGTGTCGATCTTCAGATCCTTGGGATCGAGCTCAAACTCCACCTCGTCCGCCTCGGGCAGCACCGCCACCGTGGTGGTGGAGGTGTGGATGCGGCCCTGCGTCTCCGTTTCCGGCACGCGCTGCACGCGGTGCACACCGCTCTCAAATTTCAGGCGGGAATACGCGCCCTCGCCGTCGATCGTAAAGCTGACTTCCTTGAAGCCGCCGAGTTCCGTCTCATTGAGGCTGACGATCTCCGTTTTCCAACCGCGTTTTTCCGCGTACATATTATACATACGGTACAGATTGTACGCAAACAACGCCGCTTCCTCGCCGCCGGCACCGCCGCGGATCTCCACGATGACGTTCTTCTCGTCGTTCGGATCTTTCGGCAGCAGCAGAAGTTTCAGTTCTTCCGCTTTTTGATCCACGACCCGCCGCGCCTCGTTCAGCGTTTCCACCGCCATCTGACGCAGCTCGCGGTCACAATCCGGGTCATCCATCAGAAGCAGCGCATCCTCGATGTCGGCTTCCGCCTTTTTCAGCGCGCGGTACGTCTCCACGATGGGCGTGATCTCCTTGTGCTCCTTCATCAGCGTGCGGTACAGATCCCGGTCCGCCGCAACGGTGGGATCGTACAGCTTCAGATTCAATTCTTCGTAACGGTTTTCAAACACCGCGAGATTTTCAAACATAACCTTTTCCTTTCAAACTGCGTTTTTCAAACGGTCTGATCGGAACTAGGCTTCATCCCCGGCGGATTCCCGAAGAACCTTCCGGATATTCTTCTCACATTTGTGGCGGGGCACCATGACCTCTCTGCCGCATCCGATGCAGCGGATCTTAAAATCCGCGCCGATGCGCAGAACGGCAAACAGATTGCTGCCGCATGGATGTTCTTTTTTCATCTGCAATTGATCGCCAACGCGAATATCCATGGTTTTCGCCTCCTTGCTTATGTAAAAAGTATAGCACAGTGTGCGGGTAATGTCAAAACCGGCGCCGGTTTACAGCTTGGCAAACCCCTTGTGGATCTGCACCTCGCCGGAAGAAAACACGCGCTCTTCTCCGTTTTCAAGCCGCACTATAAGATGCGCTTCATCGGAAATGCCGGTCACCGTACCGCGGTACACATGGTCTGCAAGAGAAAATACGATCTCCCGGCCGGTCAGCAGCGAGCGGCTGCGGTAATCTTCAATGAAGGCACCGTCTTTCAGGTTTTCCGAATAGAACGTGAAGAAATGATCCAGAATCGCTGCGGTGAGACGCGCGCGCATCTCCACCGAGCAGCTTTCCGCAAACAGGGCACCCGCAACAGAGCGGATCTCCTCCGGGAAGCCGCCCTCGGGCTCCGAGAGATTCAACCCAATGCCCAAAACGGCCCATTTCAGGCCCTTCGTCTCAAAATTGATGGAAGACTCCGTCAGGATCCCGCAGATCTTCTTTTCATGGAGATAAATATCGTTCACCCATTTGATCTGCGGCTTGAGGCCGGTTTCCTGCTCGATGGCGCGGCACACAGCCACGGCAGCCGCCGTCGTAATGAACAGCGCACGCTCTGCCGAAAAAGTGGGACGCAGCAGGATGCTCATATAGAGCCCTGTACCGACCGGCGAATGGAACGAACGCCCCAGCCGCCCGCGCCCAGCAGTCTGGGATTCCGCCACGAGCACAAAACCCTCCGGCATATTCTGCTCGGCAAGGCTTTTTAATATTGTATTTGTGGAAGTCACTTCGCGCTGCACATCCAGCGTGACCGGGAATTCTGTTTTCAGGTATCGTTTGACCTGCGCCGCTGTCAGCACCGCAGGTGCGTTCTTTTCATTCATAAGGAACCTTCCATGTTCATTTTTTCTACAGTTTAGCACAGCCCGCTCTTTTCGTCAATGAATCGGAAATGTAAAGGGAATGCTGCATTGCGCAACATTCCCTTCTCGAAACTTATTTCATTTTGAAGCTGTCCTTCAGGGATACGGAGCGGTTGAACACGAGATGTTCTGCGGAGGAATCCTTGTTATCCACGCAGAAGTAACCCTGACGCAGGAACTGGAAGGAAGCCGGAGCAGCAGCGCGCTCGAGGCTCTTTTCCACCTTACAGCCGGAAAGTACTTCCAGAGAATGCGGATTCATGCAGCTGAGGTAATCCTTGCCGGCTGCATCGGGATCCGGATCGTCAAAAAGATTGGAATACTGACGAACCTCTGCCTCACAGC
>JAFQWC010000054.1 GCA_017407665.1 Clostridia bacterium | reverse complement strand
TGTAGCCAGCTCGATGACATAACGGGTGATGCGCACCGGGTCGTAATCCTTTGCGGAAGCAATGATCTCGTCGGTGTACTCGGAGATGTGACGGATGAGATCGATCTCTTCGTCGGCGGTCAGCAGAGCGAGCTCCTCGGCAGTGCAGTCACGCGGGGTGATGCCGTCGGCTTCCAGTGCGCGCAGAATGCTGCAGATACGGGCATGTGCGTACTGCACGTAGTAAACCGGATTCTGGGAATCCTGCTGTACGGCAAGACCGAGATCAAAGTCGAGCAGGGAGTTGGCCTCGCGCATATTGAACAGGAAACGGGCGGAATCCACGGGCACCTCATCCAGCAGGTCGCCCAGCTGAATGGCCTTGCCGGTACGCTTGCTCATGCGCACGATCTCGCCGTCACGCATCAGGCGGACAAACTGCATCAGCAGGATGTCGAGCTTCTCGCTGCTCTGGCCGATGGCGTCCATCGCGCCCTTCATACGGGCCACGTGGCCGTGGTGGTCACTGCCCCAGATGTCGATGAGCAGGTCAAAACCACGGTCGAACTTATCCTTGTGGTAAGCGATGTCTGCGGTGAAGTAAGTCGGGTTACCGTTGGCGCGGACAAGCACTTCATCCTTCTCGCCGCCAAACTCGGTAGCCTTATACCAGATGGCGCCGTCCTTTTCGTAGGTCATGCCGCGGTCGCGCAGATAATCTACAACGCCCATGACCTTGCCGCTCTTGTGCAGGTCACTCTCGAGGAACCAGCAGTCATAATGGACGCGATATTTTTCCATGTCGGCCTTCATCTTCGCGATGTTCTTCGGCAGACCGAATTCAACGAGGGCCTTGCGGCGGTCTTCTTCGGAAACCTGCATCAAAGCGTCGCCGTGTTCTGCGGCGTATTCCTTGGCAAGATCCAGAATGTCTTCGCCGTGGTAGCTGTCTTCCGGCAGCTCCGGAGCATCCTCAGCAAAGAGCTGCTGATAACGGATGGACAGGGAGAGACCGAACTTCTCCAGCTGATTGCCGGCGTCGTTTACGTAGAACTCACGCCAGACATCATAACCGGCAGCATCCAGAACAGCGGAGAGGCAGTCGCCCAGTGCGCCGCCGCGGGCGTTGCCCATGTGCATAGGACCGGTCGGGTTGGCGGATACGAACTCCACCATGACCTTGCGGCCCTTACCGTAATCGCTGCGGCCGTACTTCTCGTTGGCGGTGAGCACGTCGGTGAGGATATCGCTGTAGAAGGTGGAATTCAGGAAGAAATTCATAAAGCCCGGGCCGGCCACTTCCGCCTTGGTGAAGTAGGTGCCGGTCAGGTCGAGATGGCTCAAGATGGCTGCCGCGATCTTCTGCGGTGCGGTGCGGAACGCACGGGCAGAAACCATGGCTGCGTTGGTGGCGAAATCGCCGTGGGTACGGTCTGCGGGACGCTCCACGGTAAATGCGGGGATGGGGGCGTCCATCAGAACGCCGGCTTCGATGGCCTTCTGCATGGCGCTGCGCACGGCGGCAGCAACCTGTTCTTTTGCAATGCTGACTGCTTTGGACATAGGTCAGGTTCCTTTCAATTTATATTTTCGCTCGCTGTGCTGCGTTTTTTCAGCTGGACGAGAATTTCATTTCGGGAAGAGAGGTGTGCGTCGATATCCAGCGTGTAGCCGATGCGCAGCTCTCCGCCTTCGTGGGAGAGGTCCTGCTTCATAGTCTGTGTGAACACGCCCAGAGAGAGCAGTCCGGTCCGGTATCGTACATACAATTGTGGCGTTTGCCTTTTTCCAGGATCATGCGCGTCGGTGTGCCCGGCGTGAACATGGTCACAACGCCTTCGGGGTCGATCTTGAGGATCTTGTGGCGCCCTTCATAGGGAGCGTCATTATCGTATTCCATATAGGAGATGAATTTGATGCCGCCTTTTTCCACGTAGTCGCCGAGGGTATCCACGCGGATCTCGCCGGTTTCACCGTCCACGGTCTGCCGACCGATGATGGTGATCTCGTAATTTTCCTGCATCTGCTTCACCTTGCCTTTCTGACGTCAATAATTTTCAATATCAATGCGTTCCACCTTGCCGCGTACGCTCTGACCGAGGAACAGCTCAGCCACGTGGTAGAAGCTCTGTGTGTCGTCGCTGACAAAATACTGATGCTCCGATTCCTGCTCCGCGTCACAGAGCAGATCGGCGGCTTTCAGAACTTCCAAACAGCCCAGCGCCGCTTCTCTGCCGGCGTCGATCAGTTGTACGTGCCGGCCCATCACGCTGCGGATCGTCGCGCTGATGATGGGAAAATGCGTGCAGCCAAGGATCAGCGTATCCACGCCTTTTTCGCGGATGGCCGCAAGGTAGCGCTCCGCCACCAGGCGGGTCACCTCGTCTTGCGGGGTGACAAAGCCGTTTTCCACAAGCGATACAAACAGCGGGCAGGCCTGCTCGTAAACCTCAATCTCCGGGTCGATCATCAAAATCTCCCGGCGATAGGAGCCGGAAGCGATGGTCGCAGACGTGCCGATGATGCCGATTTTCTTATTTTTGGTCTGGTTCACCGCCGCACGGGCCGTGGGGCGAAGCACGTCTATGTAAGGTACGGGCAAGCGGTCACCTTCTGCTTTCGCCGTGGAACTGACCGTGCCGCAGGCAGCCAGAACCGCTTTTACGTTGTGCTTCAGAAGAAAACGCATATCCTGCTTGGAATAGCGCAGAATGGTGTCTCGGCTGCGTGTGCCGTACGGAACACGGCCGGTATCGCCGAAGTAGAGAATGCGCTCATTGGGAAGAATGCGCATCAGTTCCTTGACAGCGGTCAAACCGCCGAGACCGGAATCAAATACGCCGATGGGTCTGTTATCCATATTGTTTCCTGTCCTTTACGCGTCTTCTCTCGAAAATGCACACTCGATCAGGCGCTCCAACAGTTCGCTGTAGGGAACACCGGTGGCCGCCCAGAGCTTCGGATACATACTGATGGAGGTAAAGCCCGGCAGGGTGTTGATCTCATTCAGAATGATCTTCCTGCCCTTGGTGGTGACGAAGAAGTCCACACGGGAAAGACCGTCACAGCCCAGAAGATTATATGCGCGAACAGCGATGCGGCGGATCTCTTCCATGATTTCCGGCTCCAGACGGGCGGGAATGAAGAGCTGCGCGGCGCCGTTCTTGTATTTGTCGTCGTAATCGTAGAATTCGGCAGCCGCGCCGATCTCACCGACCATGGAAGCGATGCTCTTGCCGCGGTTGCCCAGAACGGCACACTCCACTTCCTGACCCACAATGCCTTCTTCCACAACGATCTTACTGTCGTGCTCGGAAGCGAGGCGGATTGCCGCGTCGAGATCCTCCGGTGCGTTTACCTTGGAAATACCGACGGAAGAACCGGCGTTTGCGGGCTTTACGAAAACCGGGAAATTGAGACGGGCTTCGATCTTGTTGCGGATCTTATCGCCGTCGGCTTCATAGCGGTCGGCATAGAACCACAGGTAATGTGCCTGCTCAATGTTGGAGCTGGCCAGCAGGGAATGGGCCACAGCCTTATCCATGCAGATGGCGGAAGCGGCGGTGTCGCAGCCCACATACGGAATACCGGAGAGCTGGAACAGGCCCTGAATAGTGCCGTCTTCGCCGTTTTTGCCGTGCAGCACCGGGAAGATCACATCGATCTTGCGCACGGTGCAGCTGCCGTCCTTTTCGAGAACCACAAGACCGGAGGTGGCCGGGTCGGGAGAAATAAAGGCCGGACGGTTATCGGGATGGCTGAGCCAGGTGTTGTTTTCGATTTCATCGGCCGTGCCTTCAAAAAGGATCCAGCGGCCGTCTTTCGTGATGCCAAGGGTGATCACATCAAACTTTTCGGCATCCAGATTGCGGATGATGGAAGCGGAGGACATCAGGGAAACCTCATGCTCCGAGGATGCGCCGCCAAAAATAACACATACTGTTTTTTTCATAAACAAACCGCCTTTCGATGCAGCCGAATGCTGCAGATACTATATTATAGGCTGAATCAACTCAGTATAGCATATTCCGTTTCGATTTTCAAGCATTCATGCGCAGTTTCGGGACGGTTTTCGAATGGAGTACAAATGAGAAAAGAGGGCTGAAATCGGCCCTCTTTTGTAATAAAGCTAAATTGTACAATTTACTGAAAGCGAATCTTGTGAATCAGCCAGCGCAGTTCCCAGATCAGTTTCTGGATGATCTCCGGCAGCCAACCGATCTGAATCAGGAACCACAGAACAATCGTAACAGCCAGAATGATCCCGCAGATCAAAAAAGTTCGACGTTTTTCAGATTCACTGCCTGCCGGCTTTACCTGATCTTCCCAATGAACGGAGCCTGCAAAAGAACTGACATGAATATCAAATGTGGCTTCGCATTCCGGACATTTCACAGAGCCGTCCGCAATTTCAGCTGCGCATTTAGGACAAAACATATGTACGCTCCCTTCGCTCCTTTTATTATATATAAATAGCAATGGCATCAATAAATATTTCCACCCCAATGATGGATGTGGAATGCTAAAACGTGTATGTACATTGGAATCACCTCATCCAAAAAGATCAAATCGAATGGATCTTACAAAACAATTGTAACTAAAAAAATAAGTATTGTCAAGTTTGACTATTCGGAAAACTGAAATATGGGCACAGTTTCGAGGGTATCCTTTTTCAGAAACGTCGGCCGCAAGTTTCGCTTGTCCTTTGAAACTTTCCACAATATAATCATGATAAGGGAAATATCCGAAAAAACTTGCAACGGTTTTATATGTTCATTCGTCTTATAAGTGAAGGCAGATGAAAAGCCCTCAATCATCCGGGAAAGGAGAAGCATCATGATCACAGATCTGTATACGGTGCTTTCGGAAGAATTGCTCCGGTGGACCATTTCGCGCTGCGGCGATTCGGCTTTGGCTGAGGAATTGGTACAGGAAGCCTTTGTGCGTGCGCTGAAAAATCAGGATCTGCTTTCCGGCATGAAACCGGAACAGAAACGGGCATGGATGTACCGCACGGTCAAAAATCTGCATGTCGATTACTTCCGCCGTGCGTCGTATCAGGCAGCTGTGGAGAATCAGGCGGAAACACAGACACCCGATGACTGTGCTGACGTAGATCTGCTGCTGGTTCTGGAAATGCTTCCGGACGAGGAGAAGATGTTGTTCGTGATGCGGTATCTGCAGGGGTATTCATCGGAGGAGCTTGGAAGGTGGTTCGGTAAGCCGGCCGGCACGATCCGCGCAAAGTTATCCTCGGCCAGAAAACATATGCGGCAGATTTTGTCGGAACAGGGACGGAACGTCCCGGAGAGAAAGGAGTAAAAATATGTTTGAAAAGAAGACTTTTGTGCTGAACTGCGAGGTGTGCGACACCAGAAAAATGACTGCGGAAAGCCTGCAGCAGTATGGGCAGATCATCCTTAACGCGGAACTCGTGCTGGTGAATGAAAAAAGCCGTGCCATTCTGAATGCATTGCCGATGGTCATGAACACGCAGAATATTCTGGAGACAGATGAGGATGTGGAGGTCGTCACAGTCAACGGCAATTACGAGATCAACGGGGATACCGCGGTAGAACGCAGCAGCGTTCTTTGTGTGAACGGGTCTCTGAGAATTGCACCGGGCACGGAAAATGTGCTGAAGAAATTCAAAGCAATGATCGTCAATGGCAATATCCGCTGCCCGCAGAGCATGATGCCGTATCTGGCGCAGATGCACGTGAACGGATATACCGTCAGCATTCCGGAGGATTGCATTGAACTGGATTCCGCATTTACGGTGGATCGGTATTTCCTGCTGCGCGCGAGAAAAGGCGGACAGTATTATGCGGATGAAAAGGTGATCCTGATCGACCCGCAGATCGATGCGGAAAAGCTCATGGCCAAAGAACTGCGCTTTCTGACCAAGAAGCTCATTACAGCGGAGAAATACGTCGAGGAAGCCTGCACACTGATCGATGAAACCGTGAAGCTGACCGTAATCCCGGAGGGCTGGTCGTATGTGTCCGACTCCGCAGAACTCAATGAGGCACTCCTGCAGAAATACGGAACATCCCTCTGGATCGATGGAGACCTTACACTTTATGCGGCAAGCACACCGCTTCTGCCGCAGATTCAGAACCTGCACGTGGAGGGAACCGTGGAACTTATGCAGGAGCAGACCGAGGCATTCGGCAAGCTGAATGCAGAGTACGGCGACATGCGCATCATCAAGGGCGGCCGGATCATCGAAAACGGCACATTTGTTACGGTGGATGAAAAAGCGCTTTTGAAAGATCCAAATGGATTGACCGTCCGAAACTGCGCTGTGCTGACGATCGCAAAAGAGCTGGATCCGGAGCTGATTATGGAAAAGCTCTGTGTAAGGAACGCCGGTGTTGTGTTCTGTACGCCGGAGCAGAGAGGTGCCGTTTCCGTAGTGTGCCGACACGCCGGCATGACGATTCAGGACCATAGTGTGAACCCGATGGAGATCGCCAAAAATCTTCTGAGCACAAAAGTGATCAATGCAGAACAGTATATTCTCTGATCTTTGCAGTGTATAATCGGTGCCTTTCACGGAAAAACTACAGCTATCCGCCGTGCGGCGGTAAAAAAAGAACGGAAAGGAACCGAAAGCCATGAATAAACTGAAATGCTCCGTAACGACCTGTCAGCACAACGCTGATCTGCTCTGCAGCCTGAACAAGATTCAGGTCGATGGCCCGGCGGCACAGGAAAGCCGCGACACCTGCTGTGTTTCCTATGCAGAACGCAAGGGCGGCGCCAGCAATCTGGCCGGTGTGTACTCCTCCAGCGCCACAGAGAACACCGACATCCAGTGCAGTGCGGAACACTGTGCATACAACAGCAACCGCAAGTGCCACGCAGAAAGCGTCAAGGTGGCCGGCTGCACATCCGATCCCTGTGTCGTCAGTGAGACCGAGTGCGCCACATTCCGTCCCCGCGCATAAAACCAAAACCGAAACCGGAGAGAGCGATGCGGCAGCGCACCGCTCTTTTCTGCGTGGTTGCGTTTTATCTCAAAAAATGGTATACTATTTGGGTCAAAGGGGAGGGGAGAACGATGGATCAGGAGAAATTCCAAGCGGCGCGGGAAGCCGCACTGCAGCGGACAAAAGGGGAGAGCGGCGTCGGCACGCTGTCCGAAAAAACACTGCACGCCACCTTAAAAGCCTACTATGAGCCGGATTTTGAAAGCCGGGAGGTGTCGCTCGGCGGGTATGTGGCGGACATCGTCGGCGAAAACGGCATCATCGAGATCCAGACCCGTGGGTTTGAACGTCTTAAAGACAAGTTGGATGCCTTCCTGGAAGCAGCGCGTGTTACCGTGGTCTATCCCATCGTGCGGCAGCGCTGGCTCAGTTGGATCGACCCGGAGACCGGAGAAGTCAGCCCGAGAAAGAAAAGCCCTAAAAAGCAGATCCCGTTCGATGTATTCCCCGAACTGTACAAAATCAAAAAGCAGATGCAGCATCCGAACTTCACGCTGCGGCTGGCGGTGCTGGAATCCACGGATTACCGCTATCTGGACGGCTACGGTGCGCAGAAGAAGATCCGCTCCACCCGTGGCGAGCGTGTACCGGATGCGCTTTTGGAAGAGATCGAGCTGACAAGCCCCATGGATTATCTGGCGCTTCTGCCGGATACGCTGGAAGAACCGTTCACCACCAAAACACTGGCAAAAGCCGTAAAACGCCCCGTCGCCCACGCGCAGGCCGCCGTGAATGTGCTGTATACGATCGGTGTGTTGGAGCGGGTAGGCCGGGAGAAGAATACATATTTGTACTGCAGAAAAGATATCAGAGTTTAGTATAAAAGCCGCTGTTCACTTGAACAGCGGCTTTTCAGCTAACTCTATTAAGGTGCGTAAAGCAGGGGAATTCACTTTTTTGCGGTCGATGCGCAGGAATGAACATCCGGCATTGATCGCGGTTTGAGCGTCCTTATCTTCGTCACCGACAAAAATCAGCGAACGGACATCTATAGAAAAGTGTGTGGCTATTTGCTGCAGGCCGGCAGGGTTGGGCTTTCGGAAACCGCAGGACGCCGATGACATATACAAATCAAAATAGGGGAGCAATTCGGAAATATCTCGTCGGAATAAAGAATCCGGCATGGCCGTGGGCAAATCTGTCAATGTGGCTATGAAGTGTCCCTGTGCCTTCAGATGCTTCAGTGCCGGCAGCGTATCAGGGTAAATAAATGGAGATAAATGAATGCCTTCAAAAAACGCATGAATTGCATCTGGAATGGAAATAACGGAAGGCCAATGAGATAAACAAGTTGAAAAAATATACTCGGGGGTATACTCAATTTCTCTTTTGGAGATGCGAGGATTGAAGGTAGTGAGCAAGTCTACGGATCGCTGCAAGTCTGATTCCGAACAATTGGGACATAGTTTTTCAGAAATATGTCGGAATGCTTCGGGGTAATATTCGATCCAGGATGCGGGCATCCCGATATATTCCATAAGAGTTCCGCCGAGATCGAAAACATAAACAGACATAGATTTACACCTTCAATTTTCTGAAATCGACTTTCAGATTGCGTGTCGCGTGCAGGCGCGGACCTTCCACACCGGTGCGGCGCATATAAACGCTCTGCACCAATCCGAAACCGAGGAACAGGCATACAGCGCTGCTGCCGCCGGCCGAGAAGAAGGGCAGTGTTACACCCATGACCGGCAGAAGCGCCAGGCACATACCAATGTTGGAAACGCTCTGCAGGGCGATGAGCCCGAAGAAGCCAAAGCAGATGCAGCGGCCGAGATCATCCCGTGCCTTGGAAGCAATGTACAGAATGCGCAGCAAATAGGCAAAAAGCAGTACGATGATCGCCGTGCAGCCGATGAATCCCAGTTCTTCGCCCGCTGCGGAGAAGATAAAATCACTGTGCTGGAAGGTCACAAGGTTCGATTCCACCCGGTTGCCGTTAAAGAGTCCCTTACCGAACAGCTGCCCGCTGCCGATGGAAAGTCGGCCCTGATACTGCTGGTAACCTTCGTTCAGCTGTACGGTGGGATCATCCAGATTGTACACAGAGGTAAAGCGCTTGATCTGATATTCACTCAGCACATGATTCCAGATGAACGGCACGCACAGTGCGATGACCACCCCAAGCAGAACGAAATACCGCATTTGCACGCCGCCGGCCAGACTCATGCAAAGGAACATCGCGAAGAATACGATGGCCGCACCGTCATCGCCCTGCAGATGGCACAGCAGAACGGGCACCGCCGCATGACCGGCCAGCAAAAAGACCTGCAGCGGGTTTTTGATCTGATCCTTCTCGCGCAGAATGGCAATATGCTTCGAGAACGTGAGCAGGAATAGTATTTTTACAAGCTCGCTGGTCTGAAAGGTACGCCCGGCAAAGCTGATCCACGCCTTGGCGTTCACGCCGCCGCTGCCCTGGACGCTGACGCCGAAGAATAAGGTGTATACCATGGCCGCTACGCAGAAGGCGGCGATGATCTTCCAAAACGCAGCGATGTGCTCATAATCAATCAGAGAAAGCAGCACCGCAGCCAGAAGACCCACAACGGTGACCACAAGCTGCGTGTGATAATAGTCCGTATTGGTGGCACGGGATACACTTTTCAGAAGAAGCAGACTGAACGCGGCAATGATCAGCATCAACAGCCAGAACAGCTTGTCGATGCGGCGAAACCAGCCCAGAAAGCGTAAAATAAGTCGGTTTTGTCTCATAGAGGCTCCTTTGTTTTGTTCGGAAACTACAACGAAATAACAAGAACAGTATAGCACAGAGCCGGCTTTTCAGCAATGTTTTTCAAAATATTCACAAGCGAAAAGAATCTCTTTACGAATTGACTTTTTTGGGATATAATCGTATAAGAATGATAAAATCCGGAAGTATGGGCATACAGCCCGCCGGAAGAAAAATCGACATGGAAAGGTTGGTTTTAGAAATGCTTACCGATATCGAAATTGCTCAGCAGACCAAACTCAGACCCATCGCAGAAATTGCGGAAGAACTGGGTGTCCGCACAGAAGAACTCGAGCCCTACGGCCGCTTTAAGGCAAAGCTCAATGACGATCTCGTTCAGAGACTGCAGGATAAGCCGGATGGCAAGCTGATCCTTGTCACCGCCATCAACCCCACCCCCGCCGGTGAGGGCAAGACTACCACCACAGCCGGCCTCGGTCAGGCCATGGCTAAAATCGGCAAGAACGCCGTGATCGCTCTCCGCGAGCCGTCCCTCGGCCCGGTCTTCGGCGTGAAGGGCGGCGCAGCCGGCGGCGGCTACGCACAGGTTCTGCCGATGGAGGACATCAACCTCCACTTTACAGGCGATATGCACGCCATCACCTCCGCGAACAACCTGCTCTGCGCCATGCTGGACAACCACCTGCAGCAGGGCAATCTGCTCGGCATTGACCAGCGCCGTATCCTCATCAAGCGCTGCGTCGATATGAACGACCGCGCACTGCGCAACGTGATCGTTGGCCTCGGCGGCAAGATCAACGGTGTTCCGCGTGAAGACGGCTTCATCATCACCGTCGCATCTGAAGTTATGGCCATTCTGTGCCTTGCACAGGATCTGAAGGATCTGAAGGAGCGCCTCGGCCGCATCCTCATCGCTTACACCTATGACAACAAGCCGGTCTATGCGAAGGACATCAAGGCGGACGGCGCGATGACCGCCCTTCTGAAGGACGCCATCAACCCGAACCTCGTGCAGACCATCGAGGGCACCCCGGCCATCATGCACGGCGGCCCCTTCGCCAACATTGCGCACGGCTGCAACTCCGTTCGTGCGACCCGCCTGGCTCTGAAGCTCGGCGATTACTGCATCACCGAGGCCGGCTTCGGTTCCGACCTTGGCGCAGAGAAATTCCTCGATATCAAGTGCCGCATGGCCGGCCTCAAGCCGGACTGCATCGTTGTCGTTGCAACCGTTCGTGCACTGAAGTATAACGGCGGCATCCCGAAGGCAGAGCTCGCTGCCGAAAACGTAGAGGCTCTGAAGAAGGGCGCTGCAAACCTCTGCGCACACGTGGAGAATATGCAGAAGTACGGTGTGCCGGTCGTGGTTGCCATCAACCGCTTCCACACCGATACCGACGCCGAGCTGCAGGTTATCGACGATACCTGTAAGGCACTCGGCGTGGATTACGCCCTGTCCGAAGTCTTCGCCAAGGGCGGCGAAGGCGGCAAAGAACTGGCTCAGGTTGTCTGCGATGTCATCGACAGAACCGAGTCCCACTTTGAGCCGATCTATTCCATCGACAAGACCATCGAGGAGAAGATCGAAGCCATCGCGAAGACCATCTACGGTGCGGACGGCGTCACCTTTACAAACGCAGCTAAGAAGTCCCTGAAGGACATCAAGGCACTCGGCGGCGATGCGATGCCGGTCTGCATTGCGAAGACCCAGTATTCTCTGTCCGATAACGCAGCCCTCCTGGGCAGACCCCACGGCTTTGAGATCACCATCCGTGATCTCCGCCTCTCTAACGGTGCAGGCTTCGTCGTAGCATACGCCGGCGACGTTATGACCATGCCCGGTCTGCCGAAGGTTCCCTCTGCCGAGAAGATCGACGTGGGCGAGGACGGCAAGATCCACGGTTTGTTCTAAGCTATGGCGACGTATATTACACGTTCGGTTTCTGAAACGGAAGCCCTTGCTGCCCATGTTGCGGAAAAGCTCACGGGCGGTGAGGTGATCGCCTTCACCGGCTCCATGGGCATGGGCAAAACGGCATTTACCCGCGGTCTTGTACTGGCTCTGGGCGGCGGCGATGTGGTTTCCAGCCCCACGTTTGCGCTCGTAAACGAATACGAATCCCGCCTCACGGTGCAGCATTTCGATATGTACCGGGTTTCCGGCTGGGACGACCTCTATTCCACCGGTTTCTTCGATTATCTCGACACCGATAACGTCCTCGTTATCGAGTGGAGCGAGAACATCGACGGCGCACTGCCGGGAAATACGATCCGGATCGACATCCGCAAGGGTGAAAGCGAATCGGAACGCGTTTTTGAGATCGATGGGATCGAATTATAATCATCAACAGGGAAGACATTATGCTGATTTTAGCACTCGATTCCTCTGCGCTGCCGGCATCGGCGGCGCTGTTGGAGGACGACAAAATACTTTCTGAATTTTATATCAACACAAAGCAGACGCACAGCCAGACCCTGATGCCGATGGTGGGCGCGGTATTGAAGCTCTCCCAGAAAACGCTGGATGATCTCAGCTGCATCGCGGTATCCGCCGGCCCCGGCTCTTTTACCGGTGTGCGCATCGGTGTGTCCTGCGTGAAGGGTCTTGCGATGACCCGGAACATCCCGTGCGTGAGTGTTTCCACGCTGCGCGCCATGGCGGAAAATGCCAGGGGGATGACCGGTATCGTCTGCGCCGTGATGGATGCCCGCGTCGGACAGGTCTATAACGCTCTGTTCAAGGTGGACGGGGACCACATCGAGCGCCTCTGTGCGGACCGCGCCCTGCCCATCGCGGAGCTGTACGAAGAATGCAAAGCGTACGGCGAGAACCTGCTCCTCGTCGGAGACGGTGCGGCGCTCTGCTATAAGACCTTCGCGGAACTCGGTGCGAAGGTTCTGCAGCCCCAGCTGCAGTTCCAGCGCGCATCCGGTGTGGCGTTTGCCGCAAGAGAAAAGATGGATAACGGGGAGACGGTTACGCCCGACGCCCTGATGCCTGTTTATCTGCGTCTGCCGCAGGCAGAACGTGAACTGAAAAAGAAAAACGAAATGAAAACGGAGGGTTAAAAATGATTGCAATCGGTTGTGATCACGGCGGCTTCGCACTGAAAGAAGCGGTCAAAAAGCATTTGGAAGCCAAAGGGATCGAAGTCAAGGATTTCGGCTGCTACTCCACAGACAGCGTGGACTACGCTGTGCACGCCGCCAAGGTTGCCCACTGCGTGGCTGACGGCGAAGCGGAGTACGGCGTATTGGTGTGCTCCACCGGTATCGGCATTTCCATGGCTGCCAATAAAGTGAAGGGCATCCGCGCCGCACTTTGCTGCGACACCCACGCCGCAGAAATGACCCGCCGCCACAACAACGCCAACATCCTCTGCATGGGCGGTCTCGTCATCAGTGAGGAAATGGGCCTGAATATCGTGGATACATTCCTGTCCTTCGAGTTTGAGGGTGGCCGTCATCAGCGCCGTGTAGATCAGATCGCTGCCATCGAAAACGGCGAACTGTAATTTCAACTGTTTTTAGGAGTGAGAAATATGAACGATAAGATTTTCATTATGGATCATCCGCTGCTGCAGCATAAGCTCACGTTCCTGCGCGACAAGAACACGGGCACGCAGCAGTTCCGCGCCCTTGTCAGTGAGATCGCAAACCTCCTGTGTTATGAGGCAACACGCGATCTGCCGCTGATGGAAGTGCAGACAGAAACCCCGATCCGGATGGCTGCAACCAAGGTCATCGCCGGCCGCAAGCTGGCTTTCGTGCCGATCCTCCGTGCCGGTCTCGGTATGGTGGATGGTGTTCTGCAGCTGGTGCCCAGCGCCAAGGTCGGTCATATCGGTCTGTACCGCGATGAGGAGACCCTGCAGCCCGTGGAATATTACAACAAGCTGCCGCCGGATACCAACGAGCGCGACGTGATCGTACTGGATCCGATGCTGGCAACGGGCGGTTCCGCGATCGATGCGATCTCCATCGTGAAGCGTTCCAATCCGAGAAGCGTGAAGTTCCTCTGCATCATTGCCGCACCGGAAGGCCTGAAGGCGCTCAGCGAAGCGCATCCCGATGTGCAGATCTACTGCGCGGCTCTGGATGAAAAGCTGAACGAAAACGGTTACATCGTGCCGGGCTTGGGTGACGCCGGCGACCGTATTTTCGGTACAAAATAAAAGGTTTTGAATGCGCTGCGGCCCTTTGCAGCGCATCATTTTTGGGGGGATCGGTTTGAGAAATAAAAGTATTTATCATTGGCTGGTCGTGGCGTCCTGTGCATGTATGGCCATGACCTCCATCGGCATCTGTATCAATTGTGCAGGTATCTTTTTCGTATCCGTATCGGAGGCGCTGGAAGTGGGACGCGGTGCCATTTCCATGACCACCACGCTGAACAACCTGATCAGCGGTGTGATGGGCCCGATTGTGGCATCCAAACTGATCGGCAAGGTGAATATCCGTATGCTGACCGGTGCCGGTGCAGTGGTTTCCGCACTTTGCTTTGTGGGTATGTCGGTATCCAATCACGTGGCACTGTTCTATGTGCTCAGCGTGCTGATGGGTATCTTTGTCACCGGTTACAACAATGTGGTCATTACCTACATCATCGGTAACTGGTTCCAGGAAAAGCACGGTTTTGCCATGGGTATTACGATGAGCTGCTCCGGTCTGGGCGGTGCCGTATTCAATCCCATCCTCAGCGCAGCCATTGAGTCTTTCGGCTGGCGCAATGCCTACCTGCTGGCCGGCGTGTTTGTTTTTGTGATCGCTATGCCGGGCATCGTGTTCGTCATTCGGGAGCGTCCGGAGGAAAAGAATCTGCTGGCATACGGCGCAGACAGCATTTCTGTGAAGTCCACTGCACAGAAAGCAGAACAGAAGGTGAAGATCTCCTTCTTCAACGCAACCTTCCTGGTTACGGTGGCATTTTCTGTGCTGGCCTATTTCGTTTCCGGTTTCAACACCCATGTTTCCGGCTTTGCGACGAGCATCGGTCTCTCGGCTTCCGTCGGTGCGCTGATGGTTTCCGCCGGTATGATCGGCAACGTGCTCTTTAAGCTCCTGCTGGGTGTTCTCAGTGACGCCATGGGTGCACCGAAGGCCTGCAGTGTCATGCTCATCTCCAATATGATCGGCATGACCATCTTCGCATTCCTGCCCATGGGCGGTACGGTGGTGCCCATGCTGAGTGCCCTGTTCTTCGGCGGCATTTTTGCGGTGGCCGCGGTGGGTATCCCGCTGGTGGTCCGTTATGTGTACGGTCCGCGGATGAACAGTGTGGCCTATTCCTACATATCCATGTTTGCCTGCGCAAGCAGTTCCGCAGCCATGGCGCTTTACGGATTCAGCTTTGATTTCTTCGGCAGCTACCGTGTGGCGATCATCGCCAGTGTGGTCATCGCGGCGCTGTCGCTCACCTGCCTGTGCTTTGTCCATAAGGTTCGCACACAGGACGCTTTGGATGCCTGATTTTTCTATATAAAAATGAATCAGCCCGGTGCTTTCCGCGTTTTGCAGAGAGCACCGGGCTTTCGTATCAGGATTTGAACAGTTTCAGAAGATGGGGGATATCGGCCGGGGTAAAGAATTTTGTCGCAAAACCCATCAGGAAGGCCGAGGTGTCACCGCCGCCTTCGGCGATCGTATCTTTGGCGTTTTTCGGGATGGCTGCGGTCATGCGGGCCATATAGCCCAGCGCATCCTCCCGGCGCTCCTTTCCCTTCGGATCCCACCAGTTCTCCGCAGTACCGGTCACACCGGCTGCAGCGGCTTTTTCCATCAGCGGACGCAGGCGCTGCCGGAAGTCGTCATATGCCCGTTCCTTGGACCATGCAGCTTCCGCGACGGCATAGGCGCGGGGGAAAAGCCGCGTGAAGAGCTGCTCCGGCGTAACGATATGCTCCGCCCA
>JAFQWC010000053.1 GCA_017407665.1 Clostridia bacterium | reverse complement strand
TCTTTTGGATAATGGTACTTCAGATAGGCGGTGCGGTAGGACACCACCGCGTACGCCGCCGCATGGGATTTGTTGAACGCGTAGGACGCGAAGCTTTCCATCTCATCGTAGATGATCTCTGCGGTACGCTCGTCCACGCCGCGCGCGACGCAGCCCTCGATCTCCACGGTGCCATCCGCACGTTTCAGGCCGTGGACAAAGTACTTGCGTTCCTCCTCCATGACCTTGTGTTTTTTCTTACTCATGGCGCGGCGCACGATATCCGCTCGGCCCAGAGAGTAGCCGGCCAGTTCGCGGAAGATCCGCATGACCTGCTCCTGATAGATGATGCAGCCGTAGGTGACATCAAGGATCTTCGAAAGCCGCGGATGCCGGTACGTGATCTTCTCCGGGTGCTTGCGGTTTTCCACGTAGGTTGGAATGAACTTCATCGGGCCGGGTCGGTACAGGGAAATGACCGCGATGAGATCTTCGATGCTTTCCGGCATGGACTGCATGATCACGCGCCGCATACCGGCCGATTCAAACTGGAACACGCCTTCCGTCGCGCCGCTTGTGATCATGGCGAACACATTCGGATCGTCATGCGGAGCATTTTCCACACGGAAGCCGGGCACACGCTTTTGGATCATATGCTCCGCATTGTCGATGACGGACAGATTGCGCAGACCCAAAAAGTCCATTTTCAGAAGGCCCAGTTCTTCCACGGTCGTCATCGTAAACTGCGTGACCACCGATTCGTCATTCATGCTCAGCGGCACGTAATCGACCACCGGGCGGTCCGTGATGACCACACCCGCCGCATGGGTGGAGGTATGGCGCGGCATACCCTCGATCTTTCGCGCCATATCGATCAGGTCATGTACCTGCTGGTCGGATTCATATTTGTCTTTCAGCTCGGTCACGCTTTCGAGGGCGTGATCCAGCGTCATATTCAGTTCCATGGGGACGAGCTTCGCCACCATATCGCACACGTTATACGGAATGGCCATGGCGCGGCCCACATCGCGGATGGCCAGACGCGCCGCCATCGTACCGAAGGTCACGATCTGCGCCACGTGGTCGGCACCGTATTTCTCGACGACGTATTCGATGATCTCCTGCCGGCGCTCGTCGGAAAAGTCAACGTCGAAGTCCGGCATACTGACGCGCTCCGGATTGAGGAAGCGCTCGAAAATGAGATCATAGCGCAAGGGATCCACACCGGTAATGCCGATGCAGTACGCAGCGAGGCTGCCCACACCGGAACCACGGCCCGGACCCACGGGGATGCCCATGCTCTTGGCCTGACGGATAAAGTCGTAAACGATCAGATAGTAGTTTACATAACCCATGGAGTCGATCGTAGAAATCTCATACTCCAAACGCTCCACGATCGCGGGGTCGGGATTCGGGCCGTAATATTTGTGCAGACCTTCATAGCACATCCGGCGGAAATATTCCCGGTTGTCGCTGCCATCCGGTGTCGTGAAGCGTGGCAGTTTCGTCTTGCCAAACTCGAACTCCAGATTGCACCGGTCCGCAATGATCTGCGTATTGTCCGCCGCTTCCGGGCAATCCGGGAACAGCGCACGCATTTCCTCCTCGCTCTTAAAATAGAACTCGTCCGATCCGAATTCCAGCACGTCCTCGTCCTCAATGGTGCGGTTCGTCTGGATACAGATCAGAACATGATGCATCCTCGTGTCTTCTTTTTCAATGTAGTGACAGTCGTTCGTGACAACGAGCGGGATGCCGGTCTCCCGGGAGAGACGGATGATCTGCGGGTTTACATAAGCCTGATCCTGCAGGCCGTGATCCTGCAGCTCCAGATAGAAATTCCCCTTGCCGAAGATCTCTTCATACCGCAGCGCGGCTTCCTTCGCTTCTTCAAACGCGCCCACGGAAAGCGCACGCGGGATCTCACCCGCAAGGCACGCCGAAAGCGCGATCAGCCCGCCGCTGTGCTTTCTGAGCAGATCAAAATCCGCACGGGGTTTGTTGTAGAAACCGTCCGTCCAGGCCGCGGAGACAATCGCCACCAGATTGCGGTAGCCCTCTTCGTTTTTGCAAAGCAGCACGAGATGCCGGTTCTCATTGTCGAGCCCATGCACCTTGTCCTGCATACCACGCTTGGCCACATAGATCTCGCAGCCGATGATCGGCTTGATTCCGCGGGCCTTCGCAGCTTTATAAAAATCAATCACGCCGTACATGACGCCGTGGTCCGTGATCGCCACACTGGTCTGCCCCAGCGCTTTGGCACGGTCCAAGAGCCGCTCGATACGGCAGGCGCCGTCCAGCAGGCTGTATTCCGTATGCACGTGCAGATGGGTAAATGCCATATCCGCGTCCTCCTTTGATGCCGAATTTATTCGATGATCAGCGTGAACCCGTGCTGGGTGGAGAAGTTATGATCCTTCCTGCCCCATGTGGTGTCGACGACCACATAATACGTACCGGGTTCCTCCGGATACGTGAAAAACACGGTTCTGTAATACAGTTCGGAAAAGTCCTCTTTATAGATCGTATAATACATATCGGAAATGGGATCCTGAGAGGCCTCCAGCATGATGCTCTTTTCCATCCGTACCACGGGGAACAATGCTGCATCTTCTTCAATATGGAACCGACCGCTGTCCACGATCAGCTCCTTTTTCTTTTCTTCCGCAACCACACGCTGCAGCGAAACGATTTCCGTATCGCCGGAATACACCGAGATGTTGCCGGGCTCCGGGTCCGTCTGCAGCAGCCATCCAATGCCGTACGCGATCGCACAGAGGATCGACACAAACAGGATACCAAGAAAAAAATCCTTGATGCTCTTTGGTTTTGCCATATCCGTTCCCCTTTCCTGTTATTTGCCGATCCGCTGCGCGGCGACCTCGTCTTCCGGCGTGCCGAGCGTTTCCGCATATTCCATGATCCGGCGCAGGCGGTGATTGACGCCGGAACGGCTGATGGAAAGCCGCTCGCCGAGTTCACGCAGGGACATATCCGGATTATGTAAGCGCAGTGTGGCCACTTCCTGCAGATCGGCCGGGAGCTCCTCAATGCCCACCTTATCGCTGATGAGCGCAATGGCCGCGATCTGCTTGGACGCTGCAGAATAGGTCTTGTCCAGATTGGCCGTCTCACAATTCGAGACACGGTTCATATTGTTGTAGGCTTCCTTGTACATTTTGATCTGCATCAGATCCATCGCGGAGTTGCCCGCGCCAATCAGCGTGAGAAAATCCTCAATCGCCGCGCTCTCCTTGATGTAGACCATGTAGCTGTTTTTGCGCCGGGCGATGGCCGGTGAAAACTGCGCCGCCTTGACGCCCTGCAGCACCTGCACGAGATCTTCTGCCAGGTGCAGATGCGGCGTGGAAAACTCCAGATGGTATTCCTTCTGCGGATCCGTGATCGTGCCGCAGATCAAAAACACACCGCGCAGAAACGAAGCCACACAGCAGTCCTTTTTCAGGTTCTCCATCCGGATGCGCAGCCCGACCTCCGTGCCGGTATGGCCGAACGATTCGATCATCGTTCTCCGCGCATCCTCTCCGGGGATCTCCAGCGTAAACGCACCGGTCTTCTTGCGGCGCAGGTCCGCCCGCACTTCCGCGTACACACCGGCGGATACCGCCGCAGCCTCCGCTACACGCCGGGCGACCGCACCGTTTTCACAGATCATGCGCGATTCCCGAACGGAAAAACATTTTGAAAAAAGCAGAAGGCCGTAGCATTCTGCTTTCAGGCAGCAAGCCCGCTTATTTTCAAGAATACAAAGCTCTTTTTTGCAGTCCGAGGCAAACGACATGCCGCGTCCTCCCTTTCTGTCTCTGTTCTTTGGTTTATTTGAGCATATCGCGATGCGTTACGCCCACACGCACACCCTTTTCCGCAAGGTGATCGTGCATATACTGCGCCAGCGCCACGGAGCGGTGGTGTCCGCCCGTGCAGCCGACCGCAATGACCAACTGGCTCTTGCCCTCTTTGACGTAGAGCGGCAGCATGAAATCGATCATATCCGTGAACCGCTGCTTGAAGCCCTCGGTCTCCGGGCAGCGCATCACGTAGTCCCGCACCGGCGCGTCGAGGCCCGTCAGCGGGCGCAGCTCCGGTACGTAGAAGGGATTCGGCAGGCAGCGCACGTCAAATACGAGATCCGCCGCGAGCGGCAGACCGTTCTTAAAGCCAAAGCTGATGCAGTGCACCGCGATGGAATCGTTGTTGTTCTGCAGAAAAATATCGGAAATATGGGATTTAAGCTGCGCCACCGGCACGCTCGAGGTATCGATCACATAATCGGAGATCTCCTTGACCGGGCGCAGCATTTCCCGCTCCAGACGAACGGCCTGCTCCAGAGAACCCTGCATGGCTTCTCCGAGCGGGTGCTTGCGGCGCGTCTCCTGAAAACGGTTCACGAGGACCTGGTCCCGTGCGTCCATGAACAGGATCTTATACGTTTTATTCTGGGCTTTCAGCGTTTCCAGCGCGCTGAAAAAGGATTTGAACAGCTCGCCGCCGCGGGTGTCCGTGACCACCGCGATGCGCTTCTGCAGCCCCTCGGATTTTTCGCAAAGATCATAGAAAACCGGGATCAGCGCCGGAGGCAGGTTATCGACGCAGTAAAAGCCGATATCCTCCATGGCATGCATGGCACGGGTCTTGCCCGCACCGGAAAGCCCGGTGAGAATGACAAATTCCATAGATACTCCTTTTTACAGGCGCACGCAGCGCACTTCCGGCTCAAGTTCCACGCCGAATTTCCGGAGCACCTCGTCCTGAATGTACCCGATCAGCGCTTCAACATCGGCACAGGCGGCATGATCCACATTGACGATGAACCCCGCATGCTTCTCACTGACGCAGGCGCCGCCGATGCGGTACCCCTTAAGCCCGCACTGCTCGATGAGCGCGCCGGCAAAATGGCCTTCCGGGCGCTTGAATACACTGCCCGCGCTCGGCAGCTCCACCGGCTGCTTTTCCTTGCGGCGCTGCATGAGATCGTCCATCGTCGCGGTGATTTCCGTCTCCACGCCGGGCTGCAGGACAAATTCCGCCTTGGTAATGACCTTCTTCGTGCCCATGAAGACACTTTTGCGGTAGCCGAAGGCCAGCGCTTCACCCGCATACACGCCGGTGCGGCCGTCCTCATCCACGTAAAACACGCGGGACACGACCTGCTTCATCTCCCCGCCGTAGGCGCCGGCATTCATGTACAGTGCACCGCCCACTTCGCCGGGAATGCCCCAGGCAAATTCGAGGCCGGTCAGCACATGGCTGCGGGCAAAATTGCATAGCGCCGCCAGCGTTGCGCCGCTGCCGCAGAGGATCTTCCCATCCTCCGTGCGGGCGATCTGCTTTAATTCGCCTTCCAGCGTCAGCACGGCACCGCGCAGACCTTCGTCCGGCACAAGCATATTGGAACCGTTGCCCAGCAGCAAATACGGCACACCGGATGCTTTCAGCGCGCGAAGCACCTGCTGCAGGGCGGCGATATTTTCAATTTGGATGAACCGGTCTGCGGGGCCGCCGATTTTGAAGGTGGTGTGCAGGCGCATCGGTTCATCGGTTTTATATTTGATATTGGCTGCCTGCAAAGCGGCATCCAGAATGGAATAATCAGGCATTCCAAATCTCCTTACTGTGATGGATATACGGTACTGCATCTATTGTACAGCGCCGAAACGTCTTCTATGCGTATCAGATATCGAGTTCGCGCTTGATCTCCTCATGCGGCATCATGGAAACATCCATGCCCAGCGCGGAAAGCAGCTCGTGGGCGGCATTGTAGCCCATCTTCTTCTGGCGGTTGTTCATCGCTGCGACCTCAATGATGATGGCCAGGTTTCGGCCGGGCTTGACCGGGATGGTCATGACCGGCACGCGGATGCCGAGGATCTCGGTATACTCGCTGTCGATGCCCATGCGGTCATAGACCTTGGAGGAGTCCCAGATCTCCAGATTGATGCACATATCGATCTTTTCGGAGAGCTTGACGGCGCCCATACCGAAGATGCGGCGGGCATTGATGATACCGATGCCGCGCAGTTCAATGAAGTGGCGGATATTCTCCGGCGACTGACCGACCAGCGATTTGCTCGACACGCGGCGGATCTCCACGGCGTCGTCCGCGATCAGACGGTGGCCGCGCTTGATGAGCTCGATGGCGGTCTCACTCTTACCGACGCCGCTGTCGCCGACGAGCAGGATACCTTCGCCGTAGACTTCCACAAGCACGCCGTGGCGGGTGATGCGCGGTGCCAATTCTACGTTCAGGAAAGCGACCAGTGCCGCCACAATGTTGGATGTGGACTCGTGGGTCTTCAGAAGCGGCACGGCATAGCGGCTTGCGAACGCACGCATATCCTGGTCCGGTTCAAAACCGCGGGCGAAGATCACAGCCGGCGGTTGCTGGGAGAAATAGCTCTCGAGCGCAATGTAGCGCTTTTCCGGCTTCCAGCTGTACAGCATGGCGATTTCCGCGCGGCCGAAAATGGCGATACGGGTAGGATCAAAATACTGATAATAACCGCTCAGTTCAATACCGGGACGCACAACATCGCGGGACTGAATGAGAATATCATCGCCGCTTTTGGGCAGATAAACTTCCTCCAGCTGCATTTCATGTATAATTTTGGAAAGCGGAAGTGTGTAAATTTCCGGCATAGCAAACCATCCTTTCCACGGTTCCCCGGGGGATTTCTATAGTTAATTTTATTATAGCGGATTCCAAACCAAAAATCAACCGATAGCATTCCCAGTCGTGCAGATTCCGGGAATTTCCGTTCCCCTCTTGACAGCGTAACAATGTTCTGTTATAGTATGATTGTAACAAAACATTGTTACGTTATCGAAAAAGCAGATTTATGAAAGGAAGTGACCCGATGGATCTGATCTCCAAAAAAGAACTGCTGCAGCAGACCGGCATCTCCTACGGGCAGCTGTACCGCTGGAAGCGCGAGAAGCTGATTCCGGAGGAATGGTTTATCAAGCAGTCGTCTTTCACCGGACAGGAGACCTTTTTCCCGCGTGAACTCATTCTCCCGCGCGTGCTGTCGATCCTCGAAAACAAGGACAAATACTCCCTCACGGAGCTTTCCCGTATGCTTTCTCCCGACACCGCCCCCGCGCTCATCGATGGCAAAGCCCTGGTGCAGATTGAAGAGATCGCACAGGATCTGCTGCCGACCATTCTGTATCATGTGCAGAAGGAAAGCTATGACCTGTTTGATCTGGCCCTGTTCACGGCCATCAGCCGCGCAGCAGAACAGCTGGCGGTCACAGACAGCGAGCAGCGCCGTACCCTGGCGGAGCGTGCGGTTTCCATCACCGGACTGCGTCAGCTGGAAACCGTACTCACCCTGTTCCGTGCCGGAGATACGTACCACGCGATGCTTTCCCGCACCGATGCCCCCTTTGCCCTAGACAGCACCATCACACACATCGCCCCGGTATCGGTTTCCGAATGCGCCGCGGCCATCAAAATGAAATACCGGGGTCTGTTCCCCACGCTCGAATGATTTGAAGGAGGATACATTTATGCAGAACATCAAAATCGACGGTCTCGGTAATTTTTCCGGCGGCGAATACGGCACCGTCCACATCGACGGCGTCGCCTCCTGCCACGGGGACATCACCTGTGAATCCATGTGTGCGGACGGCACGTTCCATTGCGGCGGCAATCTCACCGCCAAAACCGCCTCTGCAGACGGCACACTGAACGTGAGCGGCAATATGACTGCGGAAACCTTTGAGATCGACGGCGCCGCGTCGATCCAGGGCGACCTGCACGCGCCGAAGCTCTCTGTGGACGGCAGTTTTTCCGTGAAAGGCACGCTGCATACCGAACGCTTCGACATCGACGGCGCAGCAAGCGTGCAGAGCGATCTCTATGCGCAGAAAATCTCCGTGGACGGCAGCCTATCCGTTCAGGGTACGACAGAAACCGATATCCTCGAGGTGGACGGCACCGTAAAACTCGCCGCGCTCCGCGCAAAGCAATTCAACTGCGACGGTTCGGCGCACATCACCGAACTCTCTTGTGCCGAAAAGATCCATATCGACGGCACGATGCAGACGGACGGCAATCTGGAAGCCGAAACGCTGTATGTGGACGGCTGTCTTTCCGCGAAGAAACAGATCAGCGCCGACAAGATCGAGATCTGCGGCAGCGTGCAGGCCGATGAGATCGTCGGCGATCACATCCGGATCGAATTTGACCCGCGGCCGCGCATGATCCGGCAGATCAGAGACTATGTCAACAGCATTGTCAACAACCTTCTGAACCGCGAACAGCCGGCCAGAGACTGCTGCGCCAATCTGATCGAAGCCACCACCGTAGAGCTGACCGGTGTCACCGCCGGCGTGGTCAGCGGCGAGAATGTGGTCATCGGCGAGGGCTGCCGCATCGACCGTGTGGATTACACCGGCTCGTGCTTCATTGACCCTTCCAGCACCGTCCGCCTCATGAATGGACAGCCGTACAACGCATAAAACCGAATAGATAGCAAAAGCTGCTGTATCGCTACAGCAGCTTTTTATATTTATTCACAGAACGCGGAAAGATCCGGTTCGCCGTACAGCGCCTCGTAATCTGCACCGAGGAAACAGGCAAAGCAGGAAATATCCGCAAAACCAAGCGCGCGGTAAAACCGCAGATCGGCCCGGACATGGTCGTTGTTCACGGTGAACGGCTTCGGCGGCTTCTTCCAGCCGGAAAACATCGAGTTATCGTACCAGTATTCGAGAAGCTGCGCATTTTCCCGCCCGAAAACATCCAGTAGCCTGTGGATATTTTCTTTCTCCGCCGCCGGCATGGTGTCCGCCGGCTGCTTCATATCGCGGTCAAAGGGTGCATACTCGAGGAAAATGCCCGGCAGCGGCTGCACCGTCTGCGGCGGCTCCATCGCCTCAAAATACGCGAGATACGAAAGCGTGGCCGCCGGTTCCTTTTCCCGCAGCGCGGCCAGAACGGCGTTCATCACAGACAATTGCTGATCGGATGCCGTTTTCTCCCGGCACTTGGGGCAGAAGCACTTGGCGTCCCGGTCATCATCGAGCCAGAAATGATAGCGCGGCGCACTGCGGTACAGCTTGCCCGCGAGCTCCACCGCCCGCTGTGTGACGATCTCCATCGCCTGCGGGTTCGACGCGCAGAAATTCCAGTCCGGAGAGCGTACACCGCTTTTATTTATGCGGAACAGCGCCGGCTCCGTTTCAAAGCGTTCCCGCGGCAGCAGGTAGCTCGCCGCGTGCAGCTCGTATTCGATCTCGAGTCCGCACGCCGCGGCATAGTCCAGCAGGGCACGGTACTCCGCTGTCTCGAGCAGCCGGAGCATCTCCGCCAGCGTTTTATGCGCGTTTTTGCCGCCCGCCGGATGCAGGGCCAGCACCTGTACGCCGAGCGCCGCCATGCGGTCGATCCATTTCCGGCTCAGCTCCTCCGGGTGGATCAAAAGACTTTTCTTCATGTTATTTTCCTTTCATCCGCACCAGATCGTGATAACTGATGAGTTCCACACCGTGTTCCTTCAGGTACGCATGGGTGTACGGGTCCTTCATCAGCTGATATTCCCACACGCGATCGCGCCAAAGCCCGAGGATGGATTTGAGCTCGTCCGATTCCACCGCCGGGTGCACAAAGGTCTCCGTGATGCCCTCCGGAATGTTGACCCAGATTTTGAGGATCTCCTCCCGGTAATGTTCATAGCTTTGGCGCAGGTCGTCGTTCCAGTCCGGGAACAGCAGATAATCCGGCATCGGGACGCCGTATTTTCTGCCCCACAGGCGGGTCAGCAGCGTGATTCCCTGATACAGCCAGCGCGGGATGTTCTGCGGTGCGATGCGTTTGTCATATTTTGTGAAGAAGCGATACGGTTTGCCGTATTCGCCGCACAGGCGGATGGCCAGCTTACCGAGGCCGAACCGCCCTGTGTAGTGCCCATAGAGCGTACCCATGTGGTTATCGATGTGGGACGGTTTCATACCCAGCGCGAGGGCCTTTTCGATCTGCGCACGCACCTCTTTTTCGATATCCTCATACGAGGCGTTTTTCTCCACCTGTTCGCTTTCGCGCCACATATAGCCGTCCGCATCCACGAGGGTTTTGCCGTCTGTCAACGGCTTCCAGCGGTGGGTCGCCCATTCGCTCGTCAGCGTGGTATGCACGCCGATGGCGTATTCCGGATGCGCGGCGGCAAAACGCACCGCTTCCTCCGCTGCGGGGCACGGCATCATGATGGTGGAAGACAGGATATGCCCGCCCTCAAACAGCTCCATCACCGCCTGATTTGCCGAATGACACATGCCGCAGTCATCGGCATTTATGATCAGATACTTTGCCATAACCGCCCTCCGTTACATGGTGATCATAACATTCACGTTCGGATTCTTTTCGTTCACCAGAACGATCATCTCGATCAGCTTGTTCACGTGGTCCATCAGCGGACCGGAGATCTTGCCGTAGCCGATGAACTCGATCTCCGCCTCGCATTTCGGGTTTTCCAGCGCCGCTTTCAGGCCGTCGATCGTGGGCAGCACGCGGCGCAGGCGAAGCTCCGCGTTGATGTAATCGTGCAGGTCACGGATATCCTTTACCGTGGTCAGGTCAATACCGGCATACATAGGGATTCCTCCATTCTATCCATCGTCTCTAAAAACGTTGATTTCTGCTTTCAGTATAGCAGGGTCCGCCGCGGATGTCCACAAAAAACAAGGAACAACGCATCTGCACAGGGATGATGGACAGGAAAGCGGTTGAAATCCGGCCGGAAATCCTGTAAAATAAAGATAATTATACTTTTCGGAGGTTTCGTATGCTTCATGAGCAGCAAATGTACGACCGCATTCTCGGCTATGCCCGGGAACAGGACGATATCCGCGCGGTCATTCTGAACGGTTCCCGCGCCAATCCGGACCGCAGGCCGGACCCTTTCAATGACTTTGATATTGTTTATCTCGTGCGGGATGTGGCATCCTATAAAGACAGACCGCTCAACACAGAATACGGCGAAGCGCTGTTCGGCGATATGCTCGTTTACGAACGCACCGATGAAGGTGAATTGTTCAATGATCATTTTCCGGAATTTGTCTGCTACCTGATGCAGTTTGCGGACGGCAACCGCATTGACCTGACGATCGCGGATATCAAAAATTACCACGGCTACTGCTTTGACGACCGCCTTTCCGTGGTGCTGCTCGATAAGGACGGTGTCCTGCCCGCGCTGCCGCCCCCGAATGAAAGCACGCACTACATCACCCCGCCCACACAGCAGCTTTTCTTTGAATGCCGTACAGAGTTCTGGTGGGTGGCGCCGTATGTTTCCAAAGGACTGTGGCGCGGTCAGCTTCTGTTTGCACACAAGCATCTGGATGTGATCCGCGATATGCTGCTGCAGATGCTGAAGTGGTACGCCGGCGCACTGCACGGCTTTGCGCGCACGGTCGGAAAACAGGGCGACAAGCTCGCCGACCTGCTGCCGGCGGATATCTGGAAAGCATACCTCAGCACCTTCCCCCGCTGCACGGAGGAAGAAATGTGGCAGGCCCTGTTTGACATGGGCGCACTGTTCACGGAAGTCTCCCGCCGCGTGGCCGAAGCCTTCACCCTTTCGATCGAAGACGACTATGACCGCCGCGTAACGGCCTTCCTGCAGTACACCCATGACTTGCCCCGGGATGCCGCCACGCTGGATTTTACGATATAAAAAGGAGCGATAACCCTATGCAGATTCTTTGTATCGGCGACGTGGTCGGCATGAACGGCTGCGAATTCCTGCGCCGCCGCCTGCCCGCCCTGAAACGCACCAAGGGCATTGATGTTGTCATTGCCAACGGCGAAAATTCCTCGGATGGCAACGGCATCACCCCCGCGTCCGCGAATCACCTGTTTGACAGCGGTGTGGATGTGATCACGACCGGCAACCATACCTACCGCCGCCGCGAGGTCTATGACTATCTCGATGACACCGAAGCCATCGTGCGCCCGGCCAACTTCCCGCCGGATGCCCCGGGACACGGCATCACGATCCTCGATATGGGCCGCACACAGATCGCCGTCATCAACCTGATGGGCGCGGTATATCTGGAAGAGCATCTGGCCTGCCCGTTCCGCACACTGGATGCGCTTTTGAAAACACCGGGCCTGCCGAAAGTCTGCATTGTGGACTTCCACGCGGAAGCCACCGGCGAAAAACGCGCGCTGGGCTATTACGCCGACGGTCGCGTCTCCGCCGTTTTT
>JAFQWC010000052.1 GCA_017407665.1 Clostridia bacterium | reverse complement strand
GGAACGGTCTGGAGCCCCCTTCGCGTTCATTCTGATAAAAATATACAGGAACTAAAAATAGTTCCTGTATATTTTTAAGGGTCTGTTGCGAAGTGCAACAGACCCGTTTTGCACGGAGAAAGGAGCGCTTTGTATGCGCAAAACCGATTACCCCGCCATGTATAAAAAGATCTATAAAATTCTGGGCGATTTGACGCCCCTGCGGGCAGACTGCGGTCAGCTCTGTGGAGCGGCGTGCTGCAAGGGCGATGCGCACACCGGTATGCGCCTGTTCCCGCAGGAGGAAAGCCCGCTCACTGTGACGACCAACGAAGGCGGCAGCCGCCTCGCGGTCTGTGACGGCACCTGCGACCGCGCACAGCGCCCGCTCTCCTGTCGCATTTTCCCGTTCTTCCCGACGATCGACGAAAAGGGGCGGATCTTTGTGGAGATGGATCACCGCGCCGACCGGCTGTGCCCGCTTCTGGAGCACAGCGAGGAAATCGCCTTTGACCCGCGGTTTTTCCGGGCCGTGAAGCGCGTCGGAAAGATCCTCGCGAAGGATGCGGCGTGCCGGGCGTTTCTGGGGCAGGTGACGGAGGAGATTGACCTGTACCGCGCGTTCCTCGAAAAGAAGGACTGAGCGGAAAAACAGAATATTTCATTCGGGCAGCGTTCCTTCGGGAGGGCTGCCTTTTGTTATGCGCTCTTGAAAAGACGCGGAATGTGCCCTATAATGAAAGCAGAAAAGCATGGAATGTGCGGAAATTGGGGGATCACAAATGAAACAGATGCTGCCGAAAACCATCACGGTGCACGCCGGAAGAAAGACCGGCCACCTGCAGGGCATTGCCATGGACACAGCCCGGGAATATATGTATTTTTCGTTCACGACCTGCCTGCTCAAAACGGATCTCACGGGGCGCGTGGTCGGTTCTGTAAACGGCCTTGTGGGGCATTTGGGCTGCATCGCGTGGAACGCACAGGACAGCCGCGTGTACGGCTCTTTGGAGTTCAAGCAGGACGCCATCGGCCGTGGGATCCTCCAAAATCTGGGCCATACGGGTAAAGTGCAGGACGGATTTTATCTGGTTCGGTTTGATCCGGAGAAAATCACCCGCATGGATATGGATGCCGAAAAAGACGGCGTGATGGAGGCCGTGTTCCTGCGCGAGGTCTATGAAGATTACGCGGCGGCGGGGCACCGCCACGGCTGCAGCGGTATCGACGGCGTAACTTTCGCGCCGGACCCGGCGGGCAGCGGCAAAACCTGCGCGTTTGTGGCATACGGCGTCTACGGGGATGTCACCCGCGCGGATAACGATTACCAGGTCATCCTGCAGTACGACCCGGCGGAACTGGATGCGTACGCCGCGCCGCTGGATCAGAATCATATGCACCGCTGCGGGCCGGAAAGCCCGATGGCAAAGCTGTTTGTGTATACGGGCAACACGACCTACGGCATACAGAATCTGGAATATGACCCCCACACCGGCGCGATGGCGGCGGCTGTGTATCCGGGCGAAAAGCCGCAGTTTGAAAATTTCCCCATGTTTTTCATCGATGCCCGGCAGAAGCCGCAGGAAAAGCCCCTGCGCGGCTGCGGTATGACCGGACTCACCCTGCCGCTGACCGACCTGTGCGGCAGCCCCGCGGACGGGGAAATCGTGGGCTCGTGGTTTGATTTGGGTTCCACCGGCATGATCAGCCTCGGTGACGGCCGGTTTTACATGGCCCGCCCGTTCCGAGACGACATCGGTGACGGCGGCATCATTGCATTGTATCATCTGGACAGAGAGAATCGTACGTTTACAGTGGTTGAATAAGGAGAAAAAATATGAGATTTATTGTCGATCACGATTTGCACATTCATTCGCAGATTTCGTCCTGTTCGCGGGACCCGGAGCAGACCCCGACACGCCTGCTGCGTTATGCGCAGGAAAACGGGCTGAACACCATCTGTCTGACCGATCATTTCTGGGATGAAACGGTGGAGGGCGCTTCGGAGTGGTATGCGCCGCAGAATTTTGCGCACATCAGCGCCGCAAAACCGCTGCCGCAGGCGGAGGGCATCCGCTTCCTGTTCGGCTGCGAGACGGAGCTGAACCGCTTTCTGACTGTCGGCGCGTCGCGGGCACGCATGGATGCGCTGGATTTCATCATCATCCCCACCACGCATTTTCATATGCGCGGGTACACGCTGTTTGAGGACGAGCTCATGACGGCGGAGACGCGCGCCGCGGCGTGGGTGCGCCGGCTGGACGCCGTGCTCAATATGGACCTGCCGTTTCACAAGGTGGGCCTCGCGCATCTGACCTGCGGGCTGATCGCGCCGGAGCGGGAGACGTATCTGCAGGTGCTGAGCCTGCTGCCCGAAACGGAAATGCAGCGGCTGTTCACGAAAGCTGCCGCGCTCGGCGTGGGCATTGAGCTCAATGCCAGCGATATGGATTTTGCGGACGACGAAGCGGAAACCGTACTGCGCCCGTATCGGATCGCCAAAGCCTGCGGCTGCAAATTCTATTGCGGCAGCGACGCGCATCACCCACAGACGCTGGACCGCGCAAAAGCTATTTTCGAGCGTGCCGTCGACGCCCTCGGTCTTCTGGAATCCGACAAATTCCGCGTGTGAGGGTGACGGGACGGCCCCATGGTTTATCAAGGAAAACTAAAAGAAAAACAGGAGGTAGTTCGACATGAAAAAGAAGCGTTTACTGAAGTGCGCAGGTATATTGCTTTTGCTTCTCACACTACTTTCTTTCACTGGTTGTGCCAAAAACCGGGAAAAAGCGTATTATTCGGATACGAATCATTTCATCACTGAAGAAGCCGTGGTAGAAAATATTAGTTACACCAAGAAGTTTAGCGGAAATCGCGAGTGTATTGTTTTGTGGCTATCCGAAATTGATGAGGCATATCAAAGCAGTAATTTCAATATTGAAGGCGAAAATGTTGCGTTGGCGCTGGAAAGAGGCATTCTGGATAAGGTGGAAGAGGGAGATGTGATTACATACACCTCAGCACCCGGCTTCTTTTACAATGGGGATTTCATGCCGATTGTAGCATTGTCAGTTGACAGCGAAGAAATTCTGTGCTTCGAAGAAGGCTATAGAAATCTCATGGATCTGTATTGAGTTTGCGCATCATTGGGAAGGCGGTATGAATTTCCATCGCGCTCTCTTGCGATACATCGAAATTCATGCTATGATGATAAAAAGGGCGGCGGATTTGCGCCGCAGAGGAGTGGAAATTATGTTAACCAAAAAAGAGATTGCCGAACAGCTTCGGCAGATGGGTGTGCAGCCCACGGATACCGTGCTTATCCATACCTCGCTGAAAGCCGTTGGTGAGGTGGAAGGCGGCGCAGATGGCTTCATCGATGCATTCCGTGACTATCTTGCGGAGGGCCTGTTCATCGTCCCCACGCATACATGGGACAATGTCAACAAAGATCACCCGGTGTATGATGTGCGCACCGCCGTGCCGTGCATCGGTGTGGTGCCGAGAATCGCTGCGTTTCGACCGGACGGCGTCCGCTCCCTGCACCCGACACATTCCGTGTGGGCGTGCGGCAAGGGCGCTGCGGCGTACGTGGAGGGCGAAGAAAACGCGGGTTCCCCCGGCGCACCGGGCTATTGCTGGGATCAGCTGGCGGACCGCCATGCGAAGATCCTCCTGATCGGCGTGAAGCACGACCGTGACACCTTCATCCATTCCGTGGATGAATACGCCGGCGTGGAAAACCGCTTGGGCGAGCCCTTTGAGGTGACGATCACGGATCATGACGGCAATGCACGCAAGCGGATGTTCCGCCCGCACCGCTGTTCGAGAACGAACGACGTTTCTCAATTTTATGTAAACTTCGAGAAGCCGCTCCTTGCCCTCGGTGCACAGACCTTCGGCAAGCTGGGCAATGCGGAAGTGCGCGTGGTGGATGCGTACCGCTGCCGCGAGATCCTCACGGCGCTGTATCACCGCGAGAACGAGGCGTTTTTTACAGAGTTCCGGGAGATTCCCGAGGCGCTGTATGTGGAT
>JAFQWC010000051.1 GCA_017407665.1 Clostridia bacterium | reverse complement strand
GTGACGATCAGCTTGCCGAAGAACAGGATCGCAAGACCGCAGGCGGCGTAGGCGACGGTCCATTTGGAGGCGATGCCGAGGCCCATGAAGAGGCCGCTCCAGAATAGCGGCGGCAGGATCTGTTTCCACCGGGCGGTGGTCAGATCCGTCTGCAGGAAGATCACCATCGCGTCGTACATCAAAAGCAGGAAGAACACCGCGTAGGTGTCGATCGTGGCGATGCGCGTCTGCACATAATGCATGAAGTCAAACGCAAAGAGCAGCGTACCGGCGGCGCTCAGCGCGGTGGAGCCGAACAGGCGCTTTAAGAGATGGTACAGCACGGGGAGCATCAGCACGCCGAACAGGGCGCCCATGAAGCGCCAGCCGAACGGGTTCATGCCGAAAATGCGGATGCCCAGCGCGATGATCAGCTTGCCGAGCGTGGGGTGCGTGTTTTCGTAGGGTTCGAGACCGAGAATATGCTCATACGCCGTGCGGGCGTGGTAGATTTCGTCAAAATAGGTGGAGTTCATGTAGCTGGGGTGCAGCGGCACCACGTTTTGCTCGTCCGAAAGCTGCCACGCTTCGCCCGCCACAGCGGTGAGGATCGCATAGCCGTTGCCGTCCGCGCGCTTAAGGGCGAACTCGTTGATCGCGAGGTTGCTGCAGGTGGGCGTGATGCGGATGTACTTGCCCGTCGCCATGGCAACTTCCGTGCGCCAGGCGTAGACGCTGCCCTCCGTAATATCTGCGGCGACCTGCCAGTTGACGCCGTCGTCGGAGACTTCCACCAGCATGGCGGTGCCGGTGCGCTGCCCGATGCCGCGGTCGTCCGGGGCGATGCCGGGCAGATAGACAATCTCGCCGTAATAGTCCTCGGTGGAAAAGATCACACTCTCGCCGGCGGCGGGTGTCCATGTGGTGTTGGCGGTCCGGCGGTCACCGAGATTTGTGAATGCAAACACGCCGTAGACCAGTGTGATGGTGAGGGCGAGGATGAGGTCCGTGGTGGTGATCCGGCGGCGTCGGGCGGTTTCGGCAGAAACGATGCCGGATGCGGACGGGTCAAGGTGGGGCGCTTCGGGGGATTTCGGCTGCAGTGCCGGCAGGGGGCGCATCGCTTTGCCGGAAAGGAAGGTCTGTCCCGTGAGGCACAGTGCCCAGCCCCAGCACAGCACGTGCATGAGCGAAAGCAGCACGATCTGCGGGGATTTCGGGTCCACCCAGGCGTTATTGAGGTGCAGGATGTATGCCACGTTGAGGAAATGGAAGAAGGAGGTGCCGGCAAAGCAAAGCAGCCAGCGCTTCTCTTTTGTGAAGATATAGGTGAGCAGCAGCGCGAGCAGCACGGGGTACAGGTACCGCTCGTGCATCTTGATGCACAGCATGTACACGGTGAACATCAGGAGCACCGGGGAGACGAACAGCACCTCGTCGCGCTTCGCTTTCAGCATCGGGATGCCGCACAGGAGCACGGCGATCGGCACGCCGAACTGCAGCCATGTGCTGCTTTCGGGCAGGTGTGCCCAGTTCATGCCGAACAGCGCCCAGATGTTATACGCGTTGATGGTGTAATAGGCGTAATAATCGATGGTGCCGGTGTAGATCTCGATGAGCTTGAGGTAATCCCAGTCCTGCAAAAACGGTGTGGAGAGCGCCAGAATGACGGCCACAGCCAGCACGGGGCCGAGCACAAGGTGGATCCACCTCTTCTTGCGGATGACCCAGAAGATCAGAAGCGGCGCGAAAATCAGCATCTGCGGCTTCGAAAGCACGCCGAGGCCGTACATCAGCGCGGCAGCGGGGATGTGATCGTTCCACAACAGCAGGAGCGTCAGAAGGAGGAGCAGCGCGCAGAAGCTGTCCGCCTGTCCCCATACGGCGGAGTTGATGAGCACCGCCGGGCAGAAGAGATACGCTGCGGAGACAAACAGCGCGGCAGGCTCGCCGAGGCGCTTTCTCGCCAGCACCCAAAGCACCGCCGTGCACACGATGTCGGACAGGATGGGCACCATTTTGATCAGCAGCGTGAAGGTCTGGCTGTAATCCGGAATCGAGAACAGCCGGCGGAACATCTCCGTCAGCCACAGCATATAGAGGTAGCCCGGGGGATAATCCAGGAAGAAGCCGCTGTAGTACATCTGCCGGAAGCCCACCTCGTGGGTGTACATGCCCCATGCCTTGAAGCAGGCGATGTCGGCGTCGAAGCCGTTGATGGCGTAGCCCAGCCACAGCCGCAGGACAAGACCGGCGGCGAGCACGGTGAGAAAAACCGCGGCGGCGGTGGAGCCGGAAAGAACACCCTGTGTGCGCCGTTCGGGAACTGTGTGGGGAATGCGGAAACTCAGCCAGACCACAAGCAGAAGAAAGATCGTGCCGAGCAGGATCTGCGTAAACATGAAATCCATCCTTTCTCAAAAAATAGTATTGATTCGGGCTTGACCCGATGGAAAATATCATGTAATCTTGTAACAGAAGTATGCTTGTTCAGTATAGCATACGGAAAAATTCGGTTCAACCGGATTTTGGCCGAACATCACCTGAATTTCCGAAAAAGGACGGTAATGACGATGGAATTTACCAGAATGCATGAAAACCCCGATATCCTGCACGTGGGCACCTGCCCCATCCGCAGCTATTACCTGCCGAAAGCCCCCGGCGACGAGGCAGAATCCTCCCGCGTGTGTTCCCTGAACGGCACATGGTCCTTCCGCTATTTCGATTCCTTCCTCGATGTTTTCCCGGATGATTCCGCGGACATCTGCTTCGACGAAGACGATATGGATGAGATCGAAGTGCCCTCCTGCTGGCAGAATGCCGGCTATGACCGCCATATGTACACCAATGTACGCTATCCCATTCCGTATGATCCGCCCTTCGTGCCGGACGAGAACCCCTGCGGCCTTTATCTGCGTCGGTTCTATATGACGGAAGAGGATCTGCAGAAGAAGACCTACCTCAATTTTGAAGGTGTGGATTCCTGCTTCTACCTGTGGATCAACGAGGAGTTTGCGGGCTACAGCCAGGTCTCCCACTCCACCAGCGAATTCGATATTTCCGATCTGCTCACCGAGGGTGAAAACTCCGTGGCTGTTCTGGTTCTCAAGTGGTGCGACGGCACCTATCTGGAAGATCAGGACAAGCTGCGCATGAGCGGCATCTTCCGCGATGTGTACCTCATCAGCCGTCCCGTGGAGCACATCCGCGATTACTTTGTGAAGACTGCCCTGAACGACGATTTCTCCGAAGCGGTCGTTCGCGTGGAGATGGACTGCATCGGCACTCCGGCCGTTACGGCTTCCCTCTACACCGCAGACGGCGCCCTTGTCGGCACCTGTGCCGGTACAGAGCCGGTCTTCACCGTGGAAAATCCGCAGCTCTGGAACGCGGAAGATCCGTACCAGTACAAGCTCGTGCTCTCCACACCGGAAGAAGTCATCGAGCAGATGGTCGGCATTTCCAAGATCGAAATCAAAAACGGCGTGCTTCACTTCAATGGCGTGAAGATCAAGCTGCGCGGCGTGAACCGCCACGACAGCGACCCCATCACCGGTTATGCCGTCAGCCGCGAGCAGGTCAAGCGCGATATGTTCCTGATGAAGCAGCACAACATCAACGCCATCCGCACCAGCCATTATCCGAACGCCCCGTGGTTCAACCAGATGGCCAGTGAGTACGGCTTCTATGTCATCGCCGAGGCGGATGTGGAATCCCACGGCGCAGCCACCCAGACCGGCGGATACGGCATGGACGAATATGCCGACATCGCCCTGAACCCCATTTTCGATAAGGCGATCCTCGACCGTGCCCAGCGCAGCGTGATCCGCGACAAAAACAACGCCTGCGTGCTCATGTGGTCCTACGGCAACGAGAGCGGCTGGGGCCCGAGCTTCGAGAAGGTGGGTAAGTGGATCCACAGCTATGATCCGTCCCGCCTGACCCATTACGAGCAGTACTATTACAACGCCAGAGGCCATGTCAATGACCTGACCGATCTGGATGTCATCAGCCGTATGTACCCCGCCCCGCAGTGGATCGAGGAATACTTTGCCGATGAAAAGAACACCCGCCCGCTGGTGCTGTGCGAGTACATCCACGCTATGGGCAACGGCCCCGGCGACGCCGAGGAATATCAGCAGCTCATTATGAAGTACGAGCGCTTCATGGGCGGCTTCGTCTGGGAATGGTGCGACCACGCCGTATACGGCGGCACCACACCGGACAACAAGGACATCTTCCGCTACGGCGGCGATTTCGGCGAGTTCCCGCACGACGGCAACTTCTGCATGGACGGTCTCGTCTATCCGGACCGCACCCCGCACACCGCCCTGCTTGAGTATAAGAATGTGATCCGTCCGGTCCGCGCCGAACTGCTCGATGCGAAGACCGCCGAAATCCGCCTCACAAACTACCGTGATTTCACAAACACCGATGATTTCCTCATGATCTCCTGGGAAATCCAGCAGGACGGCGACACTGTGGCCTGCGGCGTCATCGACGATGTGGCCATCGCCCCGCATGAGACCGGTGTCATCACGCTGAACGCCGAGATTCCCACCGAGGGCGACGTGACCATCCTCCTGTGCTACAGCGCCAAGAAGGACGACAGCGTGTTCTTCCCGCAGGGCCATGCCCTCGGCCATGACCAGCTGATCGTCTCCCGCGCCGTGCGCGAGGCTGCCCCGCTGACCCCGGGCGAAGTGCTCGTCACCGCGGACAACCGTGCCGTCACCGTTTGCGGCCCTGATTTCCGCTATGTGTTCAGCAAGACACAGGGTATCTTTGAATCCATGGTCAAGAGCAATGCGGCTGTCATCACCCGCCCAATGACCTGGAACATCTACCGCGCCCCGACCGACAACGACCAGTACATCAACCAGAAGTGGGAGCAGGCCGGCTACGACAACGTATGGACCAAGGTGTACAGCTGCGACGCCTATGAAGAGAACGGCCTTGCCGTGATCGAGTGCAAGCTGAGCCTTGCCGCCGTCTACCGCCGTCCGTTCCTGTGGCTCGATGCCCGCTTTGAGATCGACGCCGAGGGCAAAATCCGTGCGGAGATCAACGGCAAGCGCGATCTGGAGCGCCCGTTCCTGCCGCGCTTTGGTCTGAGAATGTTCCTGCCCAAGGCGTTTGATACGGCGGAATACTTCGGCTACGGCCCGTACGAGTCCTATGTCGACAAGCATCACGCTTCCTATCTCGGTTACTTTGCCCAGCGCACCGATGATCTCTTCGAAGATTATGTCAACCCGCAGGAAAACGGCAGCCACTTCGGCTGCGCATACGTCACCGTCACGGACGGTGCCGGTGCAGTCACCGTTTCCGGCCCGGAGGACATTTCCTTCAACCTGTCCCGCTACACACAGGAAGAGCTGAAGGCGAAGAAGCACAACTACGAGCTCGAAATGAGCCCGGATACCGTCTTCTGCTTCGATTACAAGATGAGCGGCGTCGGTTCCAACAGCTGCGGCCCGCAGCTTGCCGAGCCCATGCAGTTCAACGAGGAGACCTTCACCTTCCGTTTTGACCTGACCGTGGAATAAAATACTGCCCCATTTCCGCCGCGCCGTGGCTTTCCCGGTGCGGCGGTTTTTGTTGACAGCAGCGCAGAGAACATTTTATAATAATACTATAAAGAAACGAGAGGGTGTGTTCGGAATGAAAAAGATGGTTCATGGGATATTAACAGGATATATGATACTGCTTTTACTGACAGGCTGCGCTGCCCGGCCGGCAGAGGGAGAACCGATTGATTTTAGACCGGCACATCATTTGGCGGAAGAGTGCTTTGCAGCCAAAATGCAGGCGGAAGGTGTGGGAGAATATAAAATCGAGGAGCGCAGTATATCCGTGCGCACCGGCAGCACCATTTTTGAGGTGAAGCTCATTTACACCGCAGACGGCGGCGAAGAGCGGAATTATCTGTACCGCATCCAATGCGAAAACAGTGCGGCGGAAGTGCTGGAAGAAGGAGAAGAACTCGGTTTCCTATATCAAGAGAAATGAATAGAATCAAACGAAGACCGTACAATTTTTTGTAAAGCGCTTGCAAAAAGTTGTACGGTTTTTTATAATACAGATGTACGGACAGATTCAGAACGTATTGTAAGAGACAGAGGGGATCGCCTATGGCAGAGACAGAAAAAAAGACGGCCAAATATCGGTTCTTGGTGGAGAGCATCAAGGAAAAGATCAAGAGCGGCGCCTATGCGCCGGGCGAGCGGATGGAATCGGAAAACGACCTTTCCGAGACCTTCGGCTACAGCCGGCAGACGGTGCGGCAGGCGCTGAGCGTACTGGAGCAGGAAGGGCTCATCGAGCGCCGGCGCGGCAGCGGCACATATATCCGCACGGAAAACCGCCGTGCCGCAAAGGGCAGCAACGTGGCCATCATCACGACGTATATTTCAGACTATATTTTTCCCACGATCATCCGCGGCATTGAGGAAACGCTCACGAGTGCCGGATACAACCTCACGCTCGGCGTCACGAACAACCGCGTGGAAGATGAAAGCCGCATCCTGCAGTCGCTCATCAGCCGACGCATCGACGGTGTCATTGTAGAGGGTACGAAGACGGCATTCCCGAACCCAAATGTAGAACTCTACCGCAAGCTGGAAAAAATGGGTGTGCCCGTGGTGTTCTTCAACGGCTATTACCGCGATTTGGCCGGCGCGGTGTATGTGGTCACGGATGACCGCGGCGCAGGGCGTCAGGCGGTGGACCTTTTGGTGTCCAAAGGCTGCCGCAAGCTGGGCGGCGTGTTCAAATCGGACGATATGCAGGGCCACGGCCGCTATGCCGGCTTCTCGGAGGAACTCATCCGCAACGGCTGTCCGCTTTCCGATGAGCACGTGGTTTGGTACACCACGGCGGAGAAAAACCGCCTGTTCCACACGGACAATCAGGCCTATTTGTTTGAACGTCTCCGCGACTGCGACGGCATCGTGTGCTATAACGACCAGATCGCCTACGGGGTCATTGAGCTGCTCATGAGCCGGGGCGTGCACGTACCGGAGGATGTGCTTGTGACCGGCTTTGACAACTCCAGCATCTCCGAATATTCCCCGGTGAAGATCACATCGTTCAATCACCCGAAGGATGAAATGGGCCGCATTGTGGCCAATAAGCTCATCCATATGCTGCACAGCGGCGAGCAGGAGTATCCGCTCATTTTGGATATGCCCCTGCACGAAAAACAATCCACAAAGAAATAATTTCCTCAAATAGACAAATAGTAATAGAAGGAGCTGCATCAAATATGAAAATCGAAAAACTTTTCCCCGCATTTAAAGACTATCTCTGGGGCGGCACCAAGCTGCGCGATGTGTACGGCAAAAACTGCGATTATGACATCATTGCCGAAAGCTGGGAACTTTCCACCCATCCGGCGGGCCAGAGCGTGATTGAGGGCGGCGAATACGACGGCCTCACACTGGGTGCTTATATCGAAAAGCTGGGCCGCGGCGTTCTCGGCACGACTTGTGCCCGTTTCAGCGATTTCCCCGTGCTCATCAAGTTTATCGATGCGAAGCAGCCGCTTTCCGTGCAGGTGCATCCCAGCGATGAATATGCGCTGCG
>JAFQWC010000050.1 GCA_017407665.1 Clostridia bacterium | reverse complement strand
GCTGGATGGAGCAATCGAGCTTTGCGGCAATGCCGCGGATATTGAGTGCGGAAACGCCGTTTTCCAGCACGATCTCTGTGCCGGCGGTGATCAGCATATCCGGTGTGATGCGAACGGTTCGAGCCATAATTTCTGCCTTTCTATAAAATATCGCCTGATATTTTATAGTGTAGCACGGAATATCCGGCGTGTCAACATAAAATAGCGGGCGATATCTTATGAGCACCGGGAAAACACAGTATATACAAAAACGGACGCGGCGCATCCCGAAAGAAACAATGGAAAAAGCAGAAGCTTCTTTGTAAAAGAATTCAAGAAATGCGGCAAACGGTTGCAAATTATGCGTCGGAATGATACAATGACAGGGAAAAGATCATCGGAGAGGATGTTAACTATGGATATTCAGCAGAAATTGGCAGCAATCGGGATCATTCCCGTTATTAAAATTGATGATGCAGAAAAAGCTGTGCCGCTGGCCAAAGCGCTGCGGGACGGCGGTCTGCCTGCTGCGGAGGTCACTTTCCGCACAGCGGCCGCGGAGGAAGCCATTCGCCGCATTGCCGCAGAGGTGCCGGATGTCTGCGTGTGTGCCGGTACGGTGCTGAACGTGGAAACCGCAAAGCGCGCCGTGGATGCGGGTGCGTGCGCGATCATCAGCCCGGGTACCAATCCGGAAGTGGTGCAGTGGTGCCTGGAAAACAATGTACCGATCATTCCCGGCTGTGCAACTCCCACCGAGGTGGAAGCCTGCATGCGTATGGGGCTGGATTTCGTGAAGCTGTTCCCGGCAGAAGTCGTCGGCGGCGTCGGGATGCTGAAGGCACTGGCCGGCCCGTACGGACAGATGCAGTTTATGCCCACGGGCGGTATCAGCCCGGAGAATGCAGCCAGTTATCTGGCGCTGAAGAACGTGGTGTGCTGCGGCGGCAGCTGGATGGTACCCGGTAAGCTGCTGGATGCCGAAGACTATGCCGGCATTGAGGCACTGGCCCGCGAAGCAGCAGCGATTCTGCAGAAATAAGCAAAACAAAAAGGAGACCTCAAAAGGTCTCCTTTTTCTGTGTCAAACGGTATCCACCGCAAAGGGGAGTCTCTCGGCGCAGAAAACACAAACCGCGCCGGATACTCATATATTTACCCCAAAAGATCCCATGTACAAATACATGGAGCGTGACTTTTGTCAATCTCTGTCAAAAGGTATAGTATCACATTCAACCGGATTTGTAAAGGGTTTGCACTAAATTTTTCAGCGGTGTATATCCGAAAATTTACAGTGTAGGGAACTGCAGATTGGCCCGGGCCTGCTCAAAAATTCCGGTCATGTATTCCTCATGGAAATTGGCCTGCAGCTTGAAAACCGGCAGATGCTCGGCGGGGATCGTCTGCATGCAGTACGCCGCAATGTCTTTCTCATCCACGGTCAGCGCCTCCGAACCCGTGATATATATAATATCCGGATTGATGAGCGCAATGGTGCAGATGGCGGCCGTGCCCATCATGGACACCGTTTCATCACCGCGCAGCATACGGGTGAGGGATTCCTCTTTGGAGACCGCACCGTTGGGGAAGGGCAGGCTGACGATCTCTCCGGCAAATTTTGTGCTGCCGACCACAACGTGACCGTCCACCACACTGCCGGCGCCGGCGCATTTGTGGCTGGGCCAGTACAGTACGGAGAGCGAATACGGCTTTTCGCCGGCATTGCGGGTATAAAAACCGTAAGAGGTAAAATACATATCGTTTTCGGTTAGGACGGAAACGCCCAGCTTTTCTTCCAGAGCGCGTTTGGGGTTGAAACCGTCCAGCGCAGGGAAACTGCAGGCTACGATCTGCCCGTTGTAATCGGTCACGCCGGCCACGCCGATGCCAACGGAACGAATCAGCGGGTCTTTGGCGGCCATCTCACAGATCAGGGAGGAGAGGTCCTCGGGCAGGATCTCGGAGAGCGGACAGAATTTCTCGGTCAGGATCTGTCCGCGCAGATTGCAGGTGCGCAGAGCCAGACCGGAGCTTTCGAATGTATTGTTATCGGTATAAATGCAAAGAATGTGCGCGTAGTCCGGGTTGAGGGAGAAGCGCCGCGCCGGGCGTCCGCCGTTCGGGGCGGCAAAGGTCAGCTCCAGAACCTGCCCGTCTGCGATCATCTCGCCCAGCAAAGAGGTGCACGCGGCAAGGCTGAGTCCGCACTGCTCCGCGATCTCCTTTTTCGTGGCAAAATCCACACGGTAGAGCACATGGCGGATCGCGGCAATATTATTTTGTTTCAGACAGGTGCTGCAGCAAAGATCGCCCACAAAGATTCATCCTTTCCGGTCCAGAACCGAGCGTATTGTTCCAGAGAATATATTAGCATGGGAATCGGCAAAAAACAATAGACATTTTCGGAAGAATGTGCTATACTACTTGGAAAGTATGTTTACGGAGTGATTTTTTTGGAGCAGAAAGCTTTTGAATTGATACAGAATAAACTGGAAGAATCTTTGGTGCCGCAGGGCTTTGGTCAGGCCATCCCGCTGGATGTGGAAGGCGCTAAGATGGTGATGTTCACCACCGGCGACGTCGCCTACGGTCTCTTCTATGAAACCAAGAAAAAGCGTTTTGTGCTGCGCAGCTGTGCCATGCAGACCAAAACCGAGCCCGGCCAGTGGAGAGAGCTTTCCACATGGCTGTTTGATGAGAATGAGCACACCATGGCGGATGCCGAAAGCATTGCCAATGACTTTTTGGAGATCACCGAAAGCTCCAAGCGTAAGGAACTCGTCAAGACCGCCAAGAAGCGCCGCAAGAAGGATGAAGAAGCCTATGCCGATCCGCAGTTCTTCTTCAATCGTCTCGTTCCGGTGTTCCCGGAGCTGCGCGACGAAATGAACGAAGAGCGCATCGTGTACGGTCAGGTGCGTCCTACGGTATTTGCACAGCAGAATGTTGCCCCGAAGTGCGAGAATCTTGCCAAGAATTATCCGGACAGCGAGCCCTTCAAGCGTCTGGTCAACATCTTCTGCGATATGTATGATTCCGGCGACAAGGACACCCGCGCGGTGATCCAGTTCGGCGTTCTGAACAACATCAAGGACGAGAACGCGATTCGCAATATCATGGATAATTTCACCGAAAACTGCGATCTTGGCAAGGTGTATAAGTACGCCAGAAAGCTGATGGGCAAGAAGCTGAAGCCCGAAAAGAAAAAGAAGGAAAAGAAAGTGGATGCCCGCCTGAGCAGCTGAGAAATTCCGCGCATTTCCTGACAAAAATTACAAAATAGCCCTTGACATTTTGGTACCCCCTATGGTATGATAGGGGTACCTCAGTTTAGGGGCTATTTTTTTGCGCCTAATTTTTGAGGGAGGCTGGGGACTATATCCCAAATTTTTTTCCGTAAAACGGGAGGTGCCGTCATGAGAGTAAAGGTCGTTTTGGCTTGCACTGAATGCAAACAGCGCAACTACAACACAAAGAAGAACAAGAAGAATGATCCCGACAGACTTGAGATGAACAAGTACTGCAGATTCTGCAAGAAGCACACACTCCACAAAGAGACAAAGTAAAGCGAGGACTACAAATTATGGCCGAGAATGCTAAGAAAGAAAATGGCATCGTTCGCTTTACCAAAAAGGTGAGTAAGTTCATCCGCGACTGCAAGGGTGAGATCAAGAAGATTGTCTGGCCGGCTCCGAAGGCTGTGTTCAAGAATGTGGGCATCGTGCTTGCAGCGGTTGTCCTGCTTGGCCTCTTCATTTTCCTGCTGGATACTGTCTTCATGAGTCTGCTTGGCCTTGTCATGGATGTGGCAGGCTAAACTGCGCAGTTGATTCAGAAGCGGAGGAAACGAAATGTCGGACGAAGCAAAATGGTATGTGGTTCATACCTATTCCGGGTATGAAAACAAGGTCGCATCGAATCTGGAAAAGACCGTGGAAAACCGTCAGCTCCAGGATCTGATCTTCGAGATCCGCGTGCCCACGGAGAAGGTTCTGGAAGTTGGAGCCAACGGAAAGACCAAGGAAGTGGAAAGAAAGATTTTTCCGGGTTATGTCATCGTCAAGATGATCCTCACGGATGAATCCTGGTATGCGGTTCGCAACATCCGCGGCTGCACGGGCTTCGTCGGTCCGTCTTCCAAGCCCATTCCGCTCACAGATGAAGAAGTGGAGCGCCTGGGTGTGGAGACACGGAATGTCGAAGTATCCTATCAAGTTGGTGAGAACGTCCAGATCACCGACGGTCCGCTGGAAGGCTTTATCGGAATGGTGGACGAGGTCGATTTTGAGAAGAATCGTGTCCGCGTTACGGTTTCGATGTTTGGACGAGAGACACCGGTTGATCTTGAGTTGGATCAGGTAGAACCGGTAGAGTAATCACGGTAATTTGCGGCAGCGCCGCATTTTATTGAGGGGCTTGTCCCCTGTGGGAGGAACGTCAAAATTATTCCAGGGCGTTCCGCCATCAACCACGAATTTTGGAGGTGCAAAAAAATGGCTCAGAAGGTTACGGGCTTTATTAAGCTCCAGATACCTGCCGGTAAAGCTACTCCGGCACCACCGGTTGGTCCGGCTCTCGGTCAGCACGGTGTAAACATTATGGCATTTACAAAGGAATTCAACGAGCGCACCAAGGCTGACGTCGGTCTGATTATCCCGGTCGTCATCACAGTTTACGCAGACCGTTCCTTTACCTTTGTAACCAAGACACCGCCTGCAGCTGTTCTTATTAAGAAGGCATGCGGTATCGAATCCGGTTCTGGCGTACCGAACAAGACAAAGGTCGCAAAGATTACCCGCGAGCAGGTAAAGAAGATCGCCGAGCAGAAAATGCCTGATCTCAATGCTTCCTCCGTCGAGACTGCTATGAGCATGATCGCCGGTACAGCACGCAGCATGGGCATCGAAGTTGTAGATTGATTTGATTTTACCCGGGTGGGAGGAAACTCTCTGAGAATCCGATATTTACCACTTTAGGAGGAACAAGAATGAAACACGGTAAAAAGTATGTCGATAGCGCAAAGCTTGTCGAGCGCAGCCGTCTGTATGATACTGCCGAGGCGCTTGAGCTCTGCATCAAGACAGGTACAGCAAAGTTCGACGAGACCGTTGAAGTCCACGTAAAGCTGGGCGTCGATGGCCGTCATGCGGACCAGCAGGTCCGTGGTGCAGTTGTTCTGCCGCACGGCACAGGTAAGACTGTCCGCGTGCTCGCAATCTGCAAGCCGGAGAAGGAAGAAGAAGCCCGTGCAGCCGGCGCTGAGTTCGTTGGCGGTGCAGATATGGTTCAGAAGATTCAGTCCGAAGGCTGGATGGATTTCGACGTTGTGATCACCACGCCCGACATGATGGGTATGGTTGGCCGCCTCGGTCGTGTCCTCGGTCCCCGTGGCCTGATGCCGAACCCGAAGGCCGGTACCGTTGCTCCGGACATCGCTCGTGCAATCACCGAAGCTAAGGCTGGTAAGATCGAGTATCGTCTCGATAAGACCAACATCATCCATTGCCCGATCGGCAAGGTTTCTTTCGGTGTTGAGAAGCTGATGACAAACTTCAACACACTGCTCGACGCTGTCAACAAGGCAAAGCCGGCTGCTGCGAAGGGTCAGTATATCCGCTCTTGCGTGGTTGCATCCACCATGGGCCCGGGCGTTAAGATCAACCCGACAAAGGTTGGCTAATCCCACTAAAAAAGCCTTGACAGATCTGCTCTGTCGTGCTATAATCTAAAAGCTGTTTACCAAAGACAGCAGGTGCAAAGGCGTATGCCGGAGCTTAAAGGTTCAACCACCTGCCGAGGGAGCGGAAAAGTATATCTGTGCTTTTTATGCCTTCCTGCGGTATGTGGGAAGGCATTTTTGATTTGCACCCGGAAGGTCGTTCGCTTGCGGCTTTCCCACTATAACTGAAAGGCGAGGTGAATATTTTGCCCAGTAAAAGCGTATTAGAAGCAAAGCAGGCTGTTGTTGCTCAGCTGAAGGACAAGGTCCAGAACAGCGTATCCGGCGTTCTCGTCGACTACAAGGGTATCACTGCTGAGGCCGACACCAAGCTCCGTAAGGAACTGCGTGAGGCTGGCGTTGAGTACACAGTCATTAAGAATACTCTGCTCAAGCGTGCAATTGCAGGCACTGAGCTCGAGGGTATGTCCAAGGTTCTCGAGGGTACAACCGCTCTGGCTGTTTCCACTGAGGATCAGATCGCACCGGCCAGAATCCTGAACAAGTTTGCAAAGGATTCCAACGGCAAGTTCGTGATCAAGTCCGGTTACATGGACGGTAAGGTTATGGAGCCTGCTGAGATCGCAGCTATCGCAGACCTGCCCGGTAAGGAAGGCCTCATCCAGATGCTGCTCAGCGTTCTCGTTTCCGGTCCCCGTGGTCTGGCTATTGCTATCAATGAGATTGCAAAGGCTAAGGCTCCTGCTGACACAGCAGAGACTGCATAATTTCTGCAGGATTTAATTTTTAACAATTACTATTTAGGAGGATATTACAATGGCTGATATCGCAAAGTTTATTGAAGAAATCAAGGCTATGACCGTTCTCGAGCTGAACGAACTGGTTAAGGCAATCGAAGAGGAGTTCGGCGTTTCCGCTGCTGCTCCGGTTATGGTCGCTGGCGGCGCTGCTGCTGCTCCGGCTGTTGAAGAAAAGACCGAGTTTGACGTTATCCTGAAGAGCGCTGGCGCTAACAAGATCGCTGTCATCAAGGTTGTTAAGGACGCTGCTGGTCTGGGCCTGAAGGAAGCTAAGGCTCTGGTTGACGCTGCTCCGAAGGCTGTCAAGGAAGCTATCTCCAAGGACGACGCTGAGGCTCTCAAGGCTAAGCTCGAAGAGGCTGGCGCAGAAGTCGAAGTTAAGTAATTTAACTTTAGCTGAAATTTCTAACCGCAGAAGTGAGGAAACCTGCTCCTGCGGTTTTTTCGTTTCCGAAATGATGCTTAGAATCAGAAACTCCGATCCACCCAATCAGGGCGAATCGGAGTTTTGTCGTATATCGTGTTATTCGGAGATGACCGTAGCCTTTGCGGAACCGTTGTCCTTGTGCGAAACACGGATCATGGTCGGAATGCGGTGGCGCAGTTCCGAGACATGGGAAATGATGCCCACCACACGTCCGCTCTGCCGGATGATCTCCAGCGCTTTCATGGCGGTATCCAGTGTGTCGCCGTCCAGGGAGCCGAAGCCTTCGTCGATGAAAATAGAATCCATGCGCACGACGCCGGAGTTGGCCTGTACCACCTCGGAAAGACCGAAAGCCAGCGACAGGGAGGCGAGGAACTGCTCGCCGCCGGAAAGCGTCTCGATGGAGCGGCAGGTACCGCTCATGCCGTCCAGTACCTCAATATCGAGGCCGGAATATCCCGCTCCGCTTTTGGGGGCCTGCATACGGCGCAGTGCATAGCGTCCGCGGCTGAAAATCGTGAGATAGCGGTTGGCGCTGAAAATGGTCTCTTCCAGCATCATGCTGAGCACATACTGCAGGATCGGCATACGCAGCGTATTTTTCTGGCCGGAGAGGAACCCGTGCAGGCGCGTGATGCGGCTGTAGTCGAGATCCAACTGCTCCGCCTCTTTGGAAAGTACGTGGATCTCCGCCGCACTCTTCTTCGCGGAAGCCAGTGCCTCCCGTGTGCTGCCCAATGTGACGGACATCGCGTGGATGCGGGACTGGATCTGCGCGATTCGCTCGGATACCGCCGCAGCCGTTTCGCTGGGTGCGGGCCCGAAGGCAGCGTGGGCTTCTTTTGCTGCGTTGAGCCGGCCTTCCGCGGCGGAGCAGAGCTCCTTGGCGGCCGCCAAAGCTTCGGCGGCGGTGCGCTGCCGGGTCTGCAGCGTGGCACGCTGTGTATTCCATGTTTGAGTCTGCGCCGTGAGGGCTTTGACTTCCCGATCGATCTCCGCGATGTCCCGGATGGAATCAAAGGACCGCAGGCGGATCTCCAACTGTTCGAGTTCTGCCGTGACGGCAGCGCGCTGCGCGGTGCATTCGCTGCGGGTGGCCTCCGCCTTTTCGTTTTGGCTGCGCAGAACCTGCAGCTTCTGTCGAGCCTCCGCCGCTTTGGATGCAGTTTTCTGCAGTTTGTCGATTTGCAGGATCAGTGGCTTCAAAATGTTTTGAAGCTCATCCACAGTCTTTCTGTCCGGTCCGCAGGCAGATTCTGCCTTGCGCAGACGCGATGCGGAAAGCTCCAGTTTTGTGCGTGCGGCGGAGACGGCGTTCTCTGCCGCCGTCCATGTGCGTCGAAGGTCTTCCAAATGACGGCGCATGGCCTGCAGTTCGGCCTCGGAAATGACCGCCTCACCGCGCAGTGCGGGCGACGGATGATGGACCGCACCGCAGACAGGGCAGGGGACACCGTCCTCCAGACTGGCAGCCAGCGCGGCGGCGTGGTCCGCTTTCTGTGCGGCTTCCGCTGCGGCAATCAGCTTGTCCTGTGCCGAGACGGCCAGCTTTTCCTGCAGTGCTTTCTGCTCGGAAATTTCCAGTTCTTTTTTGGCGGCATCGGTTTCACGCCGGAATTCCTCGCATTCTATGGCAGCTCTTCGCTGCAGCTCGAGATCATTTTTTTGCTGGATCAAACCGGGCAGGGCTTCGGCTGCGCGGTTGATTTCCTCCAGAAAAGCCTCCCCGCGCAGGATGCGTTCTGCGGTTTCGCGGTGTACGGCATCTGCAGTGGTTTGCTCCTTCTGCAGCTGTGCCAGCCTTTTTTGGGCTTTCAGGAGTTCTTCCGCAGTGTTTTGCTTTTCCAAACTGCGCGTGCGTTCCTGCTTCAGGGATTCCCCGCGCCGTTCGGCGTTCAGTAAATCCTGATCCAGCTGCCCGATCACCTGCGTGAGCACCGCGTTCTGCTGTACGGCCTGTTCGGCGGCTGTATGCTTCTGCTGCGCGAGCGTGTGCTCTTTTTCCGCAAGCTGCAGATCCTTGCACAGCTGTTCATATCGGCGTGTCTGCTCCAAAAGCGTCTGCGCGGTCCGGAACCCTTCGTTTTCTGCGGTCAGTTTTGTTTCAATTTCCAGAATGCTCTGCCCGAAAGCCGCAATCTGCTCGTCCAGCGTTTCGGGTGTATCGGCATCATGCTTTTTCAGCAGGGATTTCAGTGTGGTATCCAGTGTTTTGCGTTTTTCTGAAACGGCTTTCTGGCGGTCGCCAAGCTTTGCGACCAATGTTTTCCACGATTCACAGGCGAAAAGGGTCTTCAGAATCTCACCCTTGTCCTTGGAGTTTGCGCGGAGCAGCCGCAGAAATTCACCCTGCGGCAGCACGATCACCTGCGAAAACTGATCGGCCTTGAGCGAGAGCAGATTCTGGGCATATTCGGTCACATTGCGAGCCGCACCGGAGGCTTTCAGTGTCCAAGTCTCGTTTTCCAGACAATAGCACTCGTGCTGCTCGTGCAGATCATAAACTTCGGAGCCACGCTTTTTGCGCATATACAGGGCGCGGTGAAAGCGGTATTGCTGTTCGCCTAGAGAGAAAGTGAAGGTCACCTCGGTGCGCTGCTCCCGTTCCGCAGAAAGGCTGCGCATATCGGAAAAGCTGCGCCGCCCGCCGGTGGAGGTGTTGTAAAGCGCGATGCACATGGCATCGAGCAGTGTAGTCTTGCCGCCGCCTGTAGAGCCGGAAATGAGGAACAGGCCGGCCTCATTCAGTTTATCAAATTCGATCGTTACTGGGTCCAGATACGGCCCGAAAGCCTCCAGCTCTAAACGAATGGGTTTCATTGCGCATCCTCCATTTCCTGTAAAAGTGAAGAGAACAGCGCCAAATCTTCCGGCTGCACCTCCGTGCCGCATACATCCCGCAGGAAGCCGGAGAAAATCGCCGTCTGATCCTGTTCACGGTAGGTCTGCATGGTCGGATCCGTATTCTGCCGGGCGAACCAAAGGTTGCGTACACTGAGCAGGTTCGGGTAATACGGGCGCAGACGATCGGCCGGCCGGAAAAGCGGGGCTTCGTCGGTCAGTTCGATCTCCACATAGTCCGCGGTGGACTGTGCCTGTCCCGCTGCAAGAAGTTCTTCCATCGTGCCGCTGACTTTTCGTACGTCGCGCAAAGGCGTTAAGGGGTACAGATCCACCTGAAAGCCCGCGTCATCAACCGTGACAAACGTCAGACTCTTTTTCTGGTGGGATTCGTCCACGGAGTATTTGAGCGGTGAGCCGGCGTAGCGTGCGTTTTCGCCCGCGCGCTGCGAAGCGTGCAGATGCCCCAAAGCCACATAATCAAAGGGCGCGAAACAATCGGTGGGTACGTCACCCGAACCGCCGACGAAAATCTGGCTTTCGGAATCGGAGGTCATGCTTCCGGCTGCAAAGCAGTGTGCCATCAGAATATGCTTTTTATCGGGTGCAAACTGCGCGGTCATGCGCTCCACAGCGGCCCGCATGCAGGGACCGGCACCGCGGAGGGTATCGTCTCCCAAAACCGCACGCATCTGTGCGGGATCGAAATAGGGGAGAGCGAAAATCTGCACATCACCGATCTCGATCGGCGTAAATGCAGCGGTGAGCGTGGTGACGATATGGATGCCGAGGCGTGCCAGCAGACCGGTGCCGATGGCCATGCGCTCCGGACCGTCGTGGTTGCCGGAGATGATCACGGCGGGGATGCTGCGGGCACTGATGGCGGTGATCAGCGCATCAAACAGAGCGATGGCCTCCGTGGAAGCGATCTGCCGGTCGTAGACATCGCCGGCGATCAAAATGGCGTCGGGCTGTTCGCGGTCGATGGCCGGCAGCAGGATATTTTCCACAAAATGCTTCTGGTCTTCAATTAAACTGCGGCCGTAGAGCAGTCTGCCGAAATGCAGATCGGCCAAATGAAGAAATTTCATGCTAAGCTCCTTTCCTGTACGAATTTTGCAGGAATTCTCTATAATTTTCACAATGCTGTGCAGTTTCACTCTTTTCAGCGGTTGTTTTTCGTGGTATAATCAATCTGTATAAGCTTGTGTGTTTCGTCGGCGGTGGTTTTATAAACCGCCTGCTTTTAAAATTATAGCATGTTTGGTGGAGAATAAAAAGTGAGAAATTATCGTTTTACAGCCTTTTTCCTTTCGATTTTGATCCTGCTTTCCGGGTTGTCCGTGTTCGCGACAGAGCCGGAAACCTCTTCGGATGCCTATTCCGGCATCACCGTAGGCGAGGCAACGCCGGAAGCCACACCGGAACCGGAACAGATCCATGCCGCGGAGGAAAATGAGGGCTTTTACTGTGACAAACTGACAAACCCGAACAGCAAATCCATTTTTATGGTAAGCCTCGATACCGATACAGTGGTCTACACGTTGAATCCCGATGAGCAGCGCCCTATGGCTTCGCTGACGAAGATCATGAGCTACATTGTGATCGCGGAATTGGTGGATGACCTGCACAATACCCGCTTTACCGTGCCAGAGGAAGTTCAGACCGAGCTGCAGGGCACAAATTCTTCCTTGGCGGAGATCAAGGTGGGCGAGGAGTTTTCCATTTTCGAACTTCTGAACCTGATGATGGTGCCTTCCGGCAACGATGCCGCGCTGACACTGGCCAAATTTGTGGACGGCCTCAAAATCAAGGCAGAGGCGGAGGACCAGCCGTACGACGAAAACGGCGACGGCATCATGAGCTTTGTGGAAATGATGAACCGCAAAGCGGCGGAGCTCGGCTGCACCAACACGCATTTTATGAACCCGCACGGTCTGCATCATGTCAACCACTATTCCACGGCCCGTGAGATCGCGGTCATGTCCAAATATGCGCTGTCCCTGCCGTATTTTGCGGAAGTGACCTCCCAGCAGTATTACAACCAGCCGCCCACCAACCTGACGGAGGAGGAGCGCCTGGTGCAGACCTCCAACCGTATGCTGCTGAGCTGGTACGACGAGTATTATACGTACGCAACCGGCATCAAAACCGGTTCTCTGAATGAATCCGGCTACTGCATTTCGGCATCCGGCCATTATGAGGGATACAGCTATCTGGTGGTCTGCATGGGCAGCCCGTACATAACTGAAACCGGTGAACGCACCCATTATCACGGCGAAATGTTTGACGCTGCCACCCTGCTGCGCTGGGCTTTTCTGAACATCGAAAACAAGACCATCGTGGAAGATGGTGACCTGATCGGTGAGGTTGGCCTGCAGTATGCATGGGAACAGGATACCCTGCAGGTGCTGGCCAAGGGGCACGTAACCGCGATGATGCCGCGAGTTCTGGGACCCGATGACATTCAGATCAAGCTGGACCTTCCCGAAAGTGTGAAGGCACCTGTGAAAAAGGGCGCGGAGATCGGTACGGCAACGTACATTTTCCGCGGGGAAGAGATCGCCGTGATTCCGCTGATCGCATCCGAAAGCGTGGAGCGCAGCGAGCTGATCCAAACCGTGGAGCAGGGCAAGGAGATCCTGACCTCCGGCTGGTTTATTGTGACGGCCATTGTGATCGCGCTCTTGACCGTGGCGTACATCGCACTGATGATCTCCATGAACCGCAAGCGCCGCCAGATGCGCCGCATCCGCAAATACAGAGATCTGTAAAAAAGGACCGCCGTTCCGGTTTTCGGAGCGGCGGTTTTGACGTATCT
>JAFQWC010000012.1 GCA_017407665.1 Clostridia bacterium | reverse complement strand
ACGTGTATACCGTTTTCCCGCGCAAGTCGAATCAGCGTGGACGCCGTATGCCGTACCGTGGAAAACAGATCGCGCTTACGGGAGTCGAGATCATCGCAGCACAAGGAGACGATCACCCGGTCTGCATGGCGCAGCATATGGGTCAAAATGCGGTATTCCTGCATGGTGAAGCCATCAAAGGCATCGACGGCGATGACCGCACCGCGGAAGAACTCCGGATGCTGCGTGAGTACCTGATCGAGACGGGTCAGGTCATCGAGCGGATCAAGATAACTCTGCGCGACGAGGGCTTCAAACGCGTCAAAAATCAAGGCCAGCTCCTGCAGCTTTTTGGACAGACCGGATTCTTCCACGCGCCCGGCTGTGGTTCTGAGGTCGTCGGGTGAAATACCGCACAGCTTCATCTCGCCCACGGCCGTCAGGATGGCTTCCGTCATGCGCCCGGCTGATGCGCTTTTCTCAAACAAAGTCAGATGATCGATACAGGCCTCGATCGCGAGCGTCATCAGAATCCGGCGTCCGCCCTCGGACAGACGCTTGCCCGCACCGCCGCCGTGACACAGAAACGCAGCGTCGGCCAATCTTGTAAAGCTCAACACCTTCACGCGGTTGGCGGTTTCGATCCCGTATTGATCCAGTAAAGCTCTTTCACTTTCAAAGGTATATTGTTCAGGCACAAGAAGAATGGCCTGTGCAGATGCTGTTTCTGCCAGGATTTCCCGCAGCTCAGTAGTTTTTCCGGTTCCGGCCCGGCCCAGTACAAATTCGAGCATATTCTCCCATCCTTTCCATGATACTGCAGAAAATGTCTTTTCTCCGGTCGGTGCATACCCCACCGACCGGGCAGACAAACCTGACGGTTTTCTTTCACACGATCTTTCCCTCCGAAATCTTTGGCTCGAGGGTTCCGTGACAAGACGTCATGCTCTTATTTTAGCACAGTTCGCCTTATGCGTCAAAGAATTCGCGCAGACTGTTGAAAATTTCCACCGCCATGAAGCGCACCTGCATCCGGTCGGCTTGCGCGACTGCTTCTCTCGCGTCTTCGGGCAGGTCGGTGAAATCCGCCGCACCGGACACGCACAACGACGGGAACACTACGCACCACCAGTTCTTCCCCTCCGCCTTTCCAAGGGATATACGCAAGGTGCGGTATTTCCCCGCGGGCAGCTTGTGTGTTTCGTATACGCGGGTGGGAAAATAGACGTCGCAGACCTCCGCCTTGGCTCTGTACGCTGCGCCTTCGGCCTCCAAAACCCGGTTTGCCACGGTTTCCAGACGATCGAGATGCGTACACACCGCCGCAAGGGCCGTATCAAAATCAGCTTCACGGTCGAGCCAGGTATTCGCCTCCTGCAGTACGGCATCGCGCACCTCAAGTTTCACAGCCTGCGCCTCGGGTGCATCCGAATCCGCCAGAATGTGCAGCCGGAGCACACTGCGCTCCAGTGCATCGCACCGGCCGGAAAATCCTGTAAAGCTGAGCAGGGCTGCCAGAATAAACCCACAGGCCGCAGCTTTGATCCATCGATCCATCCAATATTTTTTTCGCATTTTTCATGTTCCTTTCTATGTTTCTTCCAAATATTTCCGTATTTTTTCGTATAGAATATGAACAGAAAATTTGCGAATTATACTTTCTCTTCCTGCTTTTTTTCGCTATACTTAACTTAACAGATTTTCTGATAAGGGGTTGTTTTCATGGCAAAGAAAGTTTGGGAACAGAATATTCCGGATGACCTCACGCTGATCCGCCGTCTGCAGAAGCCCGCAGGCCGGATCGATGTGGTTCTCGATACAGACACCTACAACGAAATTGACGATCAGTTTGCGTTGTCCTATATGATCAAAAACGACGACAAGCTGAACGTGAAGGCGATCTATGCTGCGCCGTTTTTTAACGATAAATCCGTGTCCCCGGTGGACGGCATGGAGAAAAGCTACGCGGAGATCCTCACCCTTCTGGATCTTCTCGGCCGGGAAGATCTGAAGCCCAATGTATTCAAGGGTTCTGAAACTTACCTGCCCGACGAAGACACGCCCGTGGATTCCCCCGCCGCACGGGATCTTGCTGCCCGCGCCATGCAGTACACCTCGGAAAACCCGCTGTACGTGGTTGCCATCGGCGCCATCACAAATGTGGCTTCCGCCATCTTGATGAATCCGGACATCCGTGAGCGCATCGTGATCGTCTGGCTGGGCGGACACGCGCTGCACTGGCCGCATAACGGCGAATTCAACCTGTTCCAGGACGTTGCGTCGGCACGCATTATTTTCGGCTGCGGTGCTGCGCTTGTGCAGCTGCCCTGCCAGGGTGTGGTGTCCGCGTTTACAATCAGCGGTCCGGAATTCCGTGACTATTTTGTCGGCAGGAACGCGCTGTGCGATCATCTGGCGAAGTACGCCATCGAGGAAGGTCTGCGCACGGCATCCGCCGAAACATGGACCCGCGTGATCTGGGACGTGACGGCTGTTGCATGGCTTCTGGACGGCGATTTCATGGAAGACACCCTGATGCACAGCCCCATTCCGCAGTACGACAACACCTGGACCCCCTCCAATACACGGCATTTCATGCGGTATGTGTATAACATCCACCGCGACCGTCTCCTGGGGGACCTTGTGCACAAATTGACGCAGTAATTTTTGGCACGTGTTTGAAACAAAGCACGTGCCTTTTCCATTGAGATATGCTATAATAGATTCAGATTTTACAGATTTTGCTTTACATGATTCTTACTGAAAGGTCGGTATCCTCATGAAAAAAATGATTTTTGTAGCTTCTCCCCCTGCCTGCGGCAAAACCCGTCTCTCCAAGAAACTGGCCAGAACACTGGACCATGTCGTTTATCTGGACAAGGATACGCTGATTCCGCTTTCCCACCAGATCTTCAAAGTGGCCGGTGAACCGGTCAACAGAAGTTCCGATTTTTTTGAAGAGCATATCCGCAACTATGAGTACGATGCCATTCTGGCGCTCGGTTTCGATGCCCTGCGTTATGCGGACACCGTGCTGATCAATGCGCCGTTCTCCCGTGAGATCCGCGATCCGGAGTACATTAAGAACCTGCGCGCCAAACTCGCGGAATACGATGCAAAGCTCTGCGCCATCTGGATCGTCACCGATGTGGAAGTCTGCAAAGCGCGCATGATGAAGCGCAATTCCGACCGCGACACATGGAAGATCGCCCATTGGGACGAGTATGTAAAGCGCATCAATTTTGAGATCCCGAAAGATCTCTACGTGGAAGGTCAGGAAGACAGCCTGCTGCTGTACTACAACTCCAATGATGATCTGGCCGACGCCTCCTTTGCCCGCATTTTCCCCATTCTGAACGGAGATTGATCCAAAAAATGAAACAAACCCGGAACCGTTTCCTGTCTGCACAGTTACGGTTCCGGGTTGATTTTTTTAGTACGAGTTATTATTCTTCTTTGTCGCTGGACTCGACGCTGCCCTCCACGACACCTTTGGCCAGCAGCACGGGCAGGACCGTACCAAACAGGCATTTTACGTCCAGCCAAAAGCTCTGATGCTGCACATACCAGCCATCCAGCTCGGCTTTCTTCTCGATCGTCAGCTCGTCGCGGCCATGGATCTGCGCCCAGCCGGTGATGCCCGGCAGTGCACCGTGCGCATGGTGCTTGTCCCGTTCTTCGATGAGGTCGTACTGATTCCAAAGCGCGGGACGCGGGCCGACAAAAGCCATGTCCCCCTTCAGCACATTGAACACCTGCGGCAGTTCGTCCAAAGAATACTTGCGCAGGAAACGGCCGATCCGCGTGATATACCGGTCCGGATCTTCCAGAAGATGCGTCGGTATGTCATGCGGTGTATCCATTCTCATCGAGCGGAATTTCAGAATATAAAAATACTTTTTGTCTTTTCCGATTCGTTTTTGCTTAAACAGGGCCGAGCCCGGATCATCGATCTTGATCGCCAAAAAGAGGATCAGGTAGACCCACCACGTCAGAAGCAGACCCAATACGCAAAGAACGATGGAAAAAAAACGTTTAAAAAACTTCTTATACATAAGTTATCCCCGTTAATTTCATCCACATCAACGCAATCAGTATAGCACAGCATACAACATTTTTCAATATCCATATTTTGCAGAGCCATCCGTCTGCGCAAAACACGGCACAAGGGTCCGGCCGTTATACGCTCTTCGCCATATTCATTGCTCTGCGCTCTGCCGCAGGACCTCCTCCGCGCAGCGCAGGCCATCCACCGCCGCGCTCGTAATGCCGCCGGCATATCCTGCGCCTTCTCCGCACGGGAACAGACCGCGCACGGTGGGGCACTCCCTTGTCTCGCCGCGCAGAATTCTGACCGGCGAGGACGAGCGGGTCTCCGGCGCCGTGAGCAGGGCATCCGGACCATCGAATCCCTGCAGATAGCGACCCATCTTCTGAATCCCCGCTGCCATGGACTCCGTGATAAAATCCGGCAGCGCAGTACGGATATCTCCCGGGACAACGCCGGGCTGGAACGTGGGGGTTACATCGCCGAATGCCGTCGTCGGGCGGTTCTGCAGAAAATCCTCTACACGCTGACACGGCGCACTGTAGGTTTGATCGGCCGCCAAAAAGGCCGCCTGTTCGATTTTTCTCTGGAACGCAATACCGGCCAGCGGATGGGCATCCCCGAAATCCTCCGGGGTGATACCGACAAGCAGCGCAGCATTGCTGTTTTCACCGTCGCGGGCAAACTCGCTCATGCCGTTCGTGACGACGCTGTTCTCCTCCGACGCTGCACCCACCACATAGCCGCCCGGACACATACAGAACGTGTACACACCGCGGCCGTTTTCAAGATGGACGTTCAGCTTGTAATCGGCTGCACCCAGATGCGGGTCACCGGCAAATGCACCGTACTGCGCACGGTTGATCGTTTCCGCGCGGTGTTCGATACGGGCACCCACGGAAAACGGTTTCGGTTCCATGGGAATGCAGTTTTTCTCATACAGCATCCGGAATGTATCGCGTGCACTGTGGCCGACCGCCAGGATCACGTGTTCGGTTTCAACTGTTTCCGCATGGCCGTTGCGCTCCAGACGAACGCCGGTGACGGCGCCGTCTTTGACGAGAAGGTCGGTCATTTTTGTGTTGAAGCGCACCTCGCCGCCAAGGCTTTTGATCTCTTCACGGATGGCACGCACGGTCTGCGGCAGCTTGTCCGTGCCCACATGGGGCTTGGCGTCAAATAAGATCTCCTCCGGCGCACCGTGTTCCACCAAAGTCTGCAGCACAAAGAAGATGCGCTCGTCCTTGGTACCGGTGTTCAGCTTACCGTCCGAAAACGTACCGGCACCGCCCTCGCCGAACTGCACGTTGCTCTCGGTGTTGAGCACACGGTTTTTCCAGAAATTCTGTACCGCTTTTTGGCGTTCTTCCACGGCATCTCCGCGCTCCGCGATGATCGGGCAGAGGCCGGCTCTTGCCAGAAGCAGACCGGCAAACATACCAGCCGGGCCAAAACCGATGACCACCGGGCGCTGCCGGAGCGTTCCGTACTTCGGCATGGTGTAGGTACGGTCCGGCGCGGTGCGGATCTTACTGTCCCGCAGGCGCGAGAGGACGCGCTCCTCATGGCCGTTGATCTGCACATCCACTGTCACAATAAATTTAACGTCATTCTTTTTTCTGGCATCCACGGATTTCTTCACAAGGGATACCGATTTGAGTTTATTTTCATCCAGCCGCAGTTTTTTGGCTGCCGCACGGCGCAATTCTGCGCCGGAATACGCCAGCGGCATGGAGAGATCCGCGATTCGGATCACGGCGCTCACCTTCTTCTTTTAAGATCTCCGGGCTGCATCCGCACCCGCGGCACAGCCCGTGCTCCAGGCGAAGTGGAGGTTGTAGCCGCCGCAATCGCCGTGGATATTCAGCATCTCGCCGGTCAGATACAGGCCGGGGACTTTTTTCGATTCCATTGTTTCAACATTGACCTCGGAAAGCGGAATGCCGCCGGCTGTGACTTGGGCATCGTTCCAGCCCTTCGTGCCGGTGATTTCCAGCGTCCATCCCTTAATGAGGGCGGCCAGCTTCTGGATCTGCCCCTGCGGGATGCGCCTGAGCAGCAGATTTGGGTCGATGCCCGCGCGCTGAATCAGCAGAAAACCGACTTTCATGTGCATCAGGCCGGTCAAAAGATCCCCCGCCGGGCGATCCGGAAAGTTTGCGCGGATCTCCAGAAGATAATCCGCGAGTTCACGGAAGGAAAGGTCCGGCAGGCAGTCCAGACGGACGGACAAGGTTTTGTACGGCTTGCCCTGAATTTTGCCGGTGGAGAAAAACTCCCCCGCCGGGATGGAAAGTCCGAAAATGCAGATGCCCGAAAGGCTGTTGTCCGTAAACTGCACTTCGCCGCTTTCACTGCAGACCGGTTGGCCATCCGATAGAAGCGTGGCCTCTGCCGCACACCGCGCGCCGGAGACCGATTTCAGCTTTTCTTTGCAGACGAGCTGCGTCAGCACCGGGTAAAGCAGCGTAACTGTATGACCCAGCGTTTTGGCCAAGGTGTAGCCGTCGCTGCAGGAATGCTTCGGCGATGCGGCGCCGCCGCAGGCCAGAATGCATTTCGCGGCTTCGATCTCTTCCCCATCGGAAAGGGTGATGCGAAAGCCTTTTTTCATCTTCTGCACCGAAACCGCCGTCCGTTCCAGAAGAAACAGCACACCATGCTCCGCAGCATAATCGCGCAGGATAGAGAGCACCGCCGCCGCCTGCAGATTGTGCGGATACACGCGCCCCTCGCTGTCTTCGCGGGTGATCAGCCCCAATGTGCGGAAAACCGCACGGATCTTCTCCGGTGTATACTGAGCGAGAAGCGGCTCCGCTGCGCGCACATCGCCGTGATAATGCGCCGGAGACACGTGCATATTCGTTAGATTGCAGCGGCCGTTGCCGGTGGCCAGCAGCTTGCGCCCAAGCTTCGGATTACCTTCCACAACCACGATCGGCCCCGCATTTTTATTCTGTGCAGCGGTACAGGCCGCCATAAGGCCCGCTGCACCGCCGCCAAGGATCACAATGTTTACACGTTTCATTCTTTTCCCCCTTTGGGATCAGAAAAACATACCCAACAGGCCATAAGAGAAAATGGCCATGAGCAGGTCTGCCAGAAGCGTACCGCCGATGACGGAGATCATCGCGTTCTTGAACGGCATCTTCATCAGCGCCGCTGCAAGAGAGCCGGTCCAGGCACCGGTGCCCGGCAGCGGGACACCTACAAACAGCAGCAGTCCAAAGGTCTTGTACTTCTCGATCTGTGCAAATTTGCTTCTGCCCTTGGTCTCCAGTTTATCCACCAGCTTCACAAGCTTTGTGTTGCGCATCCAGTCGAAGATCTTGCGGATGAACAGGAGGATGAACGGTGTGGGCAAAATCGTGCCGATAAAGCCGATGATCATAGCCGGGATCAGATCTACGCCGAGCAGTTTCGCTGCGACGAGACCGCCGCGCAGTTCCAGAATCGGCATCAGGGAGATCACAAAAACCGTGAGTTCCGCCGGGATGATCTCGCTGAAAAATTGTACCAATGCTTCTACCATATATTTTCTGTCCTTTCAACGTCATGTTCTTTGCATATTTAAGTAAGTATACTAAAAATTCTCCACTTTATTTTTCTTATAAAGAATTATAAGCTGCGATTTCCTGACCTTTTATGTTTTCTTTTCTGTTTCCGGCACGGCCAGACCCGCGCAGTACGCCTCGAGGTCCCCAAACGTGTAGCCAAGATTTTCCCATTCGGTGAGCAGCGCATCGAGGATCTGCGCGTTTGTGGAAGAAGTGCTGTGCAGGAGCACGACGGCGCCGTTGTGGATGCGGGGAATCAACTTGGAAAACGCCTGTTCCTTGGTGGGCTGGTCTTCCGTGTACCAATCCACATAAGCGAGGCTCCAGAAAACCGTTGTGTAACCGAGGTCTGCCGCCATCTGCAGATTGCTCTCGCAGAATTTGCCCTGCGGCGGGCGGTACAGCTTCGGCATTTCCTGTCCGGTGACAGTACGGTACAGTTCTTCGTTTTTCTGAAGCTCGGCTGAAAAACTGTCCCTGTCTCCGATTTTGGACATATCCGGGTGAGAATACGTGTGATTGCCCACCGTATGCCCTTCCTCTGCCATGCGCTTGACAAGCTCCGGCTGGGTCTCCAGGTAATTGCCCACCAGAAAGAATGTGGCTTTTACGCCGTGCTTTTTCAGCGCATCCAGAATCGGCCCTGTATTGCCGTTTTCAAAGCCGGCATCAAAAGTGATATAGAGCGTTTTCTCCCCGGTATCGCCGACATACAGCGCCCGAAACTGCCGCAGGTAATCCTCCGTGGCGTTTGCAAGCGGCGCTGCGCCTTCCTGCTGAAAGCTCAGCCCCCAGTCCGTAATCCCGGAGACCGATACGGCCTCCGGTGCATCGCCCACCCACAGTGCAGCCGCACCCGTACCCAATAAAACCACCGCACACAAGGCCAGTATAAAAAATCGCCGCTTTAACCATTTCCCCGTCATCTTCTTACCCCTTTCCGGTTTTCTCCTGTTATGGATATGAAAAAAAACCGCCCGATATGATTGCGGAACCGGCATGAATCCTGTACAATAGAGTACGCGGGATGGGTTTCCATACAGCAAAAATTAAGTAAATCTTAAGTTTTTTGTTCCCGCATTGTAAGAACAATTTTGTATGATAAGGATAGATTCAAAAGGAGGTTTCGCCATGCCGGATAACGAAAAGAAAACCATACTGGTCGTGGACGACGACAGGGAGATCGTTCGCGCCATTTCGATCACGCTGGAGCGTGAAGGATACACGGTTCTGAAGGCCTATGACGGTCTGGAGGCACTGGATTGCGCGGTCACGAAAGAGATCCATCTGATCATTATTGACGTCATGATGCCGAAACTGGACGGCCTTTCCGCTGTGATGAAAATTCGGGAAAAGAAAAATCTGCCCATCATCATTCTTTCCGCAAAAGGCGAGGACAGCGATAAGATCCTCGGGCTTTCGATGGGTGCGGACGATTACATGGCAAAACCCTTCAATCCCATGGAACTCGTAGCCCGCGTAAAATCCCAGCTGCGCCGCTACACGACGCTCGGCGACATCAACGCCCGCAGCGACAACTGCATCGTAAACGGGCGGCTCATGTTCAATCTGGACGAACACGTTCTGTATGCCGACGGTGACCCGGTAAAGCTGACGGCTACGGAGACCAAGATCGTGGAGCTTTTGATGCGCCACCCCGGCCGCATCTTCCCCGCAGAGGAGATCTACAGCCGCATCTGGAACGAACCGGCCTATTCCGCGGAAAATACGGTGATGGTACACATCCGCCGCATCCGCGAGAAGATCGAGATCAACCCGAGTGAACCGGAATACTTGAAGGTGGTGTGGGGCCTTGGCTACGAAATCGAAAAACACTAATCTCAGCCGCGGCATCTTTTCCTGGTTTTGTTATCTGTTCACCTTCTGGACGGTGATCTTCGTTACGGTTTTCGGCTGCACGGTTTATATGCGGTACGGCTCGGATTTTTTCAACACGGCAAACCGCGCCGTAAAGACCGGCGGGTATCTGCTTCGCGGTGAACTGCGTGAACTGAACACGTACAAGGAAAGCGCGTCCCAATTCTTTGAGCGGTTATATTTCAACACACAGGCCTCCGATTCTGCCCGCACATTACGCAATGCGGCTGACGGCCCTTATTACGGCACGCCGTATCTGGAAAGTGTCTCGAAGGACAATCTCTACGCCGTGACCGATTACAGTCAGGATCCCGGCGGAATCACCATGACAAATGATCTCAACTGGGACGCGGAAACCCTGCCGGCGGATTTCAATTACCTGTTCCGGTGCCGAAACGGCGTTGTGGAGATCTTCCACGGCGGGTGGGAAAACGGTGAACCGGTACTGACCTGCGTCTTCCGGAGCGACGAACCCGGTGCATTTTATACCAATACGCTTTCCTACACACTGGAGGCTATGGCGGGCAGTGCTGCTCCGCCGGACATTGTTTTTGCCGTGCGGGCACAGGCCACCAGCTACTACGCCTTAAATGAAATCGTGGGCAGTGCGCAAAGCTATGCGAATCAGCTTCTGTTCCAGCTTTCTCTGGTGGGCACCGCATTTCTTCTGTTCCTGCTGCTCATGATCCTCGGCATGATTTTCCGCAGGGACCGCCGGCAGTTTGAAACAAATCTCGCGGAAGCACTCAGCCATGTGTGGATCGAGATCAAGCTGGCGGCCGTGCTGTGCTGTCTCGTGCTGAGCGCCCTCATGATTTTTGCCTCCGGCGCCGGAGAACTGCGCAGCGGCATTTGGGTCAGCATCGGCCTGTGCGTGATCTTCCTGATGATCCATCTGATCCTTGTGGACATTTCACACAACCGGTTGATTTGGCGGCACAACATCCTGCGCTCCGTGCTGCGGTTTATCGCGGGCCCGAAAGACGGAAAATCGTTTGAGAAGATCGAATACCGGAAGTTCATTGCCGTCCTCGTCGTGCTCTCCGTTCTCGGTCTCAGCACGCTGCTCATCACGTTTTTTGCCTGGAACCGCTCACCGTTTTTCGAGCTGTTGCCCATCTTCTATCTGGCGGTTCTGTTTGCTGTGGTCGGCACACTGCTCTGGTACGCGGCCGCGCTGCGGGATGACCTCAGGGATTACGGTATCCTGATGGATCAGGTGGAACAGATGTATAACGGCAATCTGAACGCTGTCAATACACTGCCCGCCGCCTCCCCCCTGTACAGCTCGGCTATGCAGCTGAATATGATTCGCGACGGCATCCGCATCGCTGTGGAGGATGGCATCAAATCCGAAAAAACAAAAGTGGAATTGATCACCAACGTCTCCCATGACATCAAAACGCCTCTGACCTCGATCATCGGTTATGTGGAACTGCTGAAAGCAGAGGAAAACCTGCCCGATCACGTGCAGGACTATATTGCGATCATCGCGCAGAAATCCTACCGGCTGCGGCACATGATCCAGGATATCTTCGATGTTTCCAAGGCGGCGACCGGCAACATCACGCTGGACCCGGAATACCTGAATCTGAAGATCCTGCTGCAGCAGACACTGGCCGATATGCACGAACTGATGGAATCGAGCCCGCTCGAATGGCGGGTGCAGATCCCGGAAGATCAGTATCCGGTGTATGTGGACGGTCAGAGAATGTACCGCGTTTTTCAAAATCTCGTAAAAAACGCCGCCCAATATGCGCTCGAGGGTTCCCGTGTGTATCTTACACTTGTTAAGCAGCAGGATCAGGCCGTTTTCTCGATGCAGAATGTTTCCAAGCACGAGCTGCCCGCCGACGGTGAAACCCTGACCGGACGATTCGTCCGCGGCGACGACAGCCGTTCTACCTCCGGCAGCGGCTTGGGGCTTTCCATTGCGAAAAGCTTCACAGAAGCCTGCGGCGGCACGCTGCGCATACAGGTACAGGGAGATCTGTTCACCGTGGAGATCACCTTACCGCTGGCCGCACCCCCGGCACCGGCAGAGGACCCCGACCAAACAGATCCCGAAAACCCTTAACTTACGGAAAAGGAGGATGACTATGGACCACAGCACACAGATTCGGATTATACCCGGCAGCAGAAATGCTGTGCTGCTGGTGCATGGCATCCTCGGTACGCCGCATCAATTTGATGCCATTCTCCCCGCGATTCCACCGGACTGGACGATGATCAACCTGCTCCTCGACGGACACGGCGGACAAGTGGAGGATTTTGGCCGAAGCTCGATGCGAAAATGGGAGACGCAGGTTCGATCCGTCGTGAACGATCTTTGTGCTGCTTACGAAAATGTTGTGATCATCGCGCATTCGATGGGTACGCTGTTTGCGATCGATGCCGGCTTGGCACATCCCGACCGGATCAAAGCCCTGCTGCTTCTCTCTCCTCCGCTGAAAATCGCACTGAAACCGCGGCTTATCCGGCAGGCCATGCAGGTCGGTTTGGGCTTTGGACGCCTTGATGACCCGGACATTGCCGCCGCACGGCGTGCATACAGTATGCCTGCGGACCGGCGTATATGGAAATATTTGCGTTGGATCCCGCGCTATCTGGAGCTGTTCAAAAAAATACGCAGCACACGGAAACGACTTCCGATGCTGCGCACGCCCACCAAGGTGTTTCTCTGCCGCAGGGACGAAATGGTGTCCGTGCGGACCGATCGCCTTTTTGCCGGCCTGACTTCGGCCGAGACGCTCTATCTCCCGTCCTCCTCCCACTTCACGTACAGTGAAGAAGATGCGCAGCGTATCCGGCAGGCGTTGACCGGGATTCTCAAATCGATACCATAAATACAGAAAGGTCGTGTATTTCAAGTACACGGCCTTTTTTACACACAAACAGGCACAGCGTTTTCCCGCTGTGCCTGCACTTTATGGATTTACTTTTCGGGAATCAATTCATCTGAAATCAATCATCCAGAACGGCTTCCTGACCGGTGATGCCTGCTGCGATGGTGGTGGCCAGCGGAGCGGGACGCTCGAACGGAGAGGTCATAACATAGGTGGTGCCGGTCTTCTGGGATTCCATAGCGCCGTGGATCACTTCCATAGCGTGGTAGCCGATCTGTGCGTCTGCACGCGGCTTGCGGCCGTTACGCAGTGCGTATGCCATATCGGCCAGACCTACGCCGCGGCAGGAACCGTCATTGAAGCCGTGGAGCATCGGCAGAACCATCTCTTCCGGCATTGCAAACTCGCCGAGCTGGCTTCTTGCGACCTGAGCGCCGTTCTGGCCGCCCGGAACACCCATGCCTCTGGGCTTTTCCTTCATGTTCGGGCGCTTGAGGACCATCGAGCCATCGAAGTTGTTCGGGTTACCGAGCAGCAGCGTGCCCTTGGTACCGGTGATCTCAAAAAACTCGGAATTGTAGGACTCGGAGGTCAGATGGAAGGTGCCGTGTACGCCGCTTTCAAACTCGAGCGCTGCGAAAATGGAGGTCGGGGTATCGACAAAGAAGTTCTCACCGTACTTCGGGTGTGCCGGATGGGTGTACTTCATGTTCGGCTCGTAGTTGCCGCCGAAGCCTGCGACCTTTGTGATGCGGCCGAGAATGTTCAGCATGGTGTGCAGATAGTATCCGCCCCAATCAAACGGCAGACCTCCGCCCGGATGCAGCGGGAAGAAGAAGCTGTCCGGAGACAGGTCGAAGATCGGGTTTGCCGGACGATAGGAACAGGTGTGCTGTGCGTGTACGGAGACCGGTGTGCCGATGATGCCGGAATCGATGTAGAAACGTGCGGACTGCTCCCATGCGCCGAGGAAAGTATCGGGCGCGGTGATGAACATGACATTGTTTTCCTTGGCCAGACGCATGAGCTCTGTGGCTTCGGAGAAATCGACCGCCATCATCTTCTCGCAGTACACGTGCTTGCCGTGCTTCATGGCCTCGGAGGAGACCTCAAAGTGGGACTCCGGATAGGTCAGGTTGCAGACAACCTCAATTTCGGGATCGTTGTAGATCTCTTCGTTGGTCATGACCTTGATGCCGTACTGCTCAGCCATTGCCTGAGCGCGCTCGGGAATCAGGTCAGCACAGCCGACAACATCCAGAATGTTGAATTTGTTGACCATGTTCGGCATATACGTGGAACGGCAGATGGTGCCGCAGCCGATCACGCCGACTTTAACTTTCTTATGGTTCATAGCTTTTCCTCCCTATATTTTGACGGTCTCAAAAAAACCGCCTGATTTCACCTACATTATAGCACGCTGTTTTGTAGAAAGCAATAAAACCAGCTTGGAATTCTACATAGAAATTATACAGTTTTACTTGTCATTTCCACAAAAAAGAACCGCCGAAGCGGCGTGAACCAACTTCGGCGGACTGTATATCGGTTTTTACTGCATGGCCTTTTCCAGCGCCTGCTTGACATCGTCAAGAATATCCTCGATGTTCTCGATACCGACGGAGAAACGAATGAGATCGGGCTTTACGCCGGCCTCTTCCAGCTGCTGATCGGAAAGCTGACGGTGTGTGGTGCTGGCCGGGTGCAGCACGCAGGTGCGCAGGTCGGCCACATGGGTCACGACGGAAGCCATCTCGAGGCTGTCCATAAACTTGGTGGCTGCTTCTCTGCCGCCCTTGATGCCAAAGGAAACGACGCCGCAGGTGCCGTTCGGCATATACTTCTGTGCCAGTGCATAGTACGGGCTGCTCTCAAGGCCCGGATAGTTGACCCAGGCAATGCGGTCATCCTGCTCGAGGAACTTGGCAACGGCCAGTGCATTCTCGCAGTGGCGCTCCATACGCAGTGCCAGCGTTTCCATGCCGAGATTCAACAGGAACGCGTTCATCGGGGCTGCCTGTGCACCGAGGTCACGCATCAGATGGCAGCGGGCCTTTGCGATATAGGCGGCCTTGCCGAACTGCTGGGTGTAGATAACGCCATGGTAGGATTCGTCGGGCTCGGTAAGCTCCGGGAACTTGCCGTTGTCCCAGTTGAAGTTGCCGCTGTCGATGATCACGCCGCCGACCTGCACGGCATGGCCGTCCAGATACTTGGTGGTGGAGTGAATGACGATATCGGCACCGAACTCAAACGGACGGCAGTTGATGGGTGTGGGGAATGTGTTGTCTACGATGAGCGGCACACCGTGCTCGTGGGCAACGTTGGCATACATTTCGAGATCCACAACCACAAGGGAGGGATTCGTGAGGGTCTCCGCAAAAACGCAGCGGGTGTTCTCCCGGAAAGCTGCACGCAGCTCGTCCTCAGTGCAGGTAGGAGAAACGAAGGTGAAATCGACGCCCATTTCCTTCATGGTCTTATAGAAGAGATTGAAGGTGCCGCCGTAAATGGCACTGGAGCAAACCACATGGCCGCCGGCACGGCAGATGTTGAAAATGGAGATCAGAGATGCGGACTGACCGGAAGCGGTCAGCATGGCGCCCACGCCGCCTTCCAGCGCAGCCAGCTTCTGCTCCACGGCATCCAACGTCGGATTGCCAAGGCGAGTATAGAAAAATCCGTCCGCCTTCAGGTCGAACAGATCGCCCATTTCCTGAGAGCTTTCGTAGGTGTATGTGGTACTCTGTACGATCGGCAGAACGCGCGGTTCACCGTTGCCGGGCGTATAACCGGCGTGGATACAGGTGGTATCGGGCTTAAACTTTTTCATTTTTATTCCTCCAATCCATGCTCCGTGCATGAACATTTTAAGACATCAATAAATCTTTTAACCAGTTGGCCACCGAATCTGCGGCCAGAACCATCAGCATAACCAGAATCATAAACGCAATGATGGAGACCGTCTGAATCACCATGCGCTTTCTGCGCGGCATATCCTCTTCCCCATCCGTTTCCGGTTCCGGATCTTCTGCCTCTGCGGCCATCACCGCATTGGCGCGTTCCAGATCCTGATACTCCACAAAGATATTTTTATCCGTGGGCAGAAATTCCGGATCGTACACACTGGTGGCAAACCCACCCTTGACCGGTTCCATCCTGCAGCGGATCGCCTTCTCATCGAACAACGCTTCAATCTCCGCTGCCTCTATTTCATGGACTTTCATGAAGAAGACTTCATCCTCCCCTTTGATGGGGCGCAGACCGCGGCTGCGCTTGCAGCCCGGGCAGGTTCGGGTGGAATCTTCACAAATAGTCTGGCATTTTGTGCAGTAGAGCATGGTTTTGCCTCCGAATGCGGTGTCTCACTGATTTAGAATCAGTATAGCACAGCCCCCTGCGGAATTCAATAAAAAAATCAGCAGAGCACGGGATGCTTCTGTCTGCCGGCAAAAGCGTACCCCAAAGTTTCCGGAAGCTGATCAAAATGCGCCACAAGGGAGGTCGGCTTTTGCACGGGGTCGTCCTGCCCCATCGGTACAAAATAGATATTCTTCGTGTTCATCAGTGTTCCGATGTTCTTAAAGGAAGCACCAAGGGCATCGTTCGTGGCAAGGGCCAGTACGATGGGCATGGAGACCCGCAGCGCGGATTTGACCGCCATGGTCACGGCGGTATCCGTCACGGCATTCGCAAGTTTTGCCGCGGTATTCCCGGTGCAGGGCATGACCACCACACCGTCCGCCAGACGTTTCGGCCCGATGGGCTCCGCGCCCGTCACCGTGTGAATGATTGACCGTCCGCAGATAGACTCGATGCGTTTCCGAAAACTTTCCGCTGTACCGAACCGGGTGTCCGTTGTGTAGGCGATTTCGCTCATCACGGGCAAAAGTTCATAATGCTCCCTAAGTTTTTCCATCTCCGCCAGCGCTTTTTCAAACGTGCAGAATGAACCGCACATGGCAAATACAAGGGTGCGCATTCCCATCACTACTCCTCCAGCATAGCATATATGGCTTCTTTGATATATTCGGCAGCGGTTTTCGGCGCGACAAGCCCGGGCAGGGACGGTGCATCCACCACGTGCACACCGCATCGTTCGGCGCACATTCGGTCCACCCCGCCGGGTGCGGAAGCGAGCTCGATCACCCATGTCTCCGTATCCTGCCGGTTCAGAACCGGCGGACCGATCACCTGCGCCGGCACCGTGTTGAAAATCAAGTCATACCGCTGTGTGATCTCACGAAACGAAAGCGGACGAACGCCCATGGCACGCATCGTCATCCGGTCCTCCTGCTTTCTGGCGGCAGCAGAGACATCCGCCCCCATGCTTTTGAGCAGCATCGCCAGATTTTTCCCGATCCGTCCAAAGCCGGTCACGAGACATTTTGCGCCGTTCACGGTACCGGGATATTCCCGCACCGCAACGCCGATGGCACCTTCTGCGGTGGGAATGGCATTAGCCACCGCCAGCGCCTCCCGGCGGTAATAGTCTTCCGGACCGATCTCCTGCCAAATATCGGACGTGGAAACCAGCTTACCGATCATGCCGCCGTAGACGATTTTGTTCCGGAGCAATCTTACAAACGCATCATCCGCGGCGATCTCCTGCTCGCTGTACGGGGCATTGATGGTCTTCCCGTCCCGCGACGCGGGCAGCGGCAGAACAATCACGGAGCTGCGTTTTGCAAGCTCCTCCATGGAAGCCGGGACGGCTTTTCGGCAGGGTGCAAGTTTTTCCAGACCAGCGGTACAGACGGGATAACCATCCGCTGCAATGGAATCCGCCAGATAACGCATCCGTTCATCCCCGCCGATTACACCGAATGTATGGATCATGGGCATTGATTTCACGCCTTTCAAAAAAACACTTCTGTTAATTCTATAGTATGGCGTTTCATCCGATTTGTGCGATTTGACTTTTCTTTGTTTTATCCAAATTTACTATTTATTTTTTGTAGGTTTCGCATTATAATATAAGTAATCATGCGTATCCCGCAATTTTGCTTTGAATAGATCGTTTCCCGGAAAGGAAATCCATTATGACTGACAACAAAACCAATTTACTGAACACTCTGCGCCGCCTGCATTTTGTGGGCATCGGCGGTTCCGGTATGTGCCCCATGGCTGAGATCCTGCACCACAAGGGGTATGTGATCACCGGCAGCGATATCAATGAATCCGACACCCTCGAACGCATCCGCAGCTACGGCATTCCCGTATCGATGGGTCATGCCGCAGAGAATATCGGTGATGCGGAACTCGTGGTTTACACCGCCGCCGCCAAGCAGGATAACCCGGAACTCGTGGCCGCCCGCGCAAAGGGCATCCCTACACTGGAGCGCTCCATCGTGCTGGGTATGCTCACGGATCAGTTTGAAAACGCCATTGCCGTTTCCGGTACCCACGGCAAAACCAGTACCACCGGTATGCTGACACAGATCCTCATCGAAGCCGGCAAGGACCCAAGCGCCGTCATCGGCGGCAAGCTGCCGTTTATCGGCGGCAACGGGCGTGTCGGACAGAGCCAGAATATGGTTTGCGAAGCCTGCGAATATGTGGACACTTTTCTCCAGCTGCACCCGGCTGTCAGCCTCATTCTGAACGTGGATGCGGATCATCTGGATTATTTCGGCACTTTGGAGAATATTGTGAAATCCTTCCGTAAATTTGCGCTGCAGACGGGTAAGCGTCTCATCGTAAACGGCGATGACCCGGAGGCCATGCAGTCCGTGGAGGGCATGACCCACGCAGAGATCCTGACCTTCGGCCGCACGCCGGACAGCGACTATTATGTGACCGAGCTGAACGAAGAAAACACCGCCTGCGAGGACTTTACCATTATGTTCCGCGGAGAACGCCTCTGTCGCGTAAACCTGCACGTTCCGGGCGAACACAATATGATGAACGCGCTGGCGGCTGCCGCTGCCGCACACAGCATGGGCGTGGACGGCGCGCCCATCAAGGCTGCACTGGAGGCTTTCACCGGTGTACACCGCCGTTTTGAAGTCCTCGGCAAATTTGAGGGCGTTACGGTCGCGGACGATTTTGCGCATCATCCCACGGAGCTTTCTGCAGTGCTTTCCGCTGCGGTGCGCATGGGTTACGGCGAAGTCTGGGCGGTTTTCCAGCCGCATACTTACTCCAGAACGGCCATGCATCTGGAAGAATTCGCGCAGGCGCTCTCCATCCCCCACCATGTGGTGATGACGGAGATCCTCGCCGTACGCGAAACCAACACCTACGATATCCACACCAGCGACCTCGCGGCAAAGATCCCGGGCAGCTGCTGGTTCGGCAGTTTTGACGAGATCGCCGACTACGTGATGGCAAACGCGAAGGACAACGATTTGATCCTGACCCTCGGCGGCGGCGATATCTATAAGTGCGCCAATCTGATCGTAAAGAAATATAAGGAACGATAAACCCCAAAAGGACTGCCCGCGCAGTCCTTTTTCTGCTGAACAAGGAGCTTCCCCATGAACATCCGCGCAATCTTTTTTGACATTGACGGCACGCTGCTCGTCAATGATTCCCGACACCGGATGCCGGAATCCACGCTGCGTGCCCTGCAGATGGCACAGGCCAAGGGTATCCGTCTGTATGTGGCTACGGGCCGTGTGCCCTCCATGGCAACGCCGCTGTGGGACCTCTTCCCCTTTGACGGCATCCTCGCCATGACGGGGCAATATTGCTACGACCGTGACGGGAACCTGCTGCACGCCCTGCCGATAGACGCGGAAGATCTCCGACGACTGATGGAGATTCAGGAAAAAGACCCCTTCCCCTGTCTTATTGCTGAGGGCGACGCGTGCTTTATGGCAAGCTATGCGGAAGAGATCGTGCAGCATTTTGCGCAGCACGATCTTCCCGCACCGGAGCTTTATGACGTGCGCCGCGCGGACACACACCCGGTATACCAGCTGATCGTCTACAACCCGGAAGTCAACAATCCGAAACTGAAACCGCTTCGGCACATCCGGATCACCAATGCCGCCACTTACTGCCACGATGTCCTGCCCGCTTCGGGCGGCAAGCACATCGGCATACGTGCGGTGGCCGCGCATTACGGCATTCTGCCGGAGGAGATCATGGTGTTCGGTGACGGCAAAAACGACGTGGATATGCTGCAGCATGCCGGATTTGGCGTGGCAATGGGCAATGCATGCTCGGAAGCGAAAGCGGCTGCGGATTACATAACCGATGCGATCTCCGAGGACGGCATTTTCAACGCGCTTCGGCATTTTCAAGTGATATAAGTCCATAGAAACAAAGGATCCCGTACCTGTTCCGAGGAGCAGATACGGGATCTCTATATTTTCGGATGTTTTTAGATCACTTCAAAGAACATGAACTGACCGGGATAGAGCTGCACGGGGAATGCATACTCGAGCGGCTCGTCGATCTCCGTGGTGGCGTCTCCGCGGTGACCAGGCTTCGGCATGGCGATCTTGTCTCTGAAGACACGGCCGGTCTCGATGTCGCGGATGCCTTCGCAATCACCGCGCACGATGATCTGGCAGGTATCGGGCATCGGGCGGTAGGTTTCCACGCCGTAGACGTTGTTGTCGTACGCGAAGAGATTGAACTTCGGTGCAGCACCGAGATAAACGCGCTGGCCCATGCTCAGGTGCTTATTGATGCCGCGGATGACCTCCATCGGCAGCTTGTACAGATCGGCAAAATTCTCCGGTACATTGAGGATGAAGAAGCGGCCGCGGCCGTAGTTGTCCTCGGTCATGATCGGGAAATTGTCCTCGCCGGCGATCAATGTGATGTCGCTGCAGGTGGCATTCGTCTTGTAATCAAGGATCTGGAACATGACCTTTTCCGGTGCCGTGGCATAATGCTCCGCGGTGTAGTTCTGGTGGTTGATCATATAGGTGTTGCCCATGACGTGACGGTGTGTCAGGCGCACGGAAGTGAGATCCTTGATGCCCTTATCGTACATCTCGCGGAAGAAACCGACGGTGACGACCGCATTGCCGCCCTGACGGACATACTTCTCCAACTTCTCCATGGCGTCCGGCGCATAAGCTGTGGCCTGTGTGAAGAACACGACCGGTGCGGTCTCGTCGAATTCCGGTGTCGGCTCGAACGCTGCACCGCACATACCGAGGTAATTGTAAAGCTGATCCTCGCCATCGGCGTCGTACGGCTCCCAAACGGAGGTGCCGACCGGATTGCCGGCCTTGCCCATGAGGGCGTCTACACGGTACAGCTCCTGACCCAGCGGGGGCAGTGCCGGGGAATCCACCATGGACGGGAAGTTGAACAGCATCAGCTCTCTGGCCTTCGCAAACATAGTCAGATTGGCCTGTTCCAACCAGACATTCATGTTGCTGCCGGCGCCGCCGAGGTCGATCCAACCGCCGCCGTTGCGGCCTGGTGCGGTATTCTCCAGCAGACGGATGATGGAATAGGACTCGTAGCGCTGCAGGTGCTGCTCGGAATAGATCGGATCACGGGTCTCGGTGCCGGAATAGATCATATCGAAAATATCCTTCTGCTTGCCCGGGTTGTAGCCGGTCTCCTGATAGGACTCGTACCAGTTCGGATACTTGATGATGAAATTGCATTTCGGATTGACGGACTTCGCAAGATCCACGATCTCATGGGAAAATTCTTCCATCAGATCGAGACGGTATTCCTTCCAGGAGCGCTTGCCCTTGGCTTCGATGCACATCTCGCAGCGGCAGGACGTGAAGAAGAAGTCATCCAGAATGATCTCATCGAACACGGACGCGAGCTCACGGACGATGCGCAGATATTCCTTGCGGTGATCCGGGTCTGTGTAGCAGAAGGTGTCATAGAACGCCGGCTTACGGATGCCGTTAATGAGCGCTGTGGAAGTGATGCCGCCGGAAGCCTCGATGCCATTCTTCTCGAACAGCTCTTTAACGGCCTTCAGCTTCTCCACCGGGATATCCACCACGCCGCGGTGATTTTCAATGTACACCTTGTCCAGATGGGTGTACTGCTTGAAATAATCGATGCCGCGCTGGATCTCCGCCTCATCGGCTTCTGCCAGATAGTAGGCGAACAGATACGACGCCAGTCTAAAATTCTTGTACTTTTCCAACTCCAACTCCTCCTTAAAATCTGAGTTTATAAATTCATCGTAGCACAAGTCTGTTTTGAATGCAAGACACCCTTAAAACAAAACGCCAAAAATCAAAAAGGCAGATCGCGGCGAACGGCAATCTGCACTTTCAGACATCTTTATTTTCTTCGATTCGGCGAATGCAAGGCACGGACGGTGCGCAGCAAAACGAAAACGCAGATGATCGCCGCACAAGCCGCGGCGGTGAGCGAAACCGTCTCCAGGCCGAGCGGACCGGTGATCATCGCCACCATGGCGGCAATGGCTGCAAGGATCACGAGGGCAATATACGCTGCCTTATCGATATGATGAAGCGTGTTCCTGTTCATAGTTCCTCCTTAATTCTGCGCGGCAAGGCAGTTGGTCAGCGCGGCAAACTGCTCCAGTGTGAGGGCTTCGGCGCGGGCGTTGACTTCGATACCTGTGGTTTCAAAGGCTTGCGTGACTTCTGCTTTTTTAAGCCCGATGGTATTGGAAATGGAATTGACCGCCGTCTTGCGGCGCTGCGCAAAGGCCGCCTTCACCAAACGGAAGAACAGCTTTTCATCCGCTACATCCACCGCAGGAGTTTTGCGGATCTTCAGCCGGATGACAGCGGAATCTACATTCGGAGCGGGCATAAAGCTGCCGCGGCTGACATCAAACAGGATCTCCGGTTCGGCATAATACTGCACCGCCGCACTGACGGCACCGCAGGCACGTGTGCCCGGCTTCGCACAGAGACGGTCCGCCGCTTCCTTCTGCACCATGACGGTCACATAGGAAATGGGCAGGCGTTCCTCCAAAAGCCGCATGATCACCGGGGACGTGATATAGTACGGCAGATT
>JAFQWC010000049.1 GCA_017407665.1 Clostridia bacterium | reverse complement strand
GGCATCACCGAGCCCACCCCCACCTTCTCCGCCAGCTTCGGCGCTGCCTTCCGTGAGCTGCATCCCACCAAGTACGGCGAGGAACTGGTCAAGAAGATGGAGAAGTCCGGCGCGAAGGCCTATCTGGTCAACACCGGCTGGAACGGCACCGGCAAGCGCATCACCATCAAGGACACCCGCGGCATCATCGACGCCATCCTCAGCGGCGACATCCTCAAGGCCCCGACCAAGAAGATCCCGATGTTCGATCTCGAGGTCCCGACCGAGCTGCCCGGCGTCAACCCCGCCATCCTCGACCCGCGCGACACCTACGCCGACGTTTCCGAATGGGAGACCAAGGCGAAGGATCTGGCCGGCCGCTTCGTGAAGAACTTCGTGAAGTACACCGGCAACGATGCTGGCAAGGCTCTCGTCGCCGCTGGCCCGAAGGCTGAATAATCCGTCTTTCCGCTAAAGCTACATAAAACACACAACAGGGACGGCAGTTCGCACTGCCGTCCCTGTTCTTGCCTCTTCCCCTCTTTCGTGCTATACTCCCCCAAAGAAGTCGTTAAACTTGAATTTGACGTTAGAAGGGATACAGCTATGAACAACAGAAAAGTTGTTGTATATATTGGTATCAGCCTCGATGGCTATATTGCAACCAAAGATGACTCATTGGAATGGCTGTTAAACACACAAGGAAGCGGAGATAACGGTTTTGGTGAATTCTACGACACAGTAGAAACCATAATCATGGGAAGACGAACCTATGACTGGATCATGGAACAGGAAAAAGGCCGTTTCCCCTACATCGGCAAGGAATGTTACGTGTACACGACCCGGGCGACTGAAGATACAGAGCATGTGCAATTCACCTCGCAAAGCCCGGAAGATCTTATCGCCGGCCTGAACAAGGAAGGGAAGAAGATCTGGATCGTTGGCGGGAGCCAGATCATCGATCTGGTCCGAAAGAAAAACCTCATCGATGAATACATCCTGAGCATTGCGCCGGTCATCCTCGGAGAGGGGATCCCGCTGTTTCGCGAAGGCGAGCGAGAAAACCTTGTTTTCGACGGTGCCAGAACCTTCGGGCAGTTTATTGAGCTCAGCTATCACACAAAGCGATAAAAGCCGTTCAGAGCGAACGCCTCTGCAGCAGACAAGCCGGGCCGAACTCCGCCCCGTTATATTTCGCAAATCCCCATTGCCTTTTTCACCAAAAACGGGTATCATATGGAGTGCGCAAAACACGCACCGAATTTCGTAGGGAGGTGAACGGTATGCTCAGTCTTTCCCGCGCCGAGGAGATCGAACGCCGCGCGGCCGAGCTGGCCAAGGAGCACGGCACGGCCGACCCGGAGCTTCTGGCCGAGCGCATGGGCATCATGCTCGATTACGCCGAGCACCCGCACCTGCTGGGCTTCTGCGGCGTCATGCTGGAAGTGCCGTTCATCGCGCTCAATTCCCGCGCGGACGACAACACCCTGCGCTGCGCCTGCGCGCACGAGCTGGGCCATCTCGCCCTCGGTCATCTGCTGGGCGAAGATCTGCGCGTGGTGCGCGGCACAGAGCTTGCCAATATGGAGGCTGATATGGAGGCCGAGGCCAACTGCTTCGCCGCCGCTCTGCTCGCCAGCGATGAAGATGCCATCGAGGCCATCCGCGAATACGGCGATGCCCGCGCCGCCGCGGCTGAACTGTGCATCTGCCCGGAGCTCTTCGCCGCCAAAGCGCGCATCCTGCAGCTCAAGGGCTATCCCGTCCAGCCGCCGGACATGCGCCAGATCGGCTCCTGGCGCGATTCCCTGTGACAGTCCAATCGTTAAAAATCTTCATTAAACGGGCTGGTCAGTATCCGGAATCGCTTTTGTGTGTTCCAGATATCAAGCAGTTTGTCAAAATTATCATCAGGCTCCGCTAATATTTCAGCCAGACAGTCGATCTCGCGCAATTCTTCTTCCGCTATCTGGCCGATGCCGCGATATACATGTTTAGGCCGGAAGCTGTAAAAAATCTCGTTGTTCATCAGAGAATGAAAATCCAGAAACAGATAGATCAGCGCTGCGTCCAGGCCATTTGTTTCCTTTGCGTCCTGATAAACGTAATGTTCTCCCTTCACTTTACCGTTGCGGATATCCAACCACGCTTGCGCCGCAAATGAAAATTTGTCATCCGGCATATCATATTGTGAAAATCCAAATCGATCCTCATATTCGTAATATCCGCTCACATCCACGTTGATCCAGCGGTGTTCCTGTTCATTCCAAATTTGGTTGATCCAATGATCGCCGCAGGTCGACCCGTTATGTCGAAAGTCAATAAAGCCTGCCCTGCAGCGGCACGGGATCCCTTTTGCCTTGCATACCGACGCCATCAGCACAGATGCGTGACGGCAAGTGACCGCTATCCTTGAACAAGCATCTTTCCCGGAAACAAATCCTGAAGGATCCAAGCGGAACAGTTCTGCCGCCATTGCAGACGCAGTAACAAATATCTCATCCTCATTTATGACTCGTGTATCCGGATATTTAGAAAACGAGCCAAAGTATTTTTCTAAATTTGGGTTCGGAAACAGCAGTACGGTCGGATGCACGATCTGATCGCAGATCAATTTTCCCAAATCAGGGATACTGTCCGGCAATGCACGAAAATAATCCGCATACAGACTCGGATTTGTATAGATCCCGGTTGATAAATAATGCGCATACATTCTTTCGTTCACGATATACACCTCCCGCGAAATATGATCCGTAGACAAAAATAACGCTTTCTCCTGTGGAGAAAGCGTTGGTGCCGGTGGTGGGACTCGAACCCACACCCCATCGCTGGGAACGGATTTTGAGTCCGTCACGTCTGCCATTCCATCACACCGGCGAGTGCTATAATAGTATACAGGAAACGGCCCAAAAATGCAAGTCTTTCCTTCCCG
>JAFQWC010000048.1 GCA_017407665.1 Clostridia bacterium | reverse complement strand
TTTAAGAAAAGGGAGGACAAAAAATGGATGCTTTTTATGATTACGATGCGGCCTTGGCCGGTGTGATGGTCGGGCTTTTGATCGTGTATTTTCTGGCGCTGGGCGCAGGCATTGCAAGCTATGTGCTGCAGGCACTGGGCCTGTACACGCTGGCGGACCGCCGTCGGCTGCCGAACCCGTGGATGGCGTGGATTCCGTATGCGAATTACTGGCTCATCGGCGGCATTGTGGACGATTACGAGGCCACGCGGGGTATCAAACGCAAATGGCGCGTGGTGCTGCTGGTGCTGACCCTGATCGTGTTTGCGTCCGTGATTCTCATGTACGTGTTTATGTTCGTGTTCCTGTTCGGTACCGTGATGACGGTTACTTCCGGTGCACCGTACATGGATGACGAGGCTGTAGTGGCATCCGTGTTGAGCACGGTTCTGCCTATGTATCTGTTTATGATCCCCATGGCACTGGCAGCTACGGCCCTGCAGTTCTGCTACATGATCTGCATCTACAAAATATATGAATCCACCGTGCCGGAAAAAGCGGTGAAATATCTGCTGCTCAGTCTGCTTGTGCCGATGGCGCAGAGCATCTGCCTCTTTAAGTGCCGCAAGAAGGGCTACGAGCGCCCGAAGTTCTGGTATATGCCCATGCCCGTCCCGCAGGCCGAACCGACCCCTGTACCGGCCGAACCCGTTATGCAGCCGATGGAGGAAATGCCTCCGGTGGCCGTTCCCGCAGAGCCGATCGTACCGGCAGAAGAACCCGCGGCGGAGGCCGAATCCGTCCCGATGACCATTCCGGAGCTTTCGAAAGCCGACCCGATCCCGGACGTGCCGGGTGAACCGGAGACGCATGAATAAAATTTTGATAAAGGATCGCAGTGCTTCGGCGCCACGGTCCTTTTGTGTTTGAGGGGGGCACGGGTATTTACACCGAATGTTCACACAAATATCACGGTTTTCAGACTTGATTCGGACGCGTCGCCTATGGTATGATAGATAAGTAATTTCAGGGCGGCCGGAGTGGGCAGCCCGTACAGGAAAGGATCTAGTCGAAATGTCTGAAAAAGAACTTCATTATATCACCGGAAAAGAGCTCTGCGCAAAGCTGCTGCAGGACGATGCACTGGCCGAAAAGGCTGCGGCGCGCCTCGAAAAGGAAGCTGCCGGCAAAAGTGCGGAAGAAACCGCGGTGGCTGCCGCGCAGATCTGCAAAAAGCTGCTCTTAAAGAGCAATGCGCACGCGTTTGAAGACATCAAGAGCACACGCCTCTTGTCCGAGCAGTTTGCGTTCAGTGAGATCGGCGACGAGGACGAGGCAGGCTGCTACGCGTATCTCGTTTCTCAGCTCAGCCCGCTGCACCGTTTCCTGTTTGTGCTGAAGGCCGAAGCCGGTCTCGACAACGAGCAGATCGCAAAGGCCATGAAGATGAAGCCGGAAACCGTGGAGCAGGAACTGGCCGCCGCGTGGAACACCATGCGCCGCACGCTCGATTCCATGGAAAAGGATAAGGAGGAGCCGGTACCGATGTACGCCGTTGTGCGTGCCCGCATCACGGATCCGCTGTCCGATATCGCCCTGCCGGAGCAGAACAAGCCGAAGAAGGCGTATATCAATCCCGGCGCTGCAGCCCCGAAAGCCCCGAAGAAGAAAAAGAAGCCGGCCATCACCGCGCCGGTGCGGATGTCCAAAAAGAGAAAGATCCTGTACATCACGGCGGCCTGCCTGTTTGTGATCGGCCTCGGCCTGCTGTTTGCGGTTCCCGCGCTGATGAGCACGGGTCCGGTGTACGCCGATATCACCATCGAAAACCACGGCACGATCACCGTCCAGCTCGACCCGGAGGCTGCACCGACGACCGTGGAGAACTTCACCACGCTTGCCGAGAACGGTTTCTATGACGGCCTGACATTCCACCGCATCATCGAAGGCTTCATGATGCAGGGCGGCGACCCCAACGGCAACGGTACCGGTGGTTCGGAGACTAAAATTGTCGGTGAGTTTGCGGCAAACGGCTATGAGAATCCGATTTCCCATACCCGCGGTACGATCTCCATGGCCCGCGGTGACAGCTACAACAGCGCCAGCAGCCAGTTCTTCATCATGCACCAGGATTATACCGGTCTCGACGGCCAGTATGCGGCTTTTGGCCATGTAACGAGCGGTATGGAGATCGTGGATGCCATCTGCACCGCTGCACAGCCCATCGACGGCAACGGCTTGATCGACCCGGCGGCACAGCCCGTCATCACCAGCGTTACGATTCGCAGACCCTGATTATTCAGATTACAGTACAGACACCCGGTACGGTATGTACCGGGTGTGAGACTGTCGAAAAAGTCTTTTCTCCAGTCTCGACGGATTTTGTGCTTTCTAAAAGAAAGTACAAAATCCTACCTGATTATACGTGAAAGACAACCCTGACGGTTTTCTTTCACACTATCTTTCCCTCCGATATCTTCGGACAGAGGGTTTATCGACAAACTGATACCCGGTACGGTATGTACCGGGTGTTTTCTCTTATTGAGAAACTTATGGATACAGGGTTGACAACGGCAGCAAAAAAGCGTAATTTTATAAGTGGCGGCTGGGCCCTGTGCAGCCGTTGTGTACTAAAAATCTGAACTTAAGGAGTGAAGAAAATGGACGCTGGCAGTAGCGGCGGTGCGGTTCCTCGAAAACGGATGCAGCCGTCTTTTACATCTGAAAACCGAAGCCTTTTCTTCGCTCGTTTTCAGCCGTGATCCCGGTTGGATCCCAACCCTGACCGTATCGTCCGGATTGCCGATTTTTGCAGTATTGCAGAGAAAGGACGGACGAAAAAATGCAGGAATTCAATGAAAAAGTTCTGGAACTTCTGGAGGAAAGGAAGTTCCCGCAGCTGGGCGCGCTTCTCAAGGAAATGAACCCGGCAGACGTGGCAGAGCTCTTTGAAGAGCTCCCCCGCGAAAATATGGCGCTCGTGTTCCGCCTGCTCCCGAAGGAGCTTGCGGCGGACGCCTTCGCGTACATGACGCCGGATGAGCAGACCGTGCTGATCGAAAAATTCAGCGACAAGGAGCTGCACGATGTCATCAGCGAACTGTATCTGGATGACGCCGTCGATATGATCGAGGAAATGCCCGCCAATCTGGTGCGGCGTATTCTGCGGCACGTCGATGAAGAGACCCGCCGGTCCATCAACCAGATCCTGAATTACCCCAAGGACAGTGCCGGTTCCATCATGACGATGGAATACGTGGACCTGCGCCGCGGCATGACCGTGGAAGAGGCCTTTGACCGCATCCGTGCGACCGGTGTGGAGAAGGAGACCGTTTATACCTGTTATGTGACGGACAGCCGCCGCAAGCTGAAGGGTATCGTGACCGTGAAAGACCTGCTGCTGGCACCCAAGGATTCGCTGGTGCGGGACATCATGGAGACCAATATCATCAGCGTGTCCACCCAGACGGATAAGGAAGAAGTGGCGGCACAGTTTGAAAAGTACGACTTCCTCGCCGTGCCCGTTGTAGACAACGAACAGCGTCTCGTGGGCATCGTAACCATTGACGACGCGATCGACGTTATCCAGGAAGAGGCCACCGAAGACATCGAAATGATGGCCGCTATTACCCCGACCGACCGCCCCTATATGAAAACCGGCGTGCTGGAAACGTGGAAAAAGCGTATCCCGTGGCTGCTGATCCTGATGATCTCCTCCACCCTGACGGGAAGCATCATCTCTTCGTTCGAGGATGCGCTGGCTGCAACCGTCGTTCTGACCGGATTTATCCCGATGCTGATGGGCACGGGCGGTAACGCCGCCGGTCAGTCCTCCGTGTCGATCATCCGCGGTCTCTCCCTCGGTGAGATCGAATACCGCGACGTGCCGAAGATCATCTGGAAGGAATTCCGCGTGGCGTTCCTTTGCGGTATTGCGCTGGCAGTGGTCAATTTTGTGAAGCTCATGCTGTGGGACCGCCTGTCCGCCGAGATCGCGCTGGTCGTCTGCTCCGCCATGGTCCTGACGGTCATCGTCGCGAAGGTCGTCGGCTGCTCCCTGCCGGTACTGGCGAAGCGTGTCGGTTTTGACCCGGCGGTCATGGCAAACCCGTTCATCACAACGATCGTGGATGCGCTCTCCCTGCTCATCTATTTCCAGATCGCGTGTGCGGTGCTGCACATCGGCTGATCCGGCCCGCGCAGCCCAACCGAATAAACCAGACCCGTCCGGACAGCTACCCGGCGGGTCTTTCTGTGTTTTATGCAGGAAGACCCGGTTTTTGTCCGATGTGACGGAAAAAATCGGTCGCAAATTGTGAATAAATTATGTCGAAAAAACTTGCTGTTTGAAGGAGCGCGTGTTATACTGAATTAACAAAACAAATATGGAGTGGGGAACGAATATGAGCTATTATGCTAATCCGCGTGATTTCATTCATCCGGAGGATAGTAAGGCTTTACAGGCGCTGAAATCCATACCCGGTTTTGAACAGTTTGCCAAGGCATACATGAAGATCTTTGACGAACGTTCCTGGAAGATCGTGAATATGTCGAGCAAGGTACGGCTGTCCGAACAGCAGTGCCCGCGTATTTATAATCTGCTGGTTCCAATCTGCGAGAAATTGGGGATTCCGGTTCCGGAGCTCTATCTGGAGTTGGATAGAATGCCCAATGCCTATACCAGCGGTGATACAACGGTTTTTATCACGGTGACCTCCGGCTTGCTGGAACTGCTTACCGATGAGGAGATTCAGGCGGTTTTGGCTCATGAATGCGGTCATATCGTGTGCCGCCATGTGCTGTATCATAATATGGGTGAAATGATCATCAACGGTACAGTCAATCTTTTGGGCCTCGGGCCGCTCGTGAGCACCGCGCTGAGCGTGGCCTTTTATTACTGGATGCGGTGCAGTGAGTTCTCAGCGGACCGTGCATCGGCCGTCGTTTGCGGCGGTTCGGAACGTGTGGTCGATGTCATGCTGCGTCTGGCCGGCGGTACAACGGACGTGGCCAGTGAGATCAACAAGGAATTGTTTATGCAGCAGGCTGCGGAGTACAGCCAGTATGTAGATGGTTCCGGCTGGAATAAAGTGCTGGAAGCCATTGCCCTGATGCATGCATCCCATCCGTTCACAGCGGTTCGTGCGGCGACGATCCATCAGTGGTGCAATGAAAGCGCATACAAAGAAATTCATGCCAGAATGCATATGCTGAAAGCAGAGGGTGTCTGCCCGAAGTGCGGTGCTGCGGTCAATCCGGGCTGGGCATTCTGCAGAAAATGCGGTACACCGGTAAAATAACGAGGGGGAACGAACAATGGCTTTAACGGACAGCAGTCGTATTTTTACGACACAGACAACGGATATTGATGGCATCCTTGATTACTGCAAGCAGTATTTCGAAAGACAGGGTTATGTCGTTACAACGGAAGAAATGGCCAGCGGTGGATTCATCAGTATTACGAAGGGCGGTATTTTCAAAACCATCTCCGGCATGAAGACGGGACTCAATATCACGATTTCCCAGATGCCCGGTGCGATTTCCGCGTCGATGAAAGTCGGTATCTTTGGCAAGCAGCTGATTCCCACGGCGATCTCCATGCTGGTTTTCTGGCCGGTGCTGATTCCGCAGATCTATGGCTTGATCCAGCAGAATAAGCTGGATACAGAAGCTTATAGCGTGATCGAGGCTGCCATTCGGGAAAGCGAACGTTCTGCGGTAAGTGTCACGGAAGATATGGTTTTCTGTATGTTCTGCGGCGCGGCCATGCCTTCGAATGTGACATTCTGCACGTCCTGCGGCAAGAAAATTGCAGAGGATAACCTTGTGTGCCCCTCCTGCGGCTATGAAGCAGCCGGTTCGTTCGCGTTCTGCCCCAAGTGCGGAACGTCTTTGGCCAAAAACGATTAAGCCGGACAGCTCTCGCGGAAGCGTTTCTCCGAAAATACAGATTACATAACAACACCAGACCCGCCCGGCAGCTGCCCGGCGGGTCTTTCTGTGTTTTGGCTGGAAAATATGTGCTATTCGCCCAGCTGCCGGCGCAGTTTTTCCAGCGCCTTCTTTTCGATACGGGAAATATAGCTTCTGGAAATGTGCAGCTTTTTTGCCACTTCCCGCTGGACCAGAGGCCGCTGGCCGGCCAGACCGTACCGCAGGATGATGATCTCCCGCTCCCGGGCGGAGAGCACTTTGCCCAGAATATCATACAGCTTGCGCGTCTTCATGCGCAGGTCAATGTCCTCCAGAATACGGTCCTCCGTGGCGATGGTGTCCAGAAGGGTCAGCGTGTTGCCGTCTTTGTCCGTGTCGATCGGTTCATCGAGAGAGATATCCTGCGCCGTTTTCTTTGCGCTGCGGAAGAACATGAGGATCTCATTCTCAATACACCGGGACGCGTAGCTCGACAGGCGGATGCCCTTGTCGGGCTTAAAGCTGTCGATGCCTTTGATGAGCCCGATGGTCCCGATGGACACCAGATCATCGCGGTCGTTTTCCTCCACGTAGTATTTCTTTGCGATATGCGCGACGAGCCGCAGGTTGTGCTCGATGAGTTTTTGCCGGGCCGCCCGGTCCCCTTTGGCCATTTGCTCCAGACAGCGGCGCTCCTCGGCGGCGGATAATGCCTTCGGAAACGATCCGCTGTTTTGTATGTGCAGAAAACAGAACAGAACAGACGACAGGTACTGCAGTATATCCCACAACATATGTATACACCCCCAAAGCAGATGTATGCCCGTTCTAAAATCCATATGCCATCGATTCCGCCGGTCGCCCGAGACCAAAACTTTGAAACTCCCCTTGTAATTTTTTTATCCTTCCAATATAATTAAATTGTGGAGTTCTTTTGATTCACTTCACAGAGTATACAATTTGAAAAGGGATTGGAGGAAGACAGCATGGAAATCTGGATCTGGGTTCTGGTGGTCATCGCAGCGGTGGTCGTGGAACTCCTGACCACGCAGATGATCAGCATCTGGTTTGCGGGCGGCGGTCTTATCGGCCTCATTGCCTGCGCCCTGCACGCACCGGTGTGGCTGCAGATCGTTCTGGCGGCGGTCGTTACGCTGATTCTGCTGCTCGGAACGCGTCCGTTTGTCAACCGGTATCTGCAGAAAGGTACGGTAGCCACCAACGCGGATCGCGTGGTGGGGCAGACGGGCATCATCACGGAGGCTGTGGACAATGTACTCGAGCAGGGGCGCGTGAAGGTGCTGGGCAGCGACTGGCGCGCGGTCAGCGCGGACGGTACACCGCTGGCTGCCGGTACAAATGTCCGTGTGGAGCGCATCGAGGGCGTGAAGCTCATCGTGTCCCCCGTGTAAACCGAGAAAAAACGCAAATACTGTTCAGAGAAAAGGAGAAACTGTATGGAGTATTTAATCATTCCCGTTTTGATCATTCTGGCCATCGTCATTGTGATCTCGAACATCAAAATCGTTCCGCAGGCAAACGCCTATGTACTCGAGCGTCTCGGCGCCTTCCATGCCACATGGGGCACCGGCCTGCATTTCAAAATCCCGTTCATTGACCGCATCGCAAAGAAGGTTTCGCTGAAGGAGCAGGTTATCGACTTCCCGCCGCAGCCCGTGATCACGAGCGATAACGTCACCATGCAGATCGACACCGTCGTCTATTTCCAGATCACGGACCCGAAGCTGTACGCCTACGGTGTGGAGCGCCCGATCTCTGCGATCGAGAACCTCACGGCGACCACCCTGCGCAACATCATCGGTGACATGGAACTCGACCATACGCTCACCTCCCGTGACATCATCAACTCCAAGATCCGCGTGATCCTCGATGAGGCCACCGACGCTTGGGGCATCAAGGTGAACCGCGTGGAGCTCAAGAACATCATTCCGCCGAAGGAAATTCAGGATTCCATGGAGAAGCAGATGAAGGCGGAGCGTGAACGCCGTGCGAAGATCCTCGACGCCGAGGGCGAAAAGCGCAGCGCCATCCTGATTGCCGAGGGCCAGAAGGAATCCGCCGTGCTGCGTGCGGAAGCCATCCGCGAGACCAAGATCCGCGAGGCACAGGGTGAAGCAGAGGCCATCCTCTCCGTGCAGCGTGCGCTGGCCGATTCCATCAAGCTCCTGAACGAAGCCGCACCCAGCGAGGGCGTGCTGACCATCAAGAGCCTGGAGGCCTTTGAGAAGGCCGCTGACGGCAAGGCGACGAAGATCATTATCCCGTCCAACATTCAGGGGCTTGCCGGTCTGGCTGCCAGCCTGAAGGAGATCGTGGATACGGAGACACCGAAGAAGTAAATCATACAAAACTTACCCCGGCTTTCCGCACGGAGAGCCGGGGCTTTGCGTTACTTGAAGGACGGCGGTGTGACCTTTGTGTTGGGAAAATCGGTGTTTTCCGGGGAGGGGGAGGACATACTGAAATACATTCTGGCGGCCTTGGTGGTGCCGAAATCGCGGTTGGAGCCGGTGTCCTGCACCTTATTGAACGCCTCGCGGAACATCGCGTTGTGCGCTTCCTCGCGGTTGAGCAGAAAATCGATGGTCTCCCGCACGCGCTTGTCGCTGATCTGCCGGTAGAGGTACTCGTAGGTGACCTTCGCGCGCTGCTCGGAGGCGATGTTGGAGAGCAGATCGGCGCAGAGATCGCCGGTGACGGTGACGTAATCTCCGGTCCAGGAATAGCCGGAGGCGTTGATGAGCCCGGGATTCAGCCCGAGGATCACATGACTCTGGATCTCCCCGGCGGGTACCGCGGCAGCCTCCACATCGTGCCCGTTCAGCAGGTTGATCGTCTGCGCCACCATTTCGAGATGCCCGAGCTCCTCGGCAGCAATATCGAGGAAGAGATCCTTGATTTCCGGGTCCTTGATGCGAAAGCTCTGCGACATATACTGCATGGCGGCTTTCAGCTCACCGTTGCCGCCGCCGAGTTGTTCCTGCAGCAGCGCCGCAAACTGCGGGTTGGGCTTTTCCACACCGACCGGGTGAAATAACTGCTTTTCGTGTTTGAACATAAAAACACTCCTTTCTGCCTTTAGTGTGTGCCGCAATGGAATAAAAATGCAAAAAAGCTCCCGGTTTTGCCAGATGTCTGTAAAACAGCAAAAGCCAAGCTGCAAGATACAGCTTGGCTTTGATCGTTCGTACGATATGGACGATGTATATAGAAGTGTGCCTTAGCAACAGGTCTGTAATATAGAATTTACCATCACTACAAGACTTTTTATTTGTTGCAATATGCAATGCCGTCGACCTGAAATAACAAACCATCATTCCCTCCTTTATGAGCAAATTCGGTTTGGATTGACTTGCGCACAGGATACCTTCCATTAAATCTCTCTCTAATGACTTTTTCCATGACAGGGATATTCCATACATCTCTAAACAGGCAATCCATCTGTACAACATGATCAAGAGTAAGTCCAACGAGAGCTAATTTTCGCTCCATATCGTCAAATGCTCCGTTGATCTGTTCTTCGATAGTACCACCAACGTTTCCGACGCAGTATCCTAAAAAACAGAAATCACCTGCTTTAATTATACCTGTATGTGCCCATACTTCATTAACTTCGTATCGTTCCATCATGTTTATCTCCTCCTGCAATATTAGGATACCTTCATTATAGAACATTTGTTCTTGAAAAGCAAGTGCTTTTGCACATTTTTGTTTATCGGTTTGTTTATCGATCTTTTATCATACATAAGCAGATCAAACAAGAACAGGCACAACAGAATGAACTGTTGTGCCTGTTAACTGTCTTCTGAACACGGCCTGTTTCAGAGGGGGCTAAAAGCTCAGGAGATGGCTTTATTCCTTGCCGTTCCAGCAATAGGTGCAGAGGTTTTCGGGGTCAATGCCCACAGCCTCCAGCATATCGTCCAGACGATGGTAGCCGAGTGTGGTGAAGTGCTGGATCTCGCGGATACGGTTCACCATCTTGGCGTAGCGCTCGGTATCCGGGTCCGCGTACTCCTGCAGGATCTCCATGGACGGATCGCCGCCCTCCAACTCGCAGATGACGCGGCGGGCGAAGAGGTCAAGATCGGAATTGGAACGGGAGAAACCGAGATATTTGCAGCTGAACATCACCGGCGGGCAGGCGAGACGGACGTGCACTTCCTTGGCACCGCTCTCGTACAGGAACTCAACGGTCTCCTGCAGCTGTGTGCCGCGCACGATGGAGTCGTCGATCAAAAGCAGGCTCTTGTTCTCGATGAGATCGTGGATCGGGATCAGCTTCATCCTGGCGATGAGATTGCGCTTGCTCTGGTGCGTCGGCATGAAGGAACGCGGCCAGGTGGGTGTGTACTTGATGAACGGTCTGCCGAACGGAATGCCGGATTCATTGGCGTAACCAATGGCGTGTGCCAGACCGGAATCGGGGACGCCGGCGATCATATCGGGCTTTACCGTGTCGCGGCGGGCCAGCTGGCTGCCGCAGATATTGCGCATCTTTTCTACGCTGATGCCCTCATAGGAGGAAGACGGATAGCCGTAGTACACCCACAGGAAGGTGCAGATCTTCATCTTCTTGCCGGGCTGGATCAGTGTGCGCAGGTTCTCTTCGTCAAATACAACTACTTCGCCGGGGCCGAGTTCGCGCACGGGCTGATACCCCAGATTCAAAAAGGCGAAGCTCTCAAAGCTCGCGCAGTAGCCATCTTCTTTGCGGCCGATGCAGATCGGCGTGCGGCCCAGCTTGTCGCGGGCGGCGTAGATGCCCTTCGGGGTGAGGATCATCATGCTCAGAGAGCCTTCAATGATCTCCTGCGCATAGCGGATGCCGTCGATGAAATTATCCTTCTGGTTGATGATCGCGGCCACAAGCTCGGTGGGGTTCACCTCGCCGTTGCGCATCTCAAAGAAGTGGGTCTTGTTCTGGAGGATCTTCTCCACGATGGCGTCGGCATTCAGGATGCGGCCCACCGTCGTGATGGCGAAGGAGCCATGATGCGATCGCACAAAGATCGGCTGTGCTTCAAAATCGGAGATGCAGCCGATACCGTAATTGCCCACCATGCTGGTGGATTCCGAAGTGAACTTGGTTCGGAACGGAGAGTTTTCAATGCTGTGAATGGCTTTGTCAAAGCCGCTTTCGGGGCTGTACACCGCCATACCTGCACGGCGTGTACCCAGATGTGAGTGATAATCGATACCGTAGAACAAGTCAAAGACGCAATCTTCCTTGGATGCTACACCAAAATAACCGCCCATAGATTCAGATCCTTTCTTTACAGATGAAAGTTATGAAACAACAAATTGATGATTGAAAAAAATACGCTTATATTATATCAAAAAAAGTCGCGCGGGAAAAGCCCGCACAACATAGAAAACCGCGGGGAAATGGGAACTGCATTTGTTGAGGATTACAAAATTTTAAGGGAAAACTTGTCATAAGCGGGCGTTCCCCGGCGGCGGAAAGCGCTTTACAATCCCAAATGCAGAAGGTATAATAAACAGAGAAACCAGCCGGACAGGATGTGTGCATGATGGTCTATCGGAAAACCGTGGAAAAGGGTCTAAAGCCCGCAGAGCTGCACAATGCGGCATACGCCCTGCTGCAGGAGGTTCTGCGCACGGACTGGAACTGCCCGGAGGTGGTCATTGAGAAGACGGCGCTCGGGAAACCGTATATTCACGGTCGGGAAGATCTGCACGTCAGCCTCAGCCATACCGATGGTTTGGTCTGCTGTGCGGTTTCCAAACAGCCTGTAGGCGTGGATTGTGAACCTCTGCGCACTGTGCCGCAGCGCGTGCTGCAGCGTGTCTGTACGCCCTTGGAACTTGAAGCCATACCGAATGCCCCGGACCCCGAAATGCGCGCCCTGGCGCTGTGGACGTTGAAAGAAAGCATCTCCAAAAAGCGCGGCGTGGGCATGACGGAATCGTTTCAGCAGTATGAGATTTTTTTTGAGGAACATATCCCGCACTGCGCCGGACACACGTTACAACTGGAGCGCTATAAGGACTTTTTGATCGCCGCCGCAGAATAATCCTTTGCATCACCGCATAGAGATGGGTACCAGAGGGGGGCTCCCCCGGCTGCGGTGAAAGGATGATCCTGTATGGTGCTGTCTGTTGGCGCGAACAAAAAAAGAATTCTGGCGGTACTGGTGCTGGCGGCACTGGTGATCGGTGCGTTTTTTCTGATTCCGAGAGAATCGGAGCCGGTCACGTATCCCGGTCTGGCGCATGAGGAGCGGATCGGGTTTCTGCAATCGTTCGGCTGGACTTTGAAGGAAGAACCTGCCGATGTACGCGAAATCGTGATCCCGGCTGTATTCAGTGATGTCTATACGGCCTATAACGAGATGCAGAAGGCGCAGGGGTTCGATCTGAAACCCTATGCCGGCGAGAAGTGCACACAGTTCCGCTATATCATCACAAATTATCCCGATTGTACGGAAACGGTGTTTGCCACCCTGCTCGTATATGAGGGGAAGATCATCGGCGGCGATGTGGCCGTGGAGACGGCGGACGGTTTTATGCACGGGTTTGCACCGGGCAGTGCGCAGTATCAGATGCCCGAATCGGCCGGCTGACCGATCAAAACAGGAAAAGGATAAACTTATGAGACTGGATAAATTTCTGGCCAACGAGAACATCGGCAGCCGGAAGGAAGTGGGCGTCCTCGTGCGAAGCGGGGCCGTCACCGTGAACGGACAAGCCGTGAAAAAGGCGGACCTGCAGATCGACCCGGAACGGGACACGATCTGTGTAAACGGCCGCGCCATACAATATAATAGATATGTCTACCTTTTGATGAACAAACCCGCCGGTGTGCTGACCGCCACCCGGGATAACCGAACAAAGACCGTGCTGGATCTTGTGCCGGAGACGCTGCGCCGCAAGGATCTGTTCCCGGCCGGGCGGCTGGATAAGGACACCACGGGTATGCTGATCCTCACCGACGACGGAGATTTTGCCCATCGGATGCTTGCCCCGAAAAGCCATGTGTTAAAGCGCTACGAAGCCGTGCTGGATCTGCCCGTGGAAGCGGCAGACATCCGTCGGTTTGCCGAGGGCATTCAGAGCGGGGAGGATTTGTTTGCGCCGGCTTTGCTGGAGATCGACCCCGAAGACCCGCACCGGGCGTGGGTGGAGATCCGGGAAGGAAAATTCCATCAGGTGAAGCGGATGTTCCTCGCCTGCGGCAAAACCGTGACGGCGCTGCGGCGGCTGTCCATCGGCGCGCTGGTGCTGGAGGAAACCCTGCCCGCGGGAGCGGTGCGCGTGATGACGCCGGAAGAGGCCGGGTTGGTATTTCAGAAAGCAAAACCACAAAATAATGACTGAAAACAGAGAGAAATGTAACTTTTTTGGCATATTTTGGGGGAGCAAAATGCACGAAAACCGGGACGCAAATTTGCCTTTTGTGGATTATAACTAAACCTAAAACGGAAAATTCGGATAAATAAAGGGTATGCAATCCGAAGTTTTTCTGCTATACTTAGTACATCGAAATCGAGATGTGATTGGCCTGCTTGTTGTGAAACGATGGCGCTAAATCACCATTAATCAGGAGGAAAAACTTATGGCAAGTGTAACACTTAAGAATGTCTATAAGATCTATTCTGGCGGCGTAACAGCTGTTACAGATTTCTGCTTGGACATTGAAGACAAGGAATTTATCATTCTCGTTGGTCCTTCCGGCTGCGGTAAGTCCACAACTCTGAGAATGATCGCTGGCCTCGAAGAGATCAGCAAGGGCGAACTGTACATTGGCGATACCCTCGCAAATGACGTTGCTCCGAAGGACAGAGACATCGCAATGGTGTTCCAGAACTATGCTCTGTATCCGCACATGACCGTTTATGACAACATGGCATTCGGTCTGAAGCTCAGAAAGACTCCGAAGGATGAGATCAAGCGCCGCGTTGAAGAGGCTGCTCGTATCCTCGACATCTCCCACCTCCTCGACAGAAAGCCGAAGGCTCTCTCCGGTGGTCAGAGACAGCGTGTTGCTCTGGGCCGTGCTATCGTTCGTGACCCGAAGGTCTTCCTGCTTGACGAGCCGCTGTCCAACCTGGACGCTAAGCTCCGTGCACAGATGAGAACTGAGATTGCTAAGCTCCACAAGAGACTGGGCACCACATTCATCTACGTTACACATGACCAGACAGAAGCTATGACCATGGGCGACCGTATTGTTGTTATGAAGGACGGCTTCATTCAGCAGGTTGACACCCCGCAGAACCTGTATGACCTCCCGGTCAACGAGTTCGTTGCTGGCTTCATGGGCTCCCCGCAGATGAACTTTGTCGACGCTACTCTGGTTAAGGACGGCGCTAACTACGCTCTGACCTTCGGCGGCACAAAGATTGCTATCCCGGCTCACAAGGCTAACGCAGAGATCGCTGACTATGTTGGTAAGGAAGTCGTATTCGGCATCCGTCCGGAAGACGTACATGACGAGCCGGAATTCCTGGCTAAGGCTGGCGACACCAAGACCACAGCTGATGTTGAAGTTACAGAGCTCATGGGCGCTGAGACTTACCTCTACCTGAACTGCGAAGGCAACGCCCTCACAGCTCGCGTTGAGCCGACATCTGTTGCTAAGTCCGGTGACAAGATCACAATCGCTTTCGATATGAACAAGATGCATCTGTTCGACAAGGAAACAGAGAAGACCATCCTCAACTAAGAGTTTGGCTGAAATGCATAACAGGCGGCGTTCCCGAAAGGGAACGCCGTTTTTATGTTTTCGCAGGATGTATTGGAATATCTGTGTGCAAATCTGAGTCATGCAAACGCGTTAAAGTGGGGATGCCGCACGGAAGGCACCGCAAAGTTTGTGCAAATTTACGAACAAGCAAAAAAAGTACTCAAAAAGACTTGAAAAAAGAGAAGAAATTCTGTAATATAGATAGCATAGAGAATGGAAAGTTTTGCGCGGCACCGCCGAATACCGTGCAGGGCAGAATCTGAAGCGGCGGAGAAATGAGGAGTGCATGTCCAACAGATTGTTCCAGGGTGTTATTCATCAGATGCGTGATTCCATCGACCGCACCATCGGTGTCATCGATGAGTCTTCCGTGATCATTGCCTGCAGTGAGCTGGGAAAAATCGGCGAAGTGATCGAGTCCGTCTCTGCTGACGATATCGCCCTGCAGACCGCTTTTGTTTCCGGCAATTATACCTATAAATCCTTCGGCAGCCGTCCGCGTCCGGAATATGCCGTTTTCGTTTCCGGCAACGACCCGGAAGCCGCCAAATACGTTGGCCTGCTGTCCGTCTCTCTGAACAGCATCAAGCAGTATTATGACGAAAAGTACGACCGCAGCAACTTCATCAAGAATGTGATCCTCGACAACATCCTGCCCGGCGATATCTATCTGAAGAGCCGTGAACTGCGCTTCAATTCCGATGTCAGCCGCGTCTGTATGCTGATCAAGGTGACCAATAAGTCCGATGTTTCCGCATACGATGTCGTGCAGAACCTGTTCCCGGATAAGAACAAGGACTTTGTGATCAACATCAATGAGTCCGATATTGCACTCGTCAAGGAGATCCGCAGCAACATCGATCCCCGTGATATCGATAAGCTGGCCGGTTCCATCGTGGATACCCTCTCCAGCGAGTTCTATACCCATTGCGTCGTCGGTATCGGCACCGTCGTGGAAAGCATCAAGGATCTCGCCCGCTCCTTCAAGGAAGCCCAGGTCGCTCTGGAAGTCGGTAAGGTTTTCGATACCGAGAAGACCATCGTCAGCTACAACAACCTCGGCATTGCCCGTCTGATCTATCAGCTGCCCACCACCCTGTGCGATATGTTCCTCAAGGAGGTCTTTAAGCGCGGCTCCATTGAGTCCCTCGACCACGAGACCCTGTTCACCATTCAGCGTTTCTTCGAGAACAACCTGAACGTGTCCGAAACCTCCAGAAAGCTGTTTGTTCACAGAAATACGTTGGTTTACCGTCTCGAGAAGATCAAGAAGATCACCGGTCTGGACCTGCGCGAGTTCGAAGACGCCATCGTCTTCAAGGTCGCTCTGATGGTTAAGAAGTACCTTTCCAGCAATCCGACCAAATATTGATGCGCGGATACCGCTGCAGTTACAAACAGTAACAAAAGTTACAATTTAATTACGTTTAATTCCCTAAAAGAATTAAAAAGTCGAGCCTTGTTGGTATAATGATATACGCCAACAAGGCTTTTGTTTTTGCGGAGAGCCGCATTTGGCATCATCTTCAAAGGAGGATACACTCTTGATCGAATTTCGTAATGTTTCGAAAGTATATAATAACGGCACCGAAGCGCTGCACAATATCAACCTGACGGTGGAGGAAGGCGAGTTTGTTTTCATCGTCGGTTCTTCCGGCGCCGGTAAAAGTACATTCCTCAAGCTCATCACCTGCGAGGAGCACCCGAATGAGGGACAGGTCATCATCGACGGCGAGGACGTCAGCCACATCAAAAAGCGCCGCATCCCGTATGTGCGCAGAAAGATGGGCCTCGTGTTCCAGGATTTCCGTCTCATCGACCACATGACGGTTTATGACAACGTGGCTTTTGCCATGCGCGTGGTCGGTGCGTCCCCGCGTACCATCAAGAAGCGCGTGCCGTACATTCTCAGCCTCGTCGGCCTGCAGCACAAGGCGAAGCACTATCCCACCGAAATGTCCGGCGGTGAACGCCAGCGTGTCGGTCTGGCCCGTGCTTTGGTCAATAATCCGTCCATGATCATTGCGGACGAGCCCACCGGCAACATCGACCCGGCGCTGTCCTTTGAGATCGTCGACCTGCTCAGCGAGATCAACCGCCGCGGCACGACCATCCTGATGGTCACGCATGAGCATTCTCTCGTTAAGCATTTCCATAAGCGTATTATACAGATCCACAGCGGTGAGATCGTGGCCGATACCGCCGCCGCCGTCCGCGAACAGCAGGCAACGGAAGCTGTCATGCAGCAGGAACCCGGTGATGATGTGGATCACGAAGCCATCCGTCGTGCCAAGGAAGCACGCGAAAAAGCCAATGCCATCGCCAGACAGTACGCCGAAGAAGCCGAAATGGCATCCGTAGCGGAAGCCGTGCTGGCGGGCAGTGAAGAAATCAACACGCGGGAAGAAGCCTGAGTGGGATTTGTGGGAAAGGATGGTATAAAGCAATATGAAATTTCATAACATTGGTTACCTCTTGAAAGAGGGTATCAAGAATCTTTGGAAAAACAGAACGATGAGTCTGGCTTCCATCGGTGTTCTGATCGCCTGCCTGCTGCTTACGGGCTGCGCGGGTCTGGTTTCCATGAACCTCACCTCCATGATGTCGTCCATTGAGGGCAACAACAGCATCACGATCTATCTTGCGGATGATCTCCCGGCCCTGTCTGCCATTCAGGTCGGCGACAAAATCCGTGATATCGACAACATCAGCGACTGCACCTTCATCCCGAAGGATGACGCGCTGGCCGATATGATGGAAAGCCTCGGCGAGGACGGCATGATCCTGGAAGGTCTGGACGGCGACGACAACTTTTTGCCGGACGCTTACACGGTTTCCATGCATGATCTGAATCTTTATGAGGATACTATCACTCGTATTCAGGCCATTGAAGGTGTGGATCATTACACTGATTATTCCGACATCGCCAATAAGCTGGCTAACATCGACATGGTTGTCCGCGTGGCGAGTCTGGCGATCATCGTCGTACTGGGCGTGGTCTCCCTGTTCATCATTTCGAACACGGTTAAGGTTACCATGTTCTCCCGCCGTACGGAGATCAGCATCATGAAGTCCGTAGGTGCCACGAACGGTTTCGTGCGTATCCCGTTCATCGTGGAGGGCATGATCATCGGTATCATCTCCGGCGGTATTTCGGCCGGAATTCTGCTGGTTGCCTATGATTGGGCGGTCCTGCAGCTGTACAGCATCGTACCGTTCCTCACAGCGGTGGATATCGATCCCTTTGTGTGGTACATTGTTGCGGCATACGCGGTGATCGGTGCCTTGTTCGGTATTTTCGGTGGCGGCATCTCCATTGGTAAATATTTGAACAAGGAAGGAGAGAATGCAGTTGCATAAGCACAGTTTTGTGCGCAGACTGACCGCTTTCTCACTGAGTTTGATCCTGTTTTTATGGTTCGGCATGGGCACGAACCAAGCCGTGCAGGCGGCATCCATTTCCGACCTGAAAGCGCGGAAGGCGGCGCTGGAAGCGGCTGAGGCGGAAACTCTGGCTGAATTGGATATGCTACAGCAGCTTACCGTGCAGCTGTATACCCAAAAGGCCGAATTAAATGAAATGATCAGCAAGGCTCCGAATCGGAGCCTTGTGCTTTTTGAGCAGTATGCAGATACGCTCGAGCGGCTCGAAACGGCAGAATCCGACCTTACGCGGCTATCTGCGGAGGTGGAGCGGCTGCAGGCGGAACGCGCGGCGCTCGAAACTGAGCTCGAAAACTGGTATGCCGAGTACCATGCGGCGCTCGCAGCGGCGTCCCTCAATGCCGGCGGCGCCGCGAAAGTCGACCCTGTCTGGCCCATGCCGGGCTATACGGCCATCACGTGTATGTTTCTGGAAGACGGCCACCGCGGGGTGGACATCTCCGGTGCCGGGATTTACGGCGAACCCATTGTGGCCGCAGCCGACGGCGTGGTGACCTGGAGCGGCTGGCGGGACAGCTACGGTTACTGCGTGTTTTTGGATCACAGCAACGGTTTTTCCACAAGGTATGCCCATGCCAGTGGATTAAATTGCAAGGCGGGAGACCGTGTCGCCGCCGGGGAGACCATCGCGTATGTCGGCTCCACGGGAAATTCCACCGGGCCGCATCTGCACTTTGAGGTGCTGCGCAGCGGCACGCTGCAGGACCCGCTCTCGTTTTATGAATGAAAAACACCCGATCCTTTTGACTGCGAAGACGCGGCGGAGCAAGGTATGGGTGCACGTTACCGGGAGGTCAAACGGCCTTCCGGTTTTTCATGATGCAGATACATGAGTAAATGGTTTCGTATTGACAGCGAATAAAAACCGGTGTATAATCGCATAAAACAGGGAAGGAGATTTGACAATGTTCCGTTATGGCTTCCATAAAGTCAATAACCCGTCCGATAATGGTGCGAATCCGCACACGATCGGGCTTACATTGTCATACTCTTTTTAAGATTGTTCCAAAGCGAAGGTTCATAAAAAGATGCAGTGCAGGCCGGAATGTACGTTTCAGCCTGCACTGTTTTTTATTATTAAGGAGGTAAGAACAATGAACAAACCAATCGACATCACCGGCGTGGTGCTGACGACGAATCGTCTTACCTTGCGACCCTGGAGAGAATCGGATCTAAACGATTTCTACGAGTATGCAAGTGTGGACGGCGTCGGTCAGATGGCCGGATGGAATCCGCACAAAAATGTGGAGGAATCCAAAACGATCCTTTCTCATTTTATCGCGGGCAAGCGCGTCTTTGCTTTGGAGTTTGAGGATAAAGTGATCGGTTCTCTCGGCATCGAGAAATACCGTGAGGAGAACTACCCCGAACTCGATGCTCTGCAAGGACGGGAGATCGGGTATGTATTATCCAAGGCGTACTGGGGACAGGGACTGATGCCCGAAGCGGTCAAGGCTGTTATTGCCTGGCTTTTCGAGGACGAGAAACTCGATTTCATCCTTGTCGGTCATTTTGATCACAACAAGCAGTCAAAGCGCGTCATTGAAAAATGCGGCTTCAGGTATGTTAAGGATGCCACGTTTGAAACCAGATTCGGCACGGTTGAGAATACCTCGGAGTATATCCTGTATGCTTCTGAAAGGGAGAATCCCAACAGGATCGAATAAAGATATTTTGGGCATATTTACTTTCCTGAAATTCAGTGCGGCGCTGTTCTGCAATTGAATCCATAGCGAAAGCCCGGTTGAGCATGGAACTCAACCGGGCCAATGTATTTTCGGGGAAATCATCCGGGGAAGGAGCGGAATTCGTCGAGGAACCAAACCTGTTCCGCGGTGAAAGTTTGGCCGTTCAGGTAATTCAGCATACCGGCGTCCGTTGTGAATTTGAAGGTCAGCTTGTAGGAATATAGCGCCTGGTAGGGGAAGCCGGTCTTCTTGTTCTGGGCGTTGCGGCCGTATTTGCCGTCGCCGGCGAGCGGGTGGCCGATGGACGCCATGTGCGCACGGATCTGATGCGTGCGGCCGGTGAGCAGCTCCACTTCCAAAAGGCTGAACTCCCTGCGGTTTTCGAGCACCGTGTAGCGGGTCTTGATGCTGCGGCTGTCGTCCGTCTTGCGGTCCGTGATGTACACGCGGTTCTGGCTCTCGTTCTTTTCCAGATAGCCCGTGAGGGTGTCCGTGTGCTTTTTCGGCACACCGCACACCACACAGAGGTAGAGCTTATCCATCTCGCGGTTTTTGACCTTCTCGTTCATGATGCGCAGGGTCTCCGCGTTTTTCGCGGCCATCACGATGCCGCCGGTGTTGCGATCGATGCGGTTGATGAGCGCCGGCGCAAAGGAATTTTCCGCCTCCGGGTCGTATTCGCCCTTGTCATACAGATAGTGCTGCACGCGGGCAATCAGGGAATCAAAATGATAGTGCTCGTCCGGATGCACGATGAGGCCGGGCTTTTTGTCGAGGATCATGATGTTCTCGTCCTCGTACAGCACGGTGATCTTGAGCGGTGCCTTGAGGAAATCGTATTCCTTCGGGGACTGCGCAAAGAACTCGTCCTTGAGGTACATCGTGAGCACATCGCCGGCGGAAAGCCGGGTGGAGATCTCGCAGCGCTTGCCGTTCAGCTTGATATCCTTCTTGCGGATGGCCTTGTACAGCATGGACTGCGGCAGATTCGGATAGGCTTTGGTGAGAAATTTGTCGACGCGCTGGTTGGCGTCGTTTTCGGAAATGGTGACCTGTTTCAAGGGCGGGTCCTTTCTTGCTGCGGGGCGGAAGATTTACGAAGTGTGAAGAAAAACCGGGGCAGGGAGACCACAATACCGATGCCAAGCGCGATCGCGATGGCGATTTTAATGGTCTGCATACCGGTGGAAAGTGCCGAAGCGTTGTCGTTCATAAAGATGTGATAGCCAGTGTAGTAAATGCCGGCACCGGGCACGATGGGAAAAATACCGCTGACGAGGAAAACCGGCAGCGGGGCCTTTCTCGAGAAGGAGAAAATGCGGCCGAGGTACGTGAGCGCCAGTGCGGCAAAGAAGGAGGCGAAGGCGGCGTCGTCCATGAAATGCATACAAATGAGGTATACCAGCCAGCCGATGCCGCCCACCATACCGGCGAAAGCGTACTGCTTCCGGGGTGTGTGGAACACAATGGCAAACGCGATGGTGGAAATAAAGGCGACCGCGGTCTGCAGTGCCCATTCGAGAAGGAGGGGCAGGTTCATAAAATCGGTGCACCTCCCCAAAACTTCATATAGAGCATAACCACGGCACCGACGCCGATGGCAATGCAGCCGCCGATGAGCAGCGCGTCGATCATGCGGATGGTGCCGCTGAGGTAGTCGCCGCTGAGAAAATCGCGGATGGAGGTGGTCAGCGCGATACCGGGAACGAGACGAATGATGGAGCCGATGATGATCTTGTCCAGATCATTGCCGAGCCCCGCGGAGTACAGCAGCACGGCACACAGCGCCACAAAGGCGCTGGAAGCGAGGTTCGAGATGAATTTGGACGCCTTGTAGTGGTCCAGAATGTTGAGGAAAATCTGGAGCGCAAAGCCGCAGAGCAGCGCGGCGAGCGCATCCCAGACATTGCCGCCGAAGAGGTAGCTGAAGCAGGCGCTGCCCACGCCGCAGCTAAGGATCAGCGCCAGCGGGCGGGTATACGGGATCTCCGTGATTTTGCGGAGTTTTTCCAAGGCTTCGGAAACCGTATATTTGCCCTCCGAGATGGAACGGGAGAGCTGGTTGATGGCGGCCACACGGCCCAGATGGACCGAAGCGCCGGGAACAAATTTCAATTTGCTTTCAATGCGTGTGCCGTCTTCCACGGCGTTTGCAAAAATGGCGTTGGAGAGCACGTAAACGTCGTACTCCTGAATGCCGTAGGCCCGGGCAACGCGCTCCATCGTCTCCTGCACGCGGAAGATCTCTGCGCCGTTACGCAGGAGAGCTTCGCCCATTTTGAAGGAAAGATGCACGGCGCTGACTTCGGTATGTGCATGATCGGCCATAGCGGATCGCTCCTTGCGAATCAATTTACGCACTAAGTTTACTGCGGGATCGCGAAAGTGTCAACTGTCCATGGACAAAAACTTGAAAAATGTCCGCGATATCCCGATAGACCCAACCACTATGCGCTGAGAATCAAAAGAATTTGACCGATCGGATACAGCCACCAGGTGAGACGATCGAACCGATGGATACCGCCTGCGAGGCTCAAACCGATGATGAGATCGGAAAGCAGGAAACTGATCATGCCGACCGCAGCGCACACGGCGGAGAACTGTGTTCTCTGTGCCCATGCATACGAGAGCACAACGGTACAGTTGAGCAGAATGACCGCGAGATAGACGAAAATGAGCGGCAGTTTTTGGGTGCGGCCGCTTTTCAGACCGAGAAGGAGCAGCCCGATCGCAGCCGAAATGCCGATGATGCCGGCAATCGCCGTACCGGGATTCCAAAGAGAACCGCCGACAGCCTGCAGTTTCATATTGTAGCAGAGGCAGTAGAAGATATGCGCAGCCATGAAGAATACGGTGCCGATCAAAAAACAGCTGCGGAAACGTGTGTTGAGTTTTGTGAGGTGCGCGAGAAAAACGTCTCCCACGCTGGAAAGTGCCATAGCGGCAAAGCAGAGCCAGCGAACGGGTGTGGAGTCGCACAAAGCGAGAACCAGTGCCAGCGCGGACATCAGCGACGTCAGCACGACACTGCCAGGCAGGCCGAACCAGCGGAAATATCTGTCCATGTTAAACCTCCGGAGAATCCGCCTTGGAATACGGTTTGGTATCCGTCGGCTTTTTCATCGTGAGGGAGATGCGGTTCCGCTGCACATCCACAGCCATGACCCATACCGTGACGATGTCGCCGACTTTCAGCACATCGGACGGATGGCGCACGAATTTATTGGAGATCTGCGTGATGTGCACAAGACCGTCCTGATGCACGCCGATGTCGACAAACGCGCCGAAATCGATGACGTTGCGCACCGTGCCCTTCATTTCCATGTCGGGCTTCAGGTCTTTGATGTCCTTGATGTCGCTGCGGAGCAGCGGGCTGGGCAGCTCGTCGCGCGGGTCGCGGCCGGGTTTTTCCAGCTCCTGAATGATGTCCTGCAGGGTGGGCAGACCGATACCGATTTTCTCTGCCAAAGTCTCCAATCCCTGCTTTTCCGCGCGGGATTTGAGTTCCGCAAAGCCGCCCACCGGGGCTTTTTTCAGGTCATACCCGCAGGCGGTGAGCAGTTCGGAAGCGGCGGCATAGGATTCCGGGTGCACGCCGGTGTTGTCGAGGATATTCTTGCTCTCCGCCACGCGCAGGAAGCCGGCGCACTGCTCAAAGGCCTTCGGGCCGAGCTTCGGCACCTTTTTCAGCTGTGCGCGGGAAGTGAACGCGCCGTTTTCCTGCCGGTAGGCCACGATGTTTTTGGCAACGGCGGAGGAAATACCGGCGATGTTTTCGAGGAGGGAGGGGGAGGCCGTGTTCAGGTCCACGCCGACCGCATTGACGCAGGCTTCCACCACGCCGCCCAGCGCCTCGCCAAGGCGTTTCGGCGGCATATCGTGCTGGTACTGCCCGACACCGATGGCCTTCGGGTCGATCTTCACGAGCTCCGCCAGCGGATCCTGCAAGCGATGCGCGATGGACACCGCGCTGCGCAGGGTGAGGTCAAAATCGGGATATTCCGCGGCCGCGAGTTTGGATGCGGAATAGACGGACGCGCCGGCTTCGCTGACCACCATGTAATCCACAGTGCCGGTCAGCCGGTTGTCCTTCAGAAGCTCGTCCGTGAAGATCTCGGTCTCCTTGGAGGCCGTGCCGTTGCCGATGGCAATCAGCGTGACGTTGTATTTGCGGATGAAGCGCAGCAGGGTCTGCTTCGCCTCCCGGATGCGGGCTTCGCTGTGCGTGGGGTAGATGACGCCGGTGTCGAGCACCTTGCCGGTCTCGTCCACCACAGCCACCTTGCAGCCAGTGCGGTAGCCGGGGTCGAGACCGATGGTCACACGGCCCTTCACCGGGGGCTGCATCAAAAGCTGACGTAGATTCGTGGAGAATACCTTGATCGCATTTTCGCAGGCCGTTTCGGTCAGGCTGCTGCGGATCTCACGCTCGATGGCCGGGAAAATCAGGCGGCTGTAAGCATCCAGCGCGGCCTCTTCCACGGCATCCGCGCACGGGCCGGACTTTACATAAGTCGAGGTCAGAATGTTCTGCCCGCGCTGTGCATCCAATTCCAGATCCACCTTGAGAAAGCCTTCGCGCTCGCCGCGGTCCAGTGCCAGAACGCGGTGCCCGGCGATTTTTGCAGCCGGCTGAGAGAATTCATAGTACAGCCGGTAGACGGAATCCTCGTCTTTTGCGGCGCGGCTGACGATGACGCCCTGCGCCATTGCCACAACGCGCAGACGGCGGCGGATGGCAGCGTCATCGGAGATGATCTCGGCGATGATGTCCTTTGCACCCTGCAGCGCGTCCTCCGGCGTGTTTACGCCCTTCTCTGTGTTTACATAATTTTCCGCCAGATCGATCGGATACGGGCTGTTCTTCTTCTGCATGAGGATCTCTTTCGCAAGCGGCTCCAGCCCTTTTTCCTTTGCCATGCCGGCGCGGGTCTTGCGCTTCGGACGGAACGGGCGGTAGATGTCGTCGATCTCCGCCAGTGTGGCGGCTTTTTCGAGCGCAGCCGCGATCTCATCCGTGAGGCTGCCGATTCCCTCGATCAGCGCCTTCACTTCGGTGCGGCGGGCATCGAGATTGCGAAGGTAGGTGAGGCGTTCAAAAACCGCACGGATGGTCTGGTCGTCGAGGGAGCCGTGCTCCTCCTTGCGATAACGTGCGATGAAGGGAATGGTGTTGCCGGCGTCGATGAGCTCGATGAGCTTTTCCGCCTGCCAGGGTTTCAGATTGAATTGTGCGGCAAGGGCCGCTGCGTGATCTGCCATATCGTTCTCCCGCTTTCTGTGCATAGTGTAGAATGTAGGAATTCGTTGGAATGTCCGTTGCTTTTTTTAGGGATATCGTGATATAATATATTTGTATATCTGTGTGCCGCGGTATTAAATACAGGCGGCGCAGAAGATTTAATCAGTATATCACAATTTGGTGTAAAGATAAAGGGTGAAAACCGAAAATGATCAGCGGTGCGGAAATAATGGTGCGGTGTCTGGAAGCGGAAGGCGTGGATACGCTTTTCGGCTATCCCGGTGCGGCCATTTGTCCTTTTTACGATCAATTGTATCACAGTTCCATTCGTCATGTGCTCGTGCGGCAGGAGCAGAACGCGGCTCATGCAGCCAGCGGTTATGCCCGCGCCTCCGGCAAAGCCGGCGTGTGCGTGGCGACCTCCGGTCCCGGTGCGCTGAATCTCATCACCGGCATCGCCACGGCGTATATGGATTCCATCCCGATCATCGCCATCACGGGCCAGATCAATCTGGAACAGCTCGGGCGCGATGTGTTTCAGGAGGCCGACATCACCGGTGCGTGTGAATCCATTACGAAGCACAGCTACCTCGTAACGGATGCCAGCGATCTGCCCCGCGTATTTAAGGAAGCCTTCCATGTGGCGACGACCGGGCGACCCGGCCCGGTGCTCATCGATATTCCGATCGATGTGCAGCAGCAGGAATTGAATATCGCGTTCAAATATCCGGAAAAAGCGGATATTCCGGGCTACAAACCGACCACACAGGGGCACCCCCTACAGATCAAGCGTGCCTTGGCGGCCATTGAGGCGGCACAGCGGCCGGTCATCTGCTGCGGCGGCGGTGTCGTGCTGGCCGGTGCTCGTGAGGAAATGACCGCCTTTGCTACGAACAGCGGCATTCCGATCGTCTCCACGATGATGGGCATCGGCGTCATGCCCATGCACAGCCCGGTCTATCTCGGCATGATCGGCTCCCACGGCCGCAGCTATGCGAACCGCACCGTGCGCGAAGCGGATCTCATCATTCTCTGCGGGGCCCGCGTGGGTGACCGTGCCGTGGCGGCGCCGAATCAGATCGCGGAGCAGGCGAAGATCATTCATATCGATATCGACCCGGCGGAGATCGGGAAAAATATGCACGTGGATATCCCGATCGTCGGCGATATTCGGAACGTCCTGAAAATTCTGGCGGAAAAAGTCAGGAAGATCGACCGCGGCGATTGGATCGACCGTGTGATCGGCTACAAAAAAGCGTTCGTGCCCCGCGGTGCGGACCGTACCGATTTTGTGGAGCCGCGTTCCTTTATCCGCAAGCTCTCCGAAAAAATGAAAGAGGACGCCATTTTGGTGGCGGACCCGGGCCAGAGCCAGATCTGGGCGGCGATCAATTTCACGCAGCGGGAAGGCCGCTTCCTGACGAGCGGCGGTCTCGGCACCATGGGGTATGCGATCCCCGCCGGTATGGGTGCGGCCATCGCGAAGCCGCGCCGGCAGGTGGTTGCCGTCTGTGGAGATGGTGCTTTCCAGATGAGCATGTGCGAGCTGGCGGCGGTCTGCGCCTGCCATGTGTCGCTGAAGATCATCGTGTTTGATAATGCCCGGCTCGGTATGGTGCGGGAGCTGCAGAACGAATGGTACGGCGGCCGCCACTGCGGTACATACATGGCCGGCAATCCGGATTTTGTGGCGATCAGCGAGGCGTACGGCATTCCGGCACGCTATGCCGCAAACAACGCAGAAGCGGAACAGTACGCCGAGGAGATGCTCGCGGCGAAGGGCCCGTTTGTGCTTGTGTGCCGCACGGACCCCGAAACTCCCACGATCTGACCGTAAAGCGAGAAACAGGTGAAGACAATGAACAGATATACGCTCTCCGTACTGGTGGAAAACCAGCCCGGTGTGCTTTCCAAGGTGGTTGCGCTGTTTTCCCGGCGCGGCTTCAATATCCACAGTCTGGCGGTGGGTCCCGCGCAGGACGAGACCGTGTCCTGCATCACCATTGTGGTGAACGGCGATGAACACACCGTGGAACAGGTGGAAAAACAGCTGAATAAAGTCATCCCGGTCATCAAGGTGCGCAATCTCGGTCAGCCCGGGGAGCACGTTTCGTGCGGTCTGGCGCTTGTGAAAGTGCAGTGTGAAGCGGACCGCATTGAGGGTATGATGCAGATCGCAAAGCTCTTCGGCGCGGAACCGGTGGATGTGGCGGCAGGTCTGGTGACTTACAAGCTGGCCGGCGAGACCGAGAAGATCGAAAACTTTGTGGATGCCCTGCAGTCCTACGGCATTCGGGAGATCGTCCGCACGGGGCAGATCGCCATCGAAAAAAGCGGCAGAACACAATAAACCGTTTGCAGCCGGAGAATTTCCGGTTTCAATACAGTACAAAAACAGGGCGATTCAGCCCGCAAATTACAAAAGGAGTTGACCATTATGGAAAAACAGTTTCCCAGAACCATTGTCGGCGGCAAATCCGTCTCCAGAATGTTGATCGGTACAAACTGGATGCTCGGCTACAGCCACCGCACCCCGTCCGCAGACCGTTCCATCCGCAATCGCTACAGCTGCCCGGAAGCCTTCCTGCCCATGTTTGAGGCCTACCTGCAGTACGGCATCGATACCGTCATGGCGCCGATGGATGATCCCATGGTGGAAGCCGTCAAATATGCCGAAGATAAGCTGGGCAAGAAGATCATCATGATCGACACCCCGCAGTTCAATGTGGACAACAACGAGGCTGCCCGCCGCGAGGCCGAAGCCCGCATCAAGAAGAGCGCAAAGAACGGCTGCGATTTCCTGCTGATCCATCACGCCAGCGCCGAACAGCTCGTCAACAAGAATCTCGGCATCATCGACCGTCTCGACGACTACACCAAGATGATCCGTGACGCCGGCATGATCCCGGGCCTCTCCGCCCATATGCCGGAGCTGATCACCTACACCGACAACAACGGTTACGACATTGAGACCTATATCCAGATCTTCAACTGCATGGGCTTTTTGATGCAGGTTGAGATCGAGACCGTGGCTTCCATCATCCAGAACGCCAAGAAGCCGGTCATGAACATCAAGTCCATGGCAGCTGGCCGCGTCACCCCGTACGTGGGCCTCACCTTCAACTGGAACGTGCTGCGCGACTGCGATATGCTCACCCTCGGCGCATTCACACCGGACGAAGTCCACGAAGACGTGGAGATCTCCTTTGCCGCACTGGAGCACCGCTTCCCGAACCTCGAAAAGCGCGCCAGCCCGGTGCAGAATCAGGCCGCGTTCGGTTGATCCCCATGATCGATACGGTTATTTTTGATATCGGCAATGTGCTCACCGAGTGGCACTGGCGCGACAGCTTTGCGCAGATGTTCGGAGAAGAACTCGTGGAGCCGCTGGCCGATGCCACGGTGCGCAGCCCCGGTTGGTATGAGCTGGATCGCGGCGCCCTGAGTGAAGAAGAGCTTGTGGATCTGCTCACACAGAACGCACCGGAATACGGCGACGAGATCGCCCGCATCGTGCATGAATGCCACGATTTTGTCACGGTGTATCCGTATGCTGCCGACTGGCTGCGCGGCCTGAAAGCGGCGGGATACCAGGTGTACATCCTCTCGAATTTCAGCGAGTTCGGCTTTGAGCGCGCCAAGTCTCGCTTTGATTTTCTGGAATATGCGGACGGCGGCGTGATCTCCTATGAGATCAAAGAAGTTAAGCCGGACCGGATCATCTACGACACGCTCTGCAAAAAATACGGCATCGAGCCGTCGCGGGCCGTCTTTTTGGATGACCGGCCGGAAAATACGGAAGCCGCCATCGCCTACGGTATGCACGCCATCACCGTGGAGACTAAGGCACAGACCGATGCCGCCCTGCACGCGCTGGGTGTGCATTGGTGAAAAAAAGCATTTGAAAGGACATTTTAGATATGAAACTGGGTATTATCGGTGCACCGGAAGCCAAAACACTGGTGCGCGCAAAGGAACTGGGGCTGGACTTTGTGGAGTTTGATCTGAATCCCACAACGTTTTTCGGCCGTCCGCTGGGTGAGATCCTGCCGAAGGCAGAAGAAATTAAGGCCGCCATCGCCAAGACCGGCGTGGAAGTCGGCGCGGTGGGCCGCTGGGCCAGCCGCATTCTCGATGCCAACGGCGATGTGATCGAGGCAGAGTGGAACGACGTCAAAAAGGTGATCGACTTCGGTGCAGAGCTCGGCGCAAAGTATTATCTCTGCAGCTGCGCGTATGTGAAGGAGCTTTCCTATTATAAGAACATCACCGCGGCCATCAAGGTCCTGAATCAGATTGTGGCCTACGCAAAAGAAAAGGGTCTGGAGTGCGCCATCGTCAACTGCATGATGGGCGACAACTACATCCGCACACCGGAGCAGTGGAAGTTGGTCCTCGACGAAGTGCCGGGCCTCGGCATCAAGTACGATCCGTCCCACAGCTTTGTGCACGGCGGCGATCAGGGCGCGTACCTGAAGGAAGCCATGCTTTGGGGCGACCGCTTCACCTATTGCCACGTGAAGGGCGTCATTCAGCTGGGCGATTCTCAGGAAGCCAAGCACTGGTGGTACCGCGAACTCTCCACAAAGCATGCCGATGTGCTGCAGGCGCATCCGGAGCTGGCT
>JAFQWC010000047.1 GCA_017407665.1 Clostridia bacterium | reverse complement strand
TTTTCCTCGTCGAAGATCGCGTAGCTCGCGTGCAGGTTCATCTTGACCTGACCCGGCACAAGCGCGATAACCTGATCGATGTCCGCCATCAGCTCTTCCGGGGTGCGTGCACGGCCGGGATAGTTGCCGGTGGTCTGGATGCCGCCGGTCAGCGGGGCATTGGGGTCGGTGTCAAAACCGCGGACATCGTCGCCCTGCCAGCAGTGCAGCGCGACCGGAACGGTCTTCAGCCGCTCAATCGCCGCGTCGGTATCGATGCCGAGTGCAGCGTATTTGGCTTTTGCTTCTGTATAGCTCATACTGTCATTTCCTTTCGTATGCATCATCGCCGGCTACCCAGCGTTTCATATTGCGCTCATGTTTTTTGAGGTAGATCTCTCTGAGATCCTCCACGGAGATGTCATAGCAGAGCAGCACGTCGTTGAAATACATCATCACGTCGCACATCTCTTCGATCAGTTTATTCCGGATCTCCGGGTCGTTCATAATGGCTTCATCGCCCTGCTTTTTGATGATGTCCGCCACTTCGCCGGCTTCGATCATCATCCACAGAAGCTGTTCGCGGCCGAGCTTCGGGCACAGCGGCGCCCAGATGTTTTTGTATTTGTCCTGCAGTTCCTTTTGAATGGCCTGCATCTGGTTGAATCCAAGATCGCTCATAACGACTCCTTATCTCTGCGGGATGTATCTGCGCACGGGGAAGCTCGCGCGGATCACATCGCGGGCGTGCTGCACGTCGCGCAGTTCGCCGGCTTCGATCATCTGCACCGCGAGGTTGCCGATGGCCGTGCCCTCGGTGGGGCCGGCGTAAACCGGCAGGCCGGTCGCGTTTGCGGTCAGCTGGTTGAGATAATCGTCCTGGCTGCCGCCGCCAACAATGTTGAGGCTGGTGTATGTTTTGCCCGTGATCTGCTCGAGGCCCTGAATCGCGTCCGCATAGGATTCGGCCAAGCTGTGGTAAACACAGGAGAGGATCTGCGCCACGGAGGGTGTTTCCGTATAGCCGTTTTCCTTGAGCACAACACGTACGGCCTCCTGCATATTGGCGGGGGCTAAGAAGCGCTGGTCGTTCACATCCACGCGGCCGGGGTAGCTGTTCGCGCTCTTGGCCAGCATGGACAGCGTGCCGAAGTCAAAGCGGGTCTCGCCCAGCTCGCGGCGGATGCTCTGCAGCATCCACAGGCCCATGATGTTTCTAAGGTAACGGTAGCGGTACTGGTAGCCGCCCTCGTTTGTGAAATTCTGTGCCATGCTTTCCGGCGTAGTGATGGGGGCTTCGCGTTCCACGCCCAGAAGACTCCATGTGCCGCTGGAGAGGAACACCGTGTTGTCGTCCTTTGCCGGTACGGCGAGGAAAGCGGAGGCAGTATCGTGGGACGGCGCACAGCGGACGAGCAGGTCGAACCCGGTCTTCTTCTGCACCGCGTCGGTCAGATTGCCCAGCGGTTCGCCGGCCATCTTCAGCGGGTGGAAGATCTTTGCCGGCACGCCGATCTTTTCGATCAGCTCGGTGTCCCATGTTTTCTCCTCTGCGTTGACGAGCGCGGAGGTGCTGGCTTCCGTATATTCATTCGCGGCTACGCCGGTGAGGCAGTAGGCGAGATAATCGGGGATCATCAGGAAATGCGCGGCTTTTTCGAGGTCGGCCGGAGATTCTTTTTTCAGCGCCGTCAGCTGATAGATCGTGTTGAAGGTCTGCTTCTGAATGCCTGTCCGGGCATAGAGATCCTGAAACCGGATCACCGCATCCAACTCTTCCGGGATGCCCTCCGTACGGCTGTCACGATACGCCACGGCCTCGCCGATGCGCCTGCCGTTTTCGTCCACGAGAACATAATCCACGCCCCAGGTGTCAATGGCAACGCTCACGGGATTTTCCATGGTTTCATCTTCCGTGCATTTGGCAATGCCCTTGATCACACTGTTTCTGAGCCCGTCCACATCCCAGCAGCGGTGGCCGCCGCGGGGGACCGCACCGTTTTTGAAGCGGTAGACCTCAGAAAGCTTCAGTTTGCCGTCTTCCAGCCAGCCCAGAATATGCCGTCCGCTGGAAGCACCGATATCGACTGCAAGGTAAGTTTTCATGTAAAAACGCCTCCTCTGCCCTTATTATATAGTAGTATATCAAATATAAAAGAAAAAAATAAGAACGCGGTTTCCACAAAAAAGCGTCCTTATTTTTGTTATAGTTTTATATTTGCTGATTACTAATTAATGTCCGAGCATTGCAAAACATCCGTCACCCAAGAAAATGCATTCTATTTCATTATCGTATACCTCAAACTCTAGTACATAGGTATTGTATTTTTGATTAAACTTCCAATGTTCTATGTCTCCGAACATGCTTTTATACCTATCATAATCTCGAAACAAACTCGAATATTCATCTTCCGTATACACTTGTCCGTCGTAATAGTAAAGATAAATAAAGGTTTGATCTTCATCCTTGAGCATAGGATATTTCATAAAAATCTTCTCGCGTGAGTCGCCAACAGATATTCCGTTAACAGAAGCGCCCTCTTCTGCTACTTTAATGCCAGCTAGATATTCTCCCTGAAACTCGATTCGATCCAAATACGGTAAAAATTCCAGAGAACTTTCGTTGTAGAGAAATTCTGTCCATTTGCGTGTCCAAAGTGTAATTGACTCTCCATCTTCAAATTTCCGGCCCATAGACTTTATTCTTGGCTCACCTTCAACTAGATTAGGAAGATTTTGGAGAAGCTCCTCTTCTGTAATTGTTTTACGAAGTTCATATGTGATGCCCTGAAAATCAATAGTTGGACGAAAAGACTCCATACCATACATTATTTCTCTTTTTTCATCAATGAAATACTTAACGTCAACAAGATAATCGACCCATTCTTGTTTGGAATTTTCCCATTCCTTATCAGACATATCACTTGAATATGGCGCACAATCTTCGGCAAAATCCCAAAGATATTCTCTAAGCGCCTTGTCTTCGATTATTTCCTCTCCTACAGGCATTGGCGTCGGTTCTTCCTTCAGCTGGCCGACTGAAGGTCGACTTTCGCCTACAAATACATCCTCGGATTCAATCTGTGTTTCTTCCTTGTCTCCGCCCGATGCTTTTTCTACGGCAGAGGAAATCGTTTCGGTGATCTGAGAGCAGCCTGTCAGGAGCGTGATCAGAACCGCCATAGCAAAACATGCCAATTTCTTTCCAAGCATAGTTCTTCCTTCTTTCTCACATAATAACCGATATTGGTCAATATGATTATACACCAACTTCGGTTAACATTCAAGTAGGAAGCGAGGCTTGGATGGTATGATTTCATACGATAATCTTTGGAAAGTCATGAAAGAAAAAGGAATTTCTCAATATGCACTCATCAAGCAGTACAAGGTCAGCCCCGGCCAGATCACCAGACTGAAAAGAAACGAAAGTGTCAGTACCCACACGATAGAAATGTTCTGCCGGATTCTCAACTGTCAGGTTGGGGACATTATGAAATATATCCCGGATGAAAGCGAAGAGTAGGACGGAAAATTCCGCCCTACTCTATTTTTTGCTTATGTTATCTTTTTTCTTTATCGGTTTCCCTGTAGTCTGATTCACCTTCTGAAACGGAATGCTTGGCTTCTGCTTGCGCACACCGTCAAAGACAATATGCTCGATCTTCTTTTTGCCCACAATATGCACCGGCTTTCCGTTGATCTTTCCGCATCCAGTATAGCACTCTGCGCATCGTTCTGCAATCCACTTTTGGAAAACACATTGACACCCCGGTGCAAAACGGATAAACTGTATATAGCACCGAACCACTTTTGGAAAGGAACGGAAAAGTATGAAAAAATATGCCAAGTTAACCGTTGAGAAGGATTTTAAGATCTCCCGGATCGATAAGCGCATTTACGGCTCGTTCATCGAGCACCTCGGCCGTGCCGTGTACGGCGGCATCTGGCAGCCGGGCCACAAGACCGCCGATGAGGAAGGCTTCCGTCAGGACGTGCTGGAGCTCGTCCGCGAGCTGCAGATCCCCATCGTGCGCTACCCGGGCGGCAATTTTGTCTCCAATTTCTACTGGGAAGACAGCGTCGGCCCCGTGGAAGAGCGCCCGAAGCGTCTGGAGTTGGCCTGGCGCAGCACCGAGCCGAACTGGATCGGCATCAATGAATTTGCCGCATGGGCAAAGAAGGCCAACACCGAAGTCATGCAGGCCGTGAACCTCGGCACCCGCGGCATCGAAGCTGCCTGCAATCTGCTCGAATACTGCAACCATCCCTCTGGCACAAAGTACAGCGATCTGCGTGTGAAGCACGGCGTGCAGGACCCGCACAACATCAAGGTATGGTGCCTCGGAAACGAGATGGACGGCCCGTGGCAGACCGGTCACAAGACCGCCGACGAATACGGCCACCTCGCTGATGAGACCGCCAAGGCCATGCGTCAGATCGACCCCTCCATCGAGCTCGTTCTCTGCGGCAGCTCCAACACCGGTATGCCCACCTTCCCGCAGTGGGAGGCAACCGCACTCGATTGGGCGTACGACAGCGTGGATTACATCTCCCTGCACACCTATTACGGCAACCGCTTCAACGATACCGCGAACTTCCTCGCCCAGAGCGACGACATGGACAACTTCATCAAGACCATCATCGCCACCTGCGATTTCGTGAAGGCCAAGAAGCGCGCGAAGAAGAACATCAACCTGAGCTTTGACGAGTGGAACGTGTGGTTCCACGCCAACGCTTCCGATGATGACACCATGAAGAACCGTCCGTGGCAGATCGCCCCGCATCTGCTCGAAGACCATTACGACTTCGAGGATGCCATTCTCGTCGGCCTGATGCTCATCACCCTGATGAAGCATTCCGACCGCGTGAAGATGGCCTGCATGGCACAGCTCGTTAATGTCATCGCGCCCATCATGACCGAAGAGGAAGGCCCCGCCTGGAAGCAGACCATCTACTACCCGCTGCTCCATGCCTCCAAGTATGGCCGCGGCATTGCCCTGCAGCCGGTGCTCACCTCCTCCAAGCATGACACCATGGACTACACCGATGTCACCGACGTGGAATCCATCGCCGTGTGGAACGAGGAGAAGGACGAAGTCACCGTGTTTGCGGTCAACCGCAGTGTCACCGATGACATCGTGCTGGATCTCGACCTGCGCTCCTTTGCCGGCTATACGCTCGCCGAGCACATCGTGCTCGAGCATGACGACATGAAGGCCGTGAACTCTGCCGCAGAGCAGGCCGTGGTGCCGAAGACCGTCTGTGACCGCACCGAAAAGGACGGCGACCTCTATCGCGCAAATCTCACGAAGACCTCCTGGAACGTCCTGCGTTTCACAAAGTAAATTTCAGCGCCCTTGCTCCGCTGCGGAACAGGGGCGCTTTTGTGTGCGGACATTCCACGAAAAATACGGCACAGTATTGAAATTCCGGTCGAATTATGGTACGATGAAAAGCAATAAGGGGGCTCCGCCGCCGTGCGGGCCCGGGAAAGGAACGAAATAACATGAAAAAGCTTCTGCAGGAATTCAAAACCTTTATTGCCCGCGGCTATGTGCTGGATATGGCAGTCGGCGTTGTGATCGCCTCCTCCTTCACCGCCATTGTTAACGCCGCCGTTTCCGGTCTGGTTACACCGATCATCGGTCTGTTCCTCCCGAACGCTGAGTCGTTCGCTGAGTGGGCACCGGGCGGATTTGCCGTCGGCGCATTCATCAACGCCGTGATCGTCTTCTTCATCACCGCCATTGTGATCTTTGCCGTTATGAAGGTCGTCAACAAGGCACGTGAAGCCAAGAAGAAGCCCGAAGCACCGGCAGCACCCACCACCAAGACCTGCCCGTACTGCCTGTCCGACGATGTGAAGCTCGGCGCGGTCAAGTGCCCGCACTGCGGCTCCGATCTGCCGGAAGAATAAGAAATTTACAGGATTCAAACGCGCTGTGAGTTTGCTCACCGCGCGTTTTTTATACAAAAAACGGTGCGTTCTGCCATCTGAAGCAGAGCGTACCGTTTCCTTTTATATTGTTGTACCCATAAACCGCAGCGGTACTTTCCCGTAATTGACCGCCGTGACGGCGTCAAGGATCTCCTGCTTTCGGCTTTCCGCGTCGGGGAGATCGCAGATGATGTCATTCAGGTCATACGGCCCGTTGCGGAAATGCCCGACGGATGCGCCGCGGAATTCGCCGTCGATCAAAAGATACTGCAGCGGTTCGCAGTCGTAGGGCAGACCCTCCGTCAGCGCTTTTACCCAGACCTTGAGCTGTGGTTCGTCCACCTTGTACAGCGGGTCATTGCGGTGTATCGCGCAGACAAAATGCATCGGTGCGGGGGTATACTCCTCCAGCAGAAGTGCATCCGATCGCAGCATATATCCGCCGTCTGCCGAGACAAATATGCCTTCGGCTTCCAGTGCGCCTGCAGCCAGCTTGATCTCCTTTTCGGGGAGACGGTAAAACGATTTGGCCATCGCGGCGGTGAAATGTACAAAGCGGTAGGCAAACCTTTGCAGCACGATTTTCAGCGCATCCGCACGGGTATAGCGGTTGGGGTCCACGTCCGGGAAGGCTTCGCCGAACAAATACCAGCCGCGGTCCCATGCGCCGTCATACTGATCCTCGTAGATCAGAAACGCCTCCTGCAGCCGGTGGAGCGCCGGTGTGATCTCTTTCACGAGCAGGCCGGTTTCCTCCTTCATCTGCTGGATGTTCAGGGGGCCGGCCGTTTCGATGAGATGCAGAAGCAGGCGCTGTGCATTGTTTGGTGCTTTCAGCGGCTTTTGGTACAGGGCAAGGAACAGCTCGAGGTCCTCCGGCACGATCCAGCCCAAGGTGCCGCCGGAGAAACGGCCTTTGATCAGCCTGCGCTCCTTTTGCCGCGCGCGGTTAAACTCGATATCGTCAAAATCCGCGCGGAAGGAGAGCGTCGGCGGCTGCCCGAAGCCGTTCCAGTATACATTTTGCCCCGGCTGCAGATCGCGATACAGGGCGGTGTATTCCTCTTCATTGGCCCGCGCGATAAAGTGCTGCCGCTCCATACGCAGCGCGGTGATCTTTTTCTGATCCATTATGTGTTATCCGCCTTCCATTTTCTGCATTGCTCGATCCGTGCGCCGTGCGGGGTATCGCCGTGAACGGGATCGCAGGAGTACTGCGTGAGCAGTGCGCAGGGGAATGTGCCGCATTCACCGCAGTGGGTGAGCCCCTTGTCCTGACAGCAGATGGCGACGGGGCATTCCCCGTGGAACGGATGCCCGTTTGTGGCGATGCAGCCGCCGCATCCGCAGGGTTCCTTGTATGTGCAGCCGACACAGTGCAGTCCGCAGCGCGTGTCGATGATCGCATCGCGCCATGCCTGCAGATTGGACAACCGGTCAGGGTTGTGCCCGTTTTCGATGAATTCGGTCAGCTTCGCGCAGGGCAGTTTGTCACACGCGCCGCAATGCGCATAGCCCTTTTCATCGGCACATTTGTAAATATCGCATTCACCCCAAAAGATCCGGCCTTCTTGTTCGATGCAGCCGCGGCAGCCGAACTTTTCCCGGAATGTGCAGGTGCTGCAGTCCGTTCCGCATTTGCCTTTGATCATTTTCATTTGGATTCCTCCTGTGTATCGGTAGTCTTTTCTCCATTTTACGGGGGAAGTGAAGGGTTGTCTTGCAAAAAAGCGACATCTTTCGCGGCGTAGTGCAGCGCATCGCGGATGGTCATGGTGTGAAATCGCTTGAATTCCCGCGACAAATGTGCCTGGTCGGTGTAGCCCAGCTCCAGCGCAGCGTCCGGGAGACTGCGGAAGCGGCGATGCAGCAGGCCGTCCCACAGGGATTGATAGCGGATGAGATTGGAAAGCTGTTTCGGAGAAAATCCGGTTTCCTCTGCAAAGCGGCGCTCGATCTGCCGCCGGCTGATGTGCAGCGTGCGGGAGAGCGTCTCCGTGCGCAGATTGCCGCGGTGAGCCAGCATTTCGTAAATGGCGTTGCCGACAAGAGGACTGCTGCGTTCCGGGTGCATATGCCGCAGCAGAAAATCTTCCGCAAGCCGGATGCGCGCGGAAAGCGCGGGCACATCGAATAACTGCGGCGCCAGTGCCTTGCGCAGCGCCGAAAAGTGGGAATCGGCGTGGGAGGTTTCGTTTTTGGAATCACGCAGGGTATCCTCCGAGAACACAACGGCGCTCCAGGCATAGAAACGAATGCCGAACACGGACCGCAAATACGGTTTCTGCGTGTATGTATATGCCGAAAAGGAGAGGTCGCTTGTGCCGCAGAAGGCGCTGTCCACGGTGTTGTCCGTGTGGTTCACGGTGAAGATCACATCGCAGCAGGTGTCGGGAATGACCAGATCGCTGACGCCGGTTTCCGGCACAAAAATCGGCTGAACCGTACCCCAGAAGCAGCGGATATACGGCTGCAGCGCCGCGCAGGGCGCAGCCTCCCAATAGGCGGCGGTGCGTTCAAACGGATGCGCGGTCAGCGGTTTGTACAGATCGGAAAGCTGCAAGGATCTCACCTCTTTTTGTCCAGTATAGCACAGAAAACGCGGCGCTGTAAATCGAACAAAGCAAATTGAAATTGCAAAATTTATATGCTATACTTTGATCAGAAGTATTTGTACAGAGAAAGGTCGGGTTCGTTTTGGCACATTCTGTTTTTATGTCCCGTCAGCTGACGGAAAATACGTACATCATCACCGGTTCCGGCGGCGATTGCTATCTCCTGCTGGGTGAGGACGAGGCGTTCCTCATCGATGCCGGTATGTCCACGGAGAACATCCGCGCGTTCGCGCAGAGCCTCACAGACCTGCCGCTGCGGCGGGTCATCAACACACACAGCCATTTTGACCACACCGCCGGCAACGGCTTCTTCGATGTCATCTACGGCACGGCGGGCATCTCCCGCAGCGCGAAGAACACCATGGGCAGCGACCCCGCAAAATACCCGCTCGATTACACCTTTACGCTCGTAAAAGACGGCGACGTGATCGACCTCAAGGGCCGTCCGCTGAAGGTCATTGAGCTCGACTGCCATGCCCCGGGCAACCTCGCCATTCTGGACGAGACGAACCGGATGCTGTTCCCGGGCGACGAGCTCGAAGCCGGTCAGGTTCTGCTGCTGCCGGGTTATGCCGAGGAAATGGGGCAGGTTCATTCCCGCCCGGCTTCCACGGTGGAGACTTACCGCAATGCGATGCAAAAGCTCAAATCCTTTGAGGATAAATTTGACATCATCTGCCCGGCACACAACGGCACGCCCATCTGCAAGGCGTATCTGGACCGGTACATCCGTCTGGCGGAGATGATCCTCGCGGGCGAGATCGTCGGCGACCCGGATTGTTCCTCGCCGAGCTACAACGCGGGCGCGAGCCATTACCCGTATCCCGATGCCGGTTATCTCCGCGCGGAATATGAGGATGCATCGCTGATCTACAATAAATATCTGATCTTCGATGCGGATTATCCGAAGGCGGCAGACCTGCCGAACGCCACGCTCTGCCACGAAAAGAGCGCAAAGACCGCACGGCAGTAAAACAGAACACAAAACAAAACGCGGACAGATTTCTCTGTCCGCGTTGATGTTTTTATCGGGGGATTACAGGATGATGCTGGTGCCGCTCATCTCTTCCGGCTGCGGGAGATCCATGATCTTCAGCATGGTCGGAGCGATGTCCGCCAGCACGCCGCCCTCGCGCAGTTCGCAGGGATAACCTACAACGCAGAACGGAACCGGGTTGGTGGTGTGTGCGGTGAACGGTTCGCCGTCGGTATCCACCATCTTGTCCGCGTTGCCGTGGTCAGCGGTGATCAGCAGAACGCCGCCCATCTCTTCGATGGCTGCTGCAACCTTGCCTACGCAGGCGTCCACAGCCTCAACGGCTGCCTTGGCTGCATCGAACACGCCGGTGTGACCGACCATGTCGCAGTTTGCGAAGTTCAGGATGATCATATCATACTTGCCGGACTTGACAGCCTCAACCATCTTGTCGGAAACTTCGTATGCGCTCATCTCCGGCTGCAGATCGTATGTTGCAACCTTCGGGGAGTTGACCAGGATACGGTCCTCGCCCTCGTACTGCTTCTCAACGCCGCCGTTGAAGAAGAAGGTGACATGCGCGTACTTCTCGGTCTCGGCAATGCGCAGCTGAGACAGACCCTTGGAGGAAACGTACTCGCCGAGGGTATTTTTCAGGCTCTGCGGCTTGAAGGCGATGTCCACGTTCGGCATGGTCGCGTCATACTGGGTCATGCAGACGTAGTTGACCGGGAAGAAACCGTTCTTGCGCTCGAAGCCGGCAAACTCCGGATCAACGAAGGTACGGGTGATCTCACGGGCGCGGTCGGGACGGAAGTTGAAGAAGACGACGGAATCGCCGGAAGCGATCGGGTCGCCGCCCTTAACGGTGCACGGAACGACGAATTCGTCGGTCACGCCGTCCTCGTAGGATTTGGAAATTGCGCAGACCGGGCAGTCAAATTCTTCACCCTCGCGGCAGACCATGGCATCGTAAGCCTTGACAACGCGCTCCCAGCGGTTGTCGCGATCCATGGCGTAATAACGGCCCATCACGGTAGCGACCTTGCCGGCGCCGATCTTCTTCATCTCGGTCATGAGCTGGATGATGAAATCCTTACCGGAGGAAGGCGGAACGTCACGGCCGTCGAGCAGAGCGTGGACATTGATCTTCTCAATGCCCATCTGCTTTGCCATTTCGATCAGCGCATAGAGGTGGGTGTTGTGGCTGTGCACGCCGCCGTCGGACAGCAGGCCGATCAGATGCAGAGCGGTGCCGTTTTCCTTGGCTGCGGTCATGGCCTTTACCAGAGCTTCATTCTTGAAGAAGTCGCCGTCCTGCACGGCCTTGGTGATGCGGGTGAGCTCCTGATACACGATACGGCCGGCACCGATGTTGGTGTGGCCAACCTCACTGTTGCCCATCTGGCCGTCCGGCAGACCAACGTCCATGCCGGAAGCGCCGATCTGGGTCAGCGGGTTATTGGCGAAGAGCTTATCGAGGTTCGGCTTGTTGGCAGCGATGATCGCGTTGCCTTCCGGAACGGAGAAGCCGTAACCGTCCATGATCATAAGAACAACAGGTTTTTTCATTTAAAGAATTTCCTTTCACTTACGTTTAGAAGCTACATGAAGTCAGCGGGGCATGATCCGCGACAGCAAAACTCATTTTTTACTGCGGCGAAGTTTGCTGGGGCAAACGACTCCGCGACTTCGGACCGGTCCGTGACCGGCGCGACGTCGCTGCGACACGTTGTCGCTTAGCCCTTGGTAGCTGCTTCTACGATGGCTGCGAAATCAGCCGGCTTCAGGGAAGCGCCGCCGATGAGGCCGCCGTCAACGTCCGGCTGTGCGAGGAGTTCAGCAGCGTTTGCAGCGTTCATGGAGCCGCCGTACTGAATGGTGATCTCCTCACCGGCCTTCTCGCCGTAGAGGCCCTTGATCACGTCGCGGATGACAGCGCAAACTTCGTTTGCCTGCTCAGCGGTAGCGGTCTTGCCGGTGCCGATGGCCCAAACCGGCTCGTAAGCGATGATGATTCTCTTCAGTTCTTCCTCGGTCACGCCGCCCAGAGCGATCTTGGTCTGCATAGCGCACAGCTCTGCAGTGATGCCCTGCTCGCGCTGCTCGAGGTATTCGCCAACACAGAGGATGACGGTGAGACCTGCATCGAGGCCTGCACGGGTTCTCTGCTGTACGGTAACGTCTGTGTCACCGAAATAGGTTCTTCTTTCGCTGTGGCCGGTGATGACGTACTCAACGCCGCAGGCCTTCAGCATATCCGCGGAAATTTCGCCGGTGAAAGCGCCGCTCTTTGCCCAGTGGCAGTTTTCAGCGCCGATCTTGATGTTGGTGCCCTTGGCAGCCTCAACAGCAGCAGCGATGTCTACATACGGAACGCAGGCAACCACGTCGCACTCTGCGTCCTTCACGAGGGGAGCGATGCCGTTCAGCAGCTCAACAGCCTCAGCGGGGGTCTTGTTCATTTTCCAGTTGCCGGCGATAACAGCCTTTCTGACAGCCTTGTTCATGGGGAATACATCCTTTCCAAAAATAAATGAATTATACAATACGGGAGCAGGGGAAAAGCCCCGGCTCCCGCATAAAGTGTGACTTATTTCTCGTTGAGGCAAGCAATGCCCGGGAGTACGAGACCCTCGAGGAATTCGAGAGAAGCGCCGCCGCCGGTGGAGATGTGGGTCATCTTGTCGGCAAAGCCCAGCTTCTCGATCGCAGCTGCGGAGTCGCCGCCGCCGATGATGGAGATGGCTTCGCTCTCAGCGATGGCCTTGGCAACAGCGATGGTGCCGTGTGCAAAGTTGGTCCACTCGGAAACACCCATCGGGCCGTTCCAGACTACGGTGCCTGCGCCGGCTACAGCCTCAGCAAACATCTCGCGGGTCTTCGGGCCAATGTCCATGCCCATCCAGCCGTCCGGAATCTCGTTGGACGGAACAACCTTGTGCTCAGCGTCTGCGTCGAACTCGGTGCTGACAACGGTATCTACCGGGATGAGGAACTTAATGCCCTTAGCCTCTGCCTTAGCCATCATTTCCTTAGCCAGCTCGATCTTGTCTTCTTCGCACAGGGAGGTGCCAACGCCGTAGCCCTTGGCTCTGAAGAAGGTGTAAGCCATGCCGCCGCCGATGATGAGGGTGTCGACCTTGTCGATCAGGTTGTTGATAACGCCGATCTTATCGGAAACCTTTGCGCCGCCGAGGATGGCAACGAACGGTCTCTTCGGGTTCTGCAGAGCGCCGCCCATAACGGAGATCTCCTTCTGGATCAGGTAGCCGCAGACTGCCGGCAGGTAATCAGCAACACCGGCTGTGGAAGCGTGCGCTCTGTGTGCGGTGCCGAAAGCATCGTTGACATAGATGTCAGCCAGGGAAGCCAGTTCCTTAGCGAATGCCGGATCGTTCTTGGTCTCTTCTGCATAGAAGCGGATGTTTTCGATGATCATAACATCGCCGTCGTTCAGAGCAGCAGCCTTAGCCTTTGCGTCTTCGCCGATGATGTCAGTAGCCATGATGACTTCCTTGCCCAGGAGCTTGGAGAGCTCTGCTGCAACCGGAGCCAGGGAGAACTTCTTCACGTCGCCCTTAGCAGCTTCCAGAGCCTTGGCAGTTGCCGCTGCGCGCTCTTCTTCCGGCATAGCGTCGATCTTCTTCTTTTCCTTCTTGTCCAGCTTCACGACATCGTTGAAGATGTTGTGCGGACGGCCCATATGGGAGCAGAGGATAACCTTTGCGCCGTTGTCAGCCAGATACTTGATGGTGGGCAGAGCGCCAACGATACGCTTGGTATCGGTGATCTCGCCGTCCTTCATCGGAACGTTGAAATCGCAGCGGACAAGGACGCGCTTGCCGGCGACCTCAATGTCTTCTACGGTCTTCTTGTTGAGGTAGTTCATTTGAGACACTCCTTTTGATATATTTAGAGTTTGATTAACAACTTTGCCCCATAACGGGCCGAGTCGGATTGATCCGAACTCCATCCCTTATTCTATACCAATTAAAGTCAATTTTCAAGACATAACGAATAAATTGACAAGTTTTTGCCATACTTTTTTTCGGAAAACGGGAATCACGGGGCAGCATCGGACCAATCGTAGCCGCGCAGACGGCCTGCACCGGAAAGCTCCGGATAATCCCACTGGCGCAGAACTTCATAGACGCCGATAGCCACGCTGTTCGAGAGGTTCAGGCTGCGGGCCTCGGAAAGCATGGGGATGCGCACGCAGCGGTCGCGGTTTTGAAAGAGCAGCTCCTCCGGCAGACCGGCGGTCTCCTTGCCGAAAAACAGATAGCAGTTGTCCGGATATGGGATGTCCGTGTGCCGGTGTATGGATTTGGTGGAGAAAAAGAAAAATTCACCGCTGTTTTTCTGAAAGAATTCTTCCAGAGAATCATAGTAGGTGATGTCCAAAAGGGACCAGTAATCGAGACCGGCGCGCTTTAATTTGCGGTCGTCGATCTTAAAGCCCATCGGGCCCACAAGATGCAGCCGGGCGCCGGTAGCCGCGCAGGTGCGGGCCACATTGCCGGTATTCTGGGGGATTTCCGGCTCCACCATGACGATGTTCAAAATCATAAATGCGTATCCTTTCCAAATGCTTTTTCCATGTATGATTTCATAAAAAGGGGGAAACTATGTATGACGGCTCTTCTGGTGCTTGCCAGAGCCGCAATATGGATCTGGAGGTTTGACACCGTGTATAAGCAGAGTATGAACGTAGTGAAGGGTGTGGGGCTGGGGCTGGCCGCAGGTGCTGCGGTGGCTGCCGTGTCCTCCAGGATGATGAAGGGGAAGAAATCGGCCAAAGCCAGAACCCGCGAAATGCGCCGGAACACCGCAAGGGCGGTGCACACCATGGGGCAGATCATCGACGGTGTGGAAGGTATGCTGAAGTGATATCCCCTGTGTGAGCGCGTCGGGCGCTCATCGGTCGCAATGGCATCCGCGCACGCCGTTGTGGCCGAATACATAGATGCGGCAGGGCGCAAAGCGGTTGCCGGCCGCGGCAGAGCATTTCAGCGTGAGCTGTCCGGCGGCGGGCTGCTCGTAGCAGCGCAGAAGCCGGTTGCAGCAGCTGCCGTTTTCCCGGAACCAGACACAGGCGGACGGATTCGTGCAGTGCTTCACGCTTTCCATGGCGATGTACCGCCCGGAGACCTCGCCGCCGGCGTGGTAATCCCCGTTGGAGATCAAAAGATGCGCGATCTCCATTTGCCCCAGCACCGCGCTCCAGTGGCTTTCCGTGCCGTGGTGCGGTGCTTTTACGGCGTAATAACTGCTGTAGAGTTTGGTTGACAGCGCATCCAGAACCTTGCCGGAAACGTCACCCGTGAGGAGGATATCAAACCCCTCGGACGCGGAGCGGCGGTTCTGAAAGACCAGAGAAAGGTCGTTCTGTGTTTCGATGTAAAGCTGACGCAGGGCGGGTGCGTAAAGGATCTCCTGCACAGGTTCCGCGGCGGCAAGCAGCGCCGGCGTGCCGCGCAGGGCATCCAGTTCCCGCCAGACGGCGGAAAGCCGTTCCAAAGCCGCATCGCGATCCATTCCGGTGGGCGAGAGTGCCGCCTGGCAAGCGGCGTAGGCGGACAGGTATTCCGCTTTCAGACGCAGGAAACCAGCGGTTTCCGGGATTTGTTCCATCGCGGCATCCAGCGACGCGGCCGCGTCAAAGAGCGCCGGGTCGTAAGCGAAATCCGCACCGGGGGAGAGCACCTCGTACACCGTGCGGTCAAACATAAAAGAATCGCCGGCGCGGAGAGTACAGATGCGCGCCGCGCCGACGGTGTTGTGCAGTAAATCGTAAATGGTGAGACAGGCCGTGTTCACCTGCGCAAAATCGCTCTGCGGTGCGGAGAAAAAATGGGCGTACAGTGCGATACCCAAAATGGGGCAGCGGCCGTCCGCGTATGGCAGTGCGGGCAGGCAGACCCAGTCAAAATAGTTCGGGTCCTGCCGCAGTTTCCGCAGAAAGCCGTTCATGTGGTCGCGGTGATAATGCGTGAGCAGAAAATAGCGGGCGGAGGCTGCCGTATACCGGTGAAAGATGGCGTCAAACCGCTGTGTAATGTCCGTCTGATCCCGCCGCACATACTGGCTTACGGAACCGCAGTCCACCATCAGGACGGATTGATCCCGCCCCACCAGTACGGTACAGTCGCCGTATTCCACGTCGTGCAGCTCAATTCGATCCATTTTCGGGATCTCCCTGTACTTTTTTATAGAGGATGCCGTTCAGATAGCGGTCGTCCTGCCATTCGCCGGCATAGATGACGTCGCCGCTGCGATCAAATTCCGTGCCGTAGCCGTGGCGCTTGCCGTCCTTCCAGCCGCCGGTGTACAGCAGGGTGCCGTCGCCGGCGAACAGCGCACCGTCGCCGGTCATCTCGTTATCTTTATATTTGGCGACGAACACCGTGTCGTCGTCCGGATTGACGGAAACGCCGAAGCCCTGCTTCTGCCCGTCGATGATCTTGCCGGTGTAACGCAGCGTGCCGTCCGGGCTGAACAGGGTGGCATAGCCCTCCGGTTTGTTGTCCGCCCAGCGGGAAATGTGCATCGCGTGGTCGGATTCCCGGAAGGATACGCCGAAGCCCTCGCGCTTGTTTTCTTTGAAATCGCCGATGTAGGACACCGCGCCGGACTTGTAATGCTGTGCGCCGAAGCCGTCCTGCAGGTCGTTTTTATATTCGCCTTCATAGAGGGTGATGCCGTCCGCCGTCTCCGTGCGGTCGAAGCCCTCGCGGCTGCCGTTTTCCATATTGCCGGTGTAGTGCACTTCTTCGCCGCGGCGGATCAGTGCGGGCGGCGCGGAAACGGGTTCGGCGGGTTTATCCAGAAGTTTATCCAGAATGCCGCGCACCAGAACGGCGTCTTCGGCGGAGATGCCGAGTGCATTAAGCACCGCCGCATCGGCCGGGTCCGGCATTTCTGCGGATTTCTCCCCGGCAGCGGATGCTGTGTCCGTGGGCTCTGCTTCGGTTTCCGGCTCGTCTGTGGATTCGGGAAGTTCGTCCTCGTCAGGCACTTCCACCCAGACGGTCTCTTCCGGATTTTCAAAATGCAGCTCCGGCTGCGCGGCGGGCTCCTCCGCGCTTTCGGGCAGGGCGGCGGCTTCGGGTGCGGTGACTTCGCCGTCCTGAACCTCCCAGCCCATGGAGAGCATCACGGAAGCGTCTTTGCCGGCTTCCAGAAATTCCAGGCGCTGCTTCTGTTCCGCCTCGGGACAGTACGCGAATTCACCGTCCGTGCCGGCGATGAGGAACAGGTTCTCACCGAAACGGGCATTTTGCAGACTCTGTTCCGGAGTTTGGAACGCATAGGGCACCGGCAACAAAACCGTCTCTTTGGTTTTGCCTGTGGAGTGGTTGTAGTCAAAACGCAGAACGGCGTCCCGCACGGGGTCCGGCTTAAAGCTCAGAACGGCGCGCATGGGGTTATCCGGTGCGTAATATTCGGAGCGGACCCAGCGGTTGTCGCGGTCAAGGAACATCCGGCAGCGGAGAATGCCCTCCGGGCTGCGGAACTCGATGCCGCGCTGCTTGCGCAGGGAAAAATGGCTTTCCAGAACGCGGCGGCCGACGGACTTTTTCCATTTCAGGTTGTGGCGGGACACTTTGCCGGCACTTTCACCGGACAACCCGTAATACACGCCGGTTTCCTTGATATGGGCCGTTCTGCCGGTTTCAAAAAAGCGGCGGCGTGCGCGGTAGAGCGTGTCATGGAACAGGGAGATGGGGTCCCATGCCGTGCAGCAAACCATGTATATATTTCGACTGATCGGGCTGATGTTGGCCATGCTCGAACTGATTTCATTCATTTTCTTCACCCGCTGTAAAAAATAACAATACATATGTATGATACCATATAATCTCCGGCTTTTCAATGCGGATCTCCGGCGTTTTGGCTGTTTCTTGCGCGGCGGGGAGAATCCTGCCGCAGGCCGGAAAATGAGGGGCGTTATAAAATCTTGCAGGAAATTCACAATTTCTTTACGGAACGCCCTTGAATTGTGTGCGTTTTATGATATAATTGATACAATGACAAATTGAGTGCACGGGCTTGTGCGGCCCGCGAATTTACAGGAGGAAAGTAATCATGAAAGCAAAATCTCTTCATTTTTCCAAGGGCGGCGACGTTCAGGTAATCGCTTCTGAGCTGGGCAGAGTTCTGCAGTGCGTTTGCGACCAGATTCCGCCGGCATATCCCTGCGAGAACGAGAAGGTTATCTTCATCGGCATCAGCATGAACGGCAAGCTCCCGGGCGCAGTTGACCATTTCTGCAAGGACCTCAATCCGGGCAGAACCAAGGGCGTTGCATTCTATGTTCTGAACAACACCGGCAGCACCAAGGGCCTCGAGGGCATCATCGAGACCATGAAGAAGAACGGCGTCAACACCGTTGGTGAACCGCTGGGCGTTGCTGTTAAGGGCAGCCTCTTCAAGAAGGGCATCCCGACCGAAGCTGACGTGCAGAACGTTGTTGAGTGGGCAACCAAGATCGCTCAGGCATAAGGAATAAACAATCAATATACATAAAAAGGAGCAGTTTCGGCTGCTCCTTTTTTCTGTTTTGCGGTCTGTACAAATGCGGGGATTTGGTGATAAACTGTACACTGTAAAAACTATTTCGGAGTGTGTATTGAAATGACGAAAGAAATGACACAGGGATCTCCCTTTAAGCTGATCCTCAGCTTTATGATCCCGCTGTATCTCGGAAACATATTCCAGAACCTGTATTCCATGGTGGATGCTGCCATCGTGGGCCGCGTGCTGGGCACCGACGCACTGGCGGCGGTCGGCTCCACCGGTTCCGTCTGCTTTCTGCTGATCGGTTTTTCCATGGGCATCTGCAGCGGCTTCGCGATCCCGATCGCGCAGCGGTTCGGTGCACGTGATTACGCCGGTCTGCGTAAATATCTGGGCAATTCCATCGTGCTGATGACCGGCTTCGCCCTGATTTTCGCGGCGCTGACCGCGATCCTCTGCCGCACGATCCTCGAGTGGATGGGCACCCCCGCCGACATCATTGATCAGGCGCACGCGTATCTCGTTGTGATCTTCGCCGGCATTCCCGCAACGCTGCTGTATAACACCGTATCCGGCATTCTCCGTGCCGTGGGCGACAGCCGTACGCCGGTGGTTTTCCTGGTCATCTCCTCCGCGATCAACGTGGTGCTGGATTTTGCGCTGATCCTCTGGATCCCCATGGGGATCGCCGGTGCTGCACTGGCTACCGTGGCGTCCCAGCTGATCTCCGGTCTGTGCTGTATGGCGTTTATGATCCGCCGGTTCGACGTGGTGCACATCAGCCGTTCCGATCTGAAGCTGAGCCGCCCGCACGTGAAATTCCTCATCAATATGGGCCTGCCCATGGCTCTGCAGACTTCCATCACCGCCATCGGCAATGTGGTGCTGCAGACTTCCATCAACGCGCTGGGCACCCTGTCCGTGGCCGGTATCACCACGGGCAACAAGGTCTTCTTCATCTTTGACAGCGGCACCGGTGCACTGGGCGTGACCATGTCCAACTACAGCGGCCAGAATCTCGGCGCCGGCAAGTATGACCGCATCTCCAAGGGTGTGCGCACCAGCACAACGATCGCCGCGGTTTATTCCGCCATTGGCCTGATCGTGCTTTCGCTTGCAGGCCGTGCGATGCTGCTGCTCTTTATGGATCCGAGCGAAACCGAATTGCGGGCGTATGCGTACCGTTACATTCTCATCAACTCGGCGTTCCTGTTCCCGCTGTCCCTCGTTAACTCCGTGCGCTTTGTCATTCAGGGCATGGGCTACAGCCGTCTGGCCGTCTGTGCCGGCGTGCTGGAGATGTTCGCCCGCGGCCTGACCGGCCTGTTCCTCGTGCCGGCCTTCGGGTTTACGGCTGCCTGCTTTGCGGGCCCTCTGGCCTGGCTGGCGGCGGACTGCTTCCTGATCCCCGCATACATCCACTGCATTCGCCACGCGCGCCGGACGGGGGCAAAGCAATGAAGCGGTTTTCCGGCTGGCTGCGGCTGCTGCTGATTTTGGCTGCGGCGGCAGGGATTCTGCTCTTTTTCTATCACTGTCCGTTCCGGTTCTTCTTTGGCGTATCGTGTATGGGCTGCGGCATGACGCGCGCGCTGTTTGCCGCCGTGTTTCGCGATTTCCAGACTGCGTTTCACTATCATCCGATGCTGCCGATGCTGCTGCCCGCCGGGCTGTATATCGCACTGCGGATGTTCTGCGGCATGGAGGTGCCCTCCAAACGGCAGAATGTGTATATCCTGCTGTTTGCCGGGGTGATGATCCTGACTTACATCGTCCGCCTGCTTGCGGGAGACCCCGTACTGCAGCCGGATTTTGAAGCCTCGATTCTGGGGCGTGCGCTCAATTTTCTGCAAGGCCTCAAAAACTGAATCCAGACAAAATAAAAAAGCTGTTCCGGGGTAAGGAACAGCTTTTTTGTTATGCTTTTGAATTAGTAGCCGTTAACGTTGTAGCTGGCAGCGACAAAGTTCATAGCTTCAGCGATCTTATGGGTGTAGATGAACGGGCCAACAACGATCATGCTGCCCAGAACATTCCACAGCCAGAATGTGGATGCGCCGAGGTCGGTGTTCATGCCGCGTGCACGGGCTTCGTCACCGATACGCTGGGAGATCTGATGGTACCAGATCAGCGGATAAATACCGCAGGTGATACCGGAGAGGAGGAAAGCGACCAGACAGAAATGCATGGTCTTCTTGCCGTCACGTCTGGAAGCGGCGAGGTTCAGGTCTTCACCGATGCCGGTCCAGAAAACGATGGAATAGATACCGCAAGTCAGAATACCGAAAACGATAACCTTCCAGAGTGCTCTTTCCTGGTTCATGACCTTGTGCGGGACGACTGCCGGCTGCGGCTGATACTGCGGCTGCTGCTGATAATTGCTCATATGTTCTGCCTTCCTTTCGCAAAAAGCGTAGTAAGATGTAATTCCTGCCCATACCCCACGGACGGGAACTACATAAATTTCATAGTACAATCATACTGGTTCTGTACGGTAATGTCAAGGGCCGAATGCAAAAATTATCGAAAAATGTTTAATTGTGTCGGATGTGTTTGTTAGTATTATACAGAAATGTAAAGATTGTCCTGTGTAAGTTACTGTGTATCAGGTTTTTCAATAAAAAACAGGAAGCCGCGAAATCCATTCGCAGCTTCCTTCATTTCTGTGGATTTTCTGTTTATTCAGCGGTTTCCGGGGTGAGGAGACCGTACTCGCCGGACTCCTTGAACATGGAGGGCTTGTAGCGGGAGATCGCTTTCTTGTTCAGCTCCACGCCGGTCATCTCCTTGGCGCAGGATTCCACGTGACTGTGGAATTCGTCGGTCTTCAGCGCGATCATCAGTGTGAGGCGGCTGTCGGCATCTTCGATGATGGATTCCGCAGTCTCTTCGATGGGCAGCAGTCTGGCGAGAACCATATAGCTGCCGGCTTCAAATACCGCGACATCGTTGGCCTTCATGGAAGTGATGGTCTCGATGAAGGTATCCGGCAGGTAGTTCTGCTCCATCATCTGGCGGGTGTTTACGCCGATCTGGTAGGTGGAGGATTCCTCACCCTGCTCGCGGGCATATTCGCTGGCGGCTTCCGTCACGGTTGTCTTTCCGCTTTCGATGTCCTTCTTAACGGCTTCCAGCTTTTCGGCCAGAGCAGCCTTCTCCTCTTCGGTGAACTCCACAACAGACTCGTCCTCTGCGACGGTGTTCATGGGTGCGAGGAAGTATTCGTAGCTGTAGTAGGTGCTGATGTACTGCTGCATCAGGTCTTCTGCCGGAATCTCGCGCTCACCGCCCTCGCCGTACATGGCCTCGAAGATCTTGAGGTACTTGAGGTTATACTGGGAGTAAGCAACGTCGAAGGAAGTGCGTGCAATACCGTACTGCTCAAACAGGGTGCCGAAATAGGCCCAGTAGTTGTCTGTGTTGATCAGAGCCAGTTCGTAGTCGGCCTCATCCAGGCTCAGGCCCAGACGATCCATCTCCTGCTCTACCCAGAAGTACTGGTTGACATAGAAGTTTGCACGGTCGAGGATCCAGTCCCCGGCGTCCATGCCGTCGATCTGAGACTTCAGAACCTTGGTGTCGGTATCCATCTGGCCTGCAGCTTCGTTGTAGGCGGTGGACAGGAAGTAAATGTAAGCGCCGATGGGCAGCTCATCATCGCCCATTCTGGCAGCCCAGGTCATTTCGCTGCTGTAGCAGCCGGCCAGGCTGAAGGTCAGAACAATCGCCAGCAGCAGAGCCGCTGCGCGCTTTGCAAATGTTTTCATAAGAAAATCACCGTATCTTTCATTTATTTTGTGCCATACCCGATATTATAACGCCGATGGCACGGAATGTCCAGTATATTTCATACGAGAATGTGGATTTTTTGTGTGCATTCGACCGTTTATGCGTCACCGCACAGGATTTTCAGCGCATCCTCGAGCACATCGAGCGGCTGTTTGCCCGAAAGCGCCACGCTGATGTACGGCCGGCTGCCGGCGGAGAGCATTACGCGGTTGGGCATACCCTGAATCAGACGCTTTACGCGGTCCATGTCGAACTTCTCTTTATAAAGGAGCAGGGCATTTGCCTGCTGCTTCACTTCCGTGATGCCGATGGAAGTCGCGCGGTTGCGCAGCAGAGCGATGTCGATGAGGCCGTACACGCTTTCCGGCGGCTCGCCGAAGCGGTCGATGAGCTCATCCACCACGTCGCTCGAATCCTCGTACGATTTGATATCTGCGATGCGGCGGTATACGTCCAGACGCAGCGCCGTGGAATCGATGTAGCTTTCCGGAATGTGTGCTTGCACCTGCAGATCCACCGTGCATTCCTCCACGGGGATCTCCGGTGTTTCGCCCTTCATCAGGGCGACGGCTTCGTTCAGGAGCTTGAGGTACATATCGTAGCCGACGCTTTCCATGTGGCCATGCTGCTCGCCGCCGAGGATGTTGCCGGCGCCGCGGATCTCAAGATCGCGCATGGCGATCTTGAAGCCGGAGCCGAACTCGGTGAATTCACGGATGGCGGAAAGACGCTTCTGGGAGATCTCACTGAGCACCTTGCCGCGGGTGAAGGTAAAATAGGCGTAGGCACGGCGGGTGCTGCGGCCCACGCGGCCGCGCAGCTGATGCAGCTGGGAAAGGCCCATACGGTCGGCGTTGTCGATGATCAACGTGTTGGCGTTGGGGACGTCCACGCCGGTCTCAATGATCGTGGTGCAGACGAGAATGTCGATCTCGTGCTCCATCAGGCGGCGCCAGACTTCGGAGAGCTCCTGCTCGCTCATTTTGCCGTGGCCGATGCCGATGCGGGCTTCGGGAACCTTGGCCTGAATGCTTGCGGCCACACGCTCGATGGAGGCGACGTCGTTGTGCAGGTAATAGACCTGCCCGCCGCGGCGCAGCTCCTTCTTGATGGCGTCGGTGATGACGCCGGAATCGTATTCCAGCACATAGGTCTGTACCGGATGGCGGTCGTGCGGGGCTTCTTCGATGACCGACATATCGCGGATACCGGAAAGCGCCATGTTGAGCGTGCGCGGGATCGGCGTAGCGGAAAGGGTCAGGACATCCGCGGATTTGCAGACTTCCTTGAGGCGTTCCTTCTGCTGTACGCCGAAACGCTGCTCCTCGTCGATGATCACAAGGCCCAGATCCTTAAACTGCACATCCTTCGAGACCAGACGGTGCGTGCCGACGATGAGATCCACGCTGCCGCGCTTCAGCTTGCGCAGGATCTCGTCCTGCTGGCGGGTGTTGCGGAAACGGGAGAGCAGCTCGATATCCACCGGGAAGCCTTCCATGCGCTTGAGTGCGGTCTGGTAATGCTGCCACGCGAGAATCGTGGTGGGCACGAGGATGGCGCACTGCTTGCCGGAAGAAATGCACTTGAACGCCGCGCGCAGGGCGACCTCCGTTTTGCCGAAGCCGACGTCGCCGCAGAGCAGGCGATCCATGGGCGCCTCGCGCTCCATATCGTTCTTGATCTCGTTGATGCAGCGCAGCTGATCTTCGGTCTCGTTGTATTCAAAATGCGATTCAAAATCGTGCTGCCAGTCGGTGTCCTCCGGGAAGGCAAAGCCCTTCTGCTTCATGCGCTGGGCGTAGAGGACGATGAGCTCCTTCGCGATGTCCTTGACCGCGGCGCGGACTTTCGTCTTGGCCTTCTGCCATTCGGTGCCGCCGAGGCGGTGCAGCTTCACGCCGGAATCCTCTCTGGGGCCGATGTACTTTGCCACCATATCGAGCTGCGTGACGGGCACGTACAGGGTGTCGTTTTTCGCGTAGCGGACCTTGATGTAATCCTTCGTGATGCCCTGCATATTCACCTTATGAATGCCCTCGAAAATGCCGATGCCATGGGTGGAGTGCACCACGTAATCGCCGACGGTGAGCTCGGCGAGGCTGTAGATCTCCTTACTGTTTTTGTCCTTCTTCTTCGGCTTCTGCTTTACGCTGTTCATCCGGCCGTGGGAGAGCAGGGTGAACCGGGCGTTCGGGTACTCAAAACCGGCGGAAAGCGTGCCCGTCGTGACGGCCACCGTGCCGGCGGGGACGGAGGAGATCGTCGCAAAATACCCGGCGGGGATGCCGGCGGCCTTGAGGTCGGCGGCCACGGTCATGGCGGCGCGTTCCGTGCCGGCGAGAACGACGCAGGCGTGCTTGTTGTGCAGCGGCGCGGAGAGGTCTTCTGCCAGAAGCTGCGTGCTGCCGCCCCACAGGGAAAGCTGCCGCACCGTCATGTTGATGAGCGTCTCGGTGGGCGTATCGTAACTGCCGCGGGCAAAGGCATCGAGATACACGGTGTCGGTATCGATTGCGCGCCCGAGGGCAAATTCGTACGTTTCGGTGTACATATCGAGGCCGCGGCACAGCACGCCTTCGGTCAAAAGACCGCGGACGTCCTCACCCCACTGCCATAAGGTGGTGCGCATCCGCTCTTTGAGCTTGCTGCCCTCGGAGAAGAACAGCAGGGCGTCCGTATCAAAATAGCTGAACAGCGTGGCGGTCTCTTCATATATAAAGGTATAGTATTTGTCCGTGCAGCCGATGTGCAGGTCGTTCTGCAGCTTTTCGGCTTCCCGCAGCAGGATCTCCTTTGCGGCGGGAGCGGCTTTGCCGCGCAGCGTCTTCGCGTGCTCGGTGATCTTTTTCGCGAGCAGCGTCGCGCTGTCCGGCACGACCTCCACGGCGGGGGAGATCGTCACCTCGTCGATGCGGTCGGTGCGGCGCTGGGTCTCGGGGTCAAAATAGGAGATCGTGTCGATCTCGTCGCCCCAGAACTCGATGCGCACCGGGGCCTGACCGCCGGGGGAGTAGAAATCCACAATGCCGCCGCGGCGGGCAAACTGGCCCGTGCCGTCGATCTGGTCGGCGCGGACATAGCCGCAGCGCACGAGTGCCTTGACGGTCTCGCTCACGGTGATCTCCTGCCCGGTGGCAAGATGCACCGTGCGCTCACGGAGCTTTTTCGGCGGCAGGGTGTACTGCAGCGCCGCGTCGATCGTGGAGACGATCACCCGGCATTTGCCGTTCTGCAGCAGCGTGAGTGCTTCGATACGCTGACGCTCGTATTCGTGGGAACTGCCCTCGGTGTCGCGCAGGCTGAAATCGCGCAGGGGATAGAACACGGCAGGCGTGCCCATTGCGGAGAGGTCTTCCGTGAGGCGGGTGGCTTCGGCTTCGTCGCCGGCGAGGAGCAGTGCGTTCTTCGGCAGGGCGGAGAGCAGCGCGTGGATGATATTCGCTTTGTGCACGGAGGAAACGCCGGTGACGGCGGCAGGGGTTCTGCCGCGCTTTACGGCATTTTCCAGCGCACGGTATTCGGGGACGCGGGAGAGCGCGTCCGTGAGAAAATGCATAGCCATAAAAGTTTCCTTTCGGTACGCAGAAGGGTGGATATCAGGAGTTAAAACGGTTCATGGCGCGGTCCGTGTGGCCGGTGACGATGAGCTCCACCGCCTCGCACACGTTTTTCGCCACGCCTTCCAGCAGCTTCATTTCGTCTTTCGTGAAGCGGGAGAGCACCCAGTCCGCGAGATCCCAGCCTTCGGGCTTGTGGCCTACGCCGATCTTCATACGGGGGAATTTGTCGCTGCCGCTGAGGTAGATGATGTTCTTCACACCGTTGTGGCCGCCGTCGCTGCCCTTTGAGCGGATGCGGGTGCGGCCCACGTCGAGCGAAATGTCATCGAACAGAATGAGCACGCGCTCCGGCGGAATGTGGAAGAAATTCATGGCGTCCGTTACGGACTGACCGCTCAGGTTCATGAAGGTGGAGGGCTTCAGGAGCACCACGTTCTGCCCTGCGATCTTACCCTTGCCGTACAGACCCTTGAACTTGATGCGGCGCACTTCGCAGCCGATGGATTCCGCCAGCGCGTCCACCATCATAAAACCGGCGTTGTGGCGGGTGTTTTCATACTTTGTGCCCGGATTGCCCAGACCGACGATCAGCCAGTCCGCACCGCCCGGGTTGTCGTTTTTGGAAAAAAGCTTCATCATGATTTTCAGTTCCTTCTTCAAAAATCAATGGGAAAATCCGCACGCGAAAACTGCGCAGACGACAAAGGACCCCTCCCTTTCGGCTGCGCTTTCTGTGCGGTGTTCGGTTCATACCTCTATTATGCCACCTCCGGCGCGGGTTTGCAAGCCTATTTTATGCGCCGGGCGGTGCGAAAATCTCCGTTTCCGGGAATGAAAACGGAAAACTGAGGAAAAATTTCTAAAAAGCCCCGATTTATCAAAAAAAAGTATGGAAATTCAGAAAAAGATTTGTTATAATAGAGTGCGGCGAAACGGTGCGTATTTGCCGTGCGCTGAAAACGTTAATACTCGGTATATTTGCCGATGTAAATTTTTAGGAGGTAGTTTCCAATGGGCAAAAAATACGTTTATTTGTTCAAAGAGGGCAACGCAAACATGCGTGAGCTTCTCGGCGGTAAGGGTGCAAACCTGGCTGAGATGACTTCTCTCGGTCTGCCGGTTCCCCAGGGCTTCACCGTCTCCACCGAAGCCTGCACACAGTACTATGAAGATGGCCGTCGCATCAACGACGAGATCCAGGCTGAAATCATGGAAAACATCGTTAAGATGGAAGAGATCACCGGCAAGAAGTTCGGCGATCTGGAGAACCCGCTTCTCGTTTCCGTCCGTTCCGGTGCCCGTGCTTCCATGCCCGGCATGATGGATACCATCCTCAACCTCGGTCTGAACGAAGAGGTTGTTGAAGTTATGGCTAAGAAGTCCGGCAATCCGCGCTGGGCATATGACTGCTACAGAAGATTCATCCAG
>JAFQWC010000046.1 GCA_017407665.1 Clostridia bacterium | reverse complement strand
ACGCACCACCTTGTCTTCAATGCTCGGGCAGTACCGCGGGCCGACGCCCTCGATCATGCCGGCGTAGAGCGGGGAGCGGTGGATATTCTCCATGATGACCGCCTTGGTACGGTCGTTCGTCCAGCTGACGTGGCACACGGTCTTGTTTTCCGGCGGGGTTTCGGTATCAAAGGAGAAGGGCACCACGGGCTCGTCGCCGTACTGCACTTCGAGGTCGGTAAAATCGATGGACGAGCGCAGCACGCGCGCCGGAGTACCGGTCTTGAAGCGCCGAAGCGCGATGCCGAGTTGATCGAGCGCACCGGCCAGCTCCGTCGCGGCAAACATACCGTCCGGACCGCCGTCGTAGGAAACATCGCCCACAAAGATACGCCCGCCGAGGAACGTGCCGGTCGCGAGGATAACCGCCTTGCAGCGGTACTGCGCGCCGAGTTTTGTGGTGATGAGCCAGTCTTCGCCGTCGCGGACGAGGTCAATGACCTCCGCCTGCTTCATTTCGAGGTTCGGGCAGAGCTCCAGCTTGTGCTTCATGACGCGCGCGTACTGGCTGCGGTCGATCTGCGCGCGCAGCGAGTGCACCGCCGGGCCCTTGCCGAGGTTCAGCATACGGCTCTGCAGCGTGCATTCGTCGGCGGTTTTGCCCATTTCGCCGCCGAGGGCGTCGATCTCGCGGACGAGATGGCCCTTCGCCGTGCCGCCTATGCTGGGGTTGCAGGGGCAGTTGCCCACTGCATCCATGTTTATCGTAAAGATCGCCGTGGTGCAGCCGAGGCGCGCCGCCGCCAAAGCGGCTTCAATGCCCGCGTGGCCCGCACCGATCACGGCAATATCCAAATTTCCTGCAAAATAGTTCATAGTTTCTTTCTCTCTCGCTGCTTTTTATAAAAAGCGGCACCCAAAATTTTTACGTCGCGGGATCGTTCGCCGCCGTGCGGCCAGGGAACCCCCGGCGAGGGTTCCCTACGGCAAAATAGTCCACCGGACTATTTTGCCTACCCTCCTGCGCTTGCTTTTTCTAAAGTATTTCGTGATCTGCGGATCACGCCAAGGGCTTTGCCACTTGACCCCACCGCCTTTGAAAAGGCGGCCGAAACTTTTACTTCTCAGAAGCATTTTCCGTCCACGTTGGCTCAGCTCATTTCTTACTGCGGCGAAGCGTGTCAAAACACGCGACTCCGCGACGTCGAAACGGGCCGTGCCCGTCACTTACCCACACAAAATTTAGAGAATACCTTATCCACCACCGCGTCAGAGACCCGTTCGCCGGTGAGTTCGTTCAGCGCGGCGATCGCGCCTTCCAGCGACACCGTCACCGCATCCCACGTCATGCCGAGGAGCAGCGCGTTCTGCGCCTCCTCCATGCAGACGAGCGCGTTCTGCACGTCCGCCCGCTGGCGTTCCGTATACAAAATGCCGTCGTTCGGATTCAGATTCGCCGTGTGCAGCGCCTTGGCGGCCGCCTCGGAAAGCGCCTCCAAACCGTCACCCGCGAGTGCAGAGATCGTCACGATGTGCGCGAACTTCTCGCGGAGCACGTCCATGTCGATCTTCGGCGCAAGGTCGCTCTTGTTCACCACCGCCACGCAGGGCGTCTCGCCGATGGCGTCCATCATCGCCGCGTCGTCCTCATTGAGGCTTTCGCTTGCGTCAAACACCGCCAGCACGAACTGCGCCGTCTTCACGCGGTCGAGCGCAATGCGCACGCCGATCTGCTCCACACGGTCCTCCGTTTCGCGGATGCCCGCCGTGTCCGCCAGCCGCAGCGGGATGTCGCCCAAAAGTACCGTCTCCTCAATGACGTCGCGGGTCGTGCCGGCCAGCTCCGTCACGATGGAGCGCTCGCAGCCCGCGAGCAGGTTCATCAGCGTGGATTTGCCCGCGTTCGGCTTGCCGGCGATCACCGTCACCACGCCCTCGCGCAGGATTCGCCCGCCGTCAAACCCGGCCAGCAATTTCTGCAGTGCCGTACAGCCCGCAGAAAGTCGTTCTTTCAACATATTTTCGTCCACTTGTGGAATGTCGTCGTCCGGATAATCCGCCCACGCGGAAAGATGCGCGCCGATGTCCGTCAGGTCATCGCGGATTGTGCCGATGCGCCGGGAAAGCGCGCCGTTGTGCCCGGCCTGCGCGGTTTTCATCGCCTCGCGCCCCTGCGCGGAGATGAGCTGCATCACGGCTTCCGCCTGTGCGAGGTCGAGCTTGCCATTCATGAAGGCGCGGCGCGTGAATTCGCCGGCCTCCGCCGGGAATGCCCCCGCGGCAAACACGGCTTTGAGCACCGCTTTCATCACATACAGGCCGCCGTGGCAGGACAGCTCCACGACGTCCTCGCCGGTAAAGCTCTTCGGTGCAGCAAAAACCGTGGCGATGCACTGATCCAGCTTTTCGCCGTCCGTGCCATACACGTGCCCGAACCGGCAGGTGTAGCCCGCCGCCGATATTAACTTTTCGCCGGACACCGCCCGGAAGACCCGGTCACCCACCGCGCGGGCCTCGGTGCCCGAAATGCGGATGATGCCGATGCCGCCCGGCGCCGCCGCCGTGGAGATCGCTGCGATCGTTTTCATACTTACCTCTTATATTTTATATTTCTGAATGGAATTTTAATCTTCGTAAAGGTCGCCGCTGTTTTCCTTATTGAGCGTGCCCTCAAGCTCGATCATGAGAAAGCGGGTCAGCGCCTTCACCACCGGGCGATGCTTCACACCCTTCGGCACGATGACAAACTCGCCGGCTTCCACGCGGGTGAGGCCGTCTTCGGTCTCGAGGTCAAACCCGCCCTCGATCACATAAAACAGCTCGTCGGAACCTTCATGGACGTGAAAATCCAGCGTGCGGTTCTCTACGTTCACCACGCTGAGCATATGCCCGTTGAGTCTCCCCACTTTTTCATACACGTACAGCTTGTCCAGCGCATGGGCTTCCTGCTTCAGATTGACCACGTTCATGATTTCCCCTCCTGTGTTTCAGAATAAATTTATCCAGTATGGATTATAGCACGATGCGCCGCTTTTCGCTACCCCATCGACCGAATTTTACGCAAAAAAGGGAGATGACTTCTTCCGAAATCTCTCCCTTTTTCCTTATGTACTTATTTCTTGGTGATCTTGCCGTACGGGGTGGAAACGTCGTCCAGTACGCGCGGGGCTGCCGGCTGTGCCGGTGCCGGACGGGAAGAACGGTTGCCGCCGTCTCTGCGCTGACCGCCGCGGTTGCCGCCGCGATCATTGCTTCTGCCGCCATCTCTGCGCTGACCGCCGTTACGGCTGCCGCCGCGGCGATTGTCGCGCTTGACGTAGCGCTCGCCGCCCTCGGGACCGATCACGACATGGCGGGCGAGGTCTTCGCCTTCACTCCAGGACTTTGCGCCCTCCACAGACTGTACAGCCGTGTGGATAATGCGTCTCTCATACGGATTCATCGGCTCCAGGGAAGCGTTGCGGCCGGTCTTTACAGCGCGGGCTGCCATCTTCTTGCCGAGGTTTTCGAGGGTTTCCTTGCGCTTTTCGCGGTAGTTGCCGACATCCAGTGTGATGCGATAGTAGGACTCGTCCACGTGGTTTGCCACGAGGGATGCGAGGTACTGCAGGGCATCGAGGGTCTCGCCGCGGTGGCCGATGATAAAGCCGATATCATCGCCGGTGAGGACCAGCTCAGCGCCGGCATCCTCTTCGCGGATATCCACCTGAATGTTGTTCAGGCCCATGCCGCTCAGAATGGAACGCAGGTAGTTTGCCGCTACGTCGGCCGGTGTCTCGCGGATGAATGCGCGGACCTTGGCCGGGTTGCCGCCGAAGAGACCGAACTTCTTCTTCTCGGGCAGCTCCAGAATTTCAAATTCTGCTTCCGTGGTGTCTACACCCAGCATCTCGCACGCCTTTTTGTGTGCTTCTTCAATCGTGGTGCCGGTTGCAATTGCTTCTTTGACCATTGCTTTTCGTACTTCCTTTCTGATTTTTCGTCGTACGTATCTATTTTATCCCGTTGTGTGGTGAAAGGAGGAGGGATAATGGACTTTAATTACTTCTTGCTGCCCATGTAATCGGCGGAAGAGCCCTTGCTCTTCTGGCTGCCGGAAGCTGTCTTCTTGCCGGTAGCTTTCTTCGTCTGCTGCTGATTCTGCTGGCGGGTCTGCTGTGCCATGTTCTTCGCCGCAATCTTATCGGCGATCTGTTTCTGCAGGTTTTCCGGCAGGGGCTTTACCTTGGCATCCTCTTCCATCAGGGTGGCATAGCGGCTGCCCTCATCGCCGGCAGAGATCTGCTCCGGAGAGAAATACTTATGCTGCACGAGGGACTGTACCAGACCGACCAGTGCGGAGATGATCCAGTAGAAGCCGACGGCGCCGGGCATGATGAATGCCCAGTAAGCGGACAGCAGCGGCATACCGTACAGCATGACCTTCATGCAGCCCTGCTGGTTGTTCTGCTGCGGCTGGAGCTTCTGCATGATGAAGGTCTGTGCCCAGTAGGAAAGCAGAGCCAGCACCGGGATGATCCACATCATGGAAAGGAAGCTGGAAGCATTCGGAGATGCGAGCAGGTCGAGACCGAAGGTACGGAAGCCTTCGCCGAAGAACTCGATCTTCTCAATGTCCTCTGCGGAGAACATGGTGAGGTGATCCTTCAGCTCGGAGAAATTCTTGACGATTTCCAGCTCGACATAGTTTGCATTGTTCGCGGTGGTCACAACGCCCGGCAGTCTGGATACGAAATCCGTAGCCTGTTTGACGGTATCCTTTGCGATATGCAGTGTATTGGAAAGCGGATAGATAACGGAATAGTAAATGCCCAGCATGATCGGGAACGGGAGCAGGGTCATCAGGCAGCCGCTGCCGGGGTTGACGCCCTCTTTCTGGTACAGCTTCTGCAGCTCCTCGTTATACTTGGCCTGGTTGTTGGCATAGCGCTCCTGCAGGATCTTCTGCTTGGCGGAAAGACGGGACTGCGCAGCCATGCTTCTCTGGGATTTCAGCGAGAAGGGGAACATCGCGGCACGCACGATCACGGTAAACAGGATGATCGCCACACCGTAGTTCTTGAACACCGTGTACAGCGCCCAGAGCAGGTAGCCCAGAAGGCTGCCGAAGAAATTAAAAATTTCCATCATTTTTGAATCAAATCCTTCCCGGATCAATTTTCTGATTTGGACTTTTTCTCCGGTACGGGGTCATACCCGCCGCGGGAAAAAGGATTGCAGCGCAGAATGCGCCAAACCGTGAGCAGCCCGCCCTTCAGAACGCCGAACCGCTCAATGGCCACCAGCCCGTATTCGGAGCAGGTGGGTATGTATTTGCAGCAGCCCATGGTGCTGCCGTGTCTCGTTTTTCGATACAGCCGAATGAGTCCAAGAAGCAGGTTCTTCGGCGTAAAACGACTCATACGTTTTCCGGGGATCTTTCCGGCGCCGATGCATTCCGGTTCCCCTTATTTTTGGGTGCGGAAACAAGCACGCCGAGTTCCTCCAGCGCGCTTGCCAGTTCCGTCATAACAATGTTGCAGTTCACAAATGGGGTTTTCCCGCGCGACACGAGCACAAGATCAAAACCGGGTTTCATCTGCGGATACAGCATACGGGCGCTCTCCCTGAGGAGTCTGCGGGCCCGGTTGCGCTTGACCGCATTGCCGATCTTTTTGCTGGCCGTGATCCCGATTCGCGGCGCAGGGCCGCTTTTTCGCATACAGTACGCCACCAAAGTGGGGCGCACCACGCTTTTTCCGCGGGTATACACGCGCTTGAATTCATAGTTCTCGGTCAAAGGTACGATAATATCCATAGCCTCTCCATACCTGTACGTGCCGGCATTCATGCAAAACAAAGAAAGGTCACACGTCGGTGACCCTCAAAGCATACATCAATAAGTTAAACGTGCTCTGCCCTTTGCTCTGCGACGCGCCAGGACCTTACGTCCGTTGCGTGTAGACATTCTCTTTCTGAAGCCATGCTCCTTCTTTCTGTGGAGCTTCTTCGGCTGATAGGTTCTCAGCATATCAAAAACCCTCCTTTCGTGAGGTTACTTTACGAATCGGATCGCTGTCCCGATAGGACAACAGTCGGTTACAGTTAAGCATTATACCTTAAAACAGCAGAATCTGTCAACCTTTTTTCCTGCTTTTCCGTAAAAAAATCTGCAGAAAAATCACGCAGCCCATATCCTGCGTTTTTTAATAAATCGAACCACACAATATGGGCCTTTGTGTTTCATCCTCTGCGGAGGACGCCAAGGGCTTCGCCCCTTGACCCCACCGCCTTTGAAAAGGCGGGCGAAACTTTTAGGTCGCGGAGTCGCGTGTGTGCACACGCTTCGCCGCAGGAAGAAATAAGTCATGCCAACGCGGTCGGAAGCCATTTTATTTATTTAGAGAATCTATGTCCGCGACGACATAACGACTTTCTTTTAGAGGCGAAGTTCGGCCCGCCGAACGACCCTGCGGACATTCGCTGTCCGTCGTACGGACATATTTTGTGCATCTGCGAACATTCCTGTACAACACCGTGCTATTTTCAACATTTGTGCGCTTTTTGGTGGACAACCTTTTCGTTTTGTGCTAGACTATATATTAGTATCGTATCGCCAAAAAACGGTTTTCGCTCCGTTTTCGCTGGTGTTTTTTCAAAAAAGAAACAGCAGCCGTGCGGCGGCGGGCCGATTCAAGAATATGGGAAGAAGGGAATAAAAACATGGAATCTTTTCTGGAAGCATGGGACCTGATCTGCGCGTACTGCAAATCCCAGATCACCGATGTCAGCTACGACACCTGGTTCAGCAAGCTGGTGCCCATCTCGCTGGATTTTGACGAAGGCGTCGCCATCATCCAGGCACCGAACGAGTTTCACAAATCCACCATCGAGCGCGGTTTCCACAAGTATCTGAACGACGCCGTACAGAGCGTGTTCGGTCCGGCCATCACCTACAAGCTCATCACGCCGATGGAGAAAAAGGAAAAAGAAAAAGAGCCGGAGGGTGACGACTACGAGTATACCTTCGAGACCTTCATCGAGGGCAGCTCCAATAAATTTGCCTTTGCCGCCTGCCGCTATGTGGCCCGCGAACCCGCGAGAAGCTACAACCCGCTCTTTATTTACGGCAACTCCGGCCTCGGCAAGACCCACCTTT
>JAFQWC010000045.1 GCA_017407665.1 Clostridia bacterium | reverse complement strand
TCGGCGTCCTGCAGCGATCTGCGCGGGCTCGACACACCGTCCGCCACCTGTATGCCGTCGAGCTGATAGTCATGGATGACCGCTTTCAGCTGCCGGATGTAAACTTCCTCTAAGGTCGTGCCGTCGGCAAAACGGTTCAGCATATGCAGGCTGTCGGTGTGGCTGCCGTCTCTCGGCACCACACGCAGCTCCGGATGTTCGTCCAGATAACGATACGGTTCCTCGTCCAGTTCCGGCTCGAAGTCAAACATACTGATATACACCTGAACGCCGCGGCGGTGCAGCTCGCGGACCAATCCGGCCATCTGCAGATTGGTCCATGCCTGACGCTTGCGGTCATCATTTCCGGCGTGACCGCTGTACGAGCATGCATACAGCGGCAGATTGTATTCCGCGTCCATGCCTTTGTGCGTCAGGACAAAGCAGATGCTGGTCAGATGAAAGGAAACCATGTCCGGGGTAAAGCCGGTCTTCTGCAGGAAATCACCCACACCGTAGTCGGGCAGGGTGTTGTCAAAGCCGATGAGTTCGATCCAGACCGAGTTGCGGAAGCCTTCGTGTTTTTTTCCGTAATATACATCATGATAACCGTACATAACGATTGTCCTCCCTGTTATACCATGCACTGACGTTTTGTATATCTCTATTATAAACCGTCGGATTCGAAAAGTATTTGCACGTTTTTTCCAAGTTTTGCGGTCGCCTTTTAGGTATGTATACAAAAGGGTGCCGTGCGCCGCCGGTATCGGAAATCGCAATAAAAGACTTGACCTGCGGTGGAATCTGTGGTTAGATGAACTTAACAAAATCTGTGAGGTGGCATATGCATTATTCTATGACAGACTATCCGAGAAATTTTATCAAGGCGACGGAAGACTTTACAACGTTTGATGCTGCGGTGCCGGCACCGTATATCCGGAAGCGCTTTTCCTGTGATGCACCGTGCACGGCGCAGCTGAAGATCGCCGCCTGCGGTTTTTATGAGATCTATGTAAACGGCCGACAGTACACAAAAGGACGGCTTGCCCCGTATATCAGCAATCCGGATCACTATATTTACTGCGATGTGTACACGGTGCCGCTGGACGCGGGCGAGAATGTGATCGGTCTCTGGCTGGGCAACGGTTTCCAGAACAATCCGTCCGGCTATATCTGGGATTTCGACAAGGCGCCGTTCCGCAGTGCGCCGATGGTTGCCCTGATTCTGACCTATACGAATGCAGCAGGTGAACCGGTCCGTCTGGAAAGTGACGCGAGCTTCAAAACCGCGCCGTCCCCGATCCTGCGGGACGATTACCGTTTTGGTGAGATCTATGACGCCAACGCGGAGATCCCCGGCTGGAACGGGAAAGGCTTTGACGACACGGCGTGGAAACCCGTGATCGAAGCCAGCCCGGTGCACGGCGATTTGGAGCACATTGCCAAGGCGATCGGCGTGACATATGACGGCCTTGCGGCGCGCGGTGAGATCCGTATCTGCGAAGCAGAACCGATCCTTGTGGAAAAGGAACTGAAGCCGATCCGCATCATGAAAGAGGGCGACGGCTATATTTATGATTTCGGCGAGAGCAACGCCGGCGTCTGCCGTTTGACGGTGAACGGTACACCGGGGCAGAAGATCTCCATGACGCACGCGGATCTGCTGCAGGCAGACGGTGCACTGGACATGGCCCATATGTGGTTCCAGAATTACTGGGATCGCGATATCCAACTGGCGCACAAAGATATTTACACCTGTAAGGGTGAGGGGACAGAGACCTATACGCCGACGTTTACCTATCATGGCTTCCGTTATGTGAAGGTGGAGGGCATCCGGGCGGATCAGGCCGTGCCGGAACTGCTGACCTATGTGGTGTTCCATTCCGCCTTAAAATCCCGCGGCGGGTTTACCTGTTCGGATGAAACGGTGAACAAGCTGCAGGAAATGACCCGCCGCAGCGACCTTTCGAACTTCCATTATTTCCCGACAGACTGCCCGCAGCGGGAGAAAAACGGCTGGACAGCGGATGCTGCGCTCTCTGCCGAGCAGGTGCTGCTGAACTTCAACCCGGAGAACAGCTATCGGGAATGGCTGCGCAATATCTGCAAAGCGCAGGACAATCGCGGTGCGCTGCCGGGCATTGTGCCGACCGGCGGCTGGGGCTTCGTGTGGGGCAACGGCCCGGCATGGGACAGCATTCTGGTCTATCTGCCGTACTTTGTCTATGTGTATCGCGGTGAAACCGAGATGATCCGGGAAGCGGCGACGGCGTTCATGGCGTATCTGCAGTACTTGACGACCCGTGTCGACGCGGACGGCCTGATGCATATCGGTCTCGGGGATTGGTGCCCCGTGGGCGGCGGTACGCCGAAAGCGCCGCTGGAACTGACGGATTCCGTGATGTCGATGGATATCGCCAACAAAATGGCGTTTCTGTTTGATGCCGTCGGCATGAAGGCACAGCGTGATTTTGCACAGAGCATTGCGGACGGTTTCAAATCCGCCATCCGCAAGCATCTGATCGATTACGGTACGATGACTGCCGCCGGAAACTGCCAGACCAGTCAGGCCATGTGCATTTATTACGGTGTGTTCACCCCTGAAGAGGCGCAGACGGCGTTTGCGCGCTTACTCGAAATGGTCCATGCGCGGGATGACCATATGGATGTGGGTGTGCTGGGCGGCAGAGTGCTGTTCCACGTGCTCACGGCCTTTGGATACGGCGACCTTGCGTACAAGATGATCACCCGCCCGGATTATCCGTCCTACGGAAACTGGGTCGCGCGCGGTGCCACAACACTTTGGGAAGACTTCATGCCGGATATGGTCAGCTCCGCAAACCATCATTTCTGGGGCGATATCAGTGCATGGTTTATCAAGTGCCTGGCCGGTATCCGTTTCAATCCGCATGGCGATGATATCACAAAGGTGGATATAAAGCCTGTTTTCGTGCAGGCCTTGGATCACGCGGAGGGCTACTATGAAGCCCCGCACGGCAAGATCCTTTCCCGTTGGGTGCGCAGCGGGGAAACGATCGTCCTGACTCTGGAGATCCCGGAAACCATGCGTGCCGCCCTGTATCTGCCGGATGGTTGCGTGCTGGAAGACGGTACGGCCTACAAAGCGGTTTCCGCCGGACAGTATGTGATCCGCCGCAGATAAAGCGGGTTGGGGGAGGTTCCCTGTGAAGGGGCATATTGAACAGCAGAAATAACGAAATGACGGGCGTCCTGCGCGGCGCCCGTTTTTGTAATTGCATTTATATATGCTTTCTGTTATGATGGGTTTGGGAGATGTCAAATTGAAAGGAAAGTGATCACTGTTGAAAGAATATACGATTACCCGTGTGCTCGGCATACCCGATTGGAACGCGATCCCCGCCCTGCAGGTGGACGAAAGTCCGTGGACACCGACGGCCGGTATCCGCATGATGCAGCAGATTTGCTATGATGAAACCGGGATCCATATTCATCAGCGCGCCTGGGAGACCGAGATCCGTGCGGAGGGCACATCGCCGCTGAGCCGCGTCTGCGAGGACAGCTGCATGGAATTCTTCTTTGCGCCGGTGCCGGAGGACGGCCGTTATTTCAACGTGGAGTTCAATCTGAACGGCTGTGTGTTCCTCGGTTTCGGTCACGGTCGGCATGACAGCCTGCGCATCGTACCGGAGGATATCAAAACGCTGTTTTCCGTGGAGACTGAGCGCCTCGAAGACGGCTGGGAGATTTTCTATACGATCCCGCTTTCCTTCCTTACACAGTTTTATCCGGGCTATACGCTGGAGCCGGGCCGTGTGATCCATGCCAACTGCTATAAATGCGGCGACCTGACGCCGAACCCGCATTATCTTTTGTGGAACCCCAGCACCTCTGCGGTGCCGGATTACCACAGACCGCAGGACTTCGGCCGCATGGTGCTGGCCTGACCCGGACATCATACTAAAACCAAGGAAATAGGAATATGAAGAAAACAAATGAAAACAAAACGGTTCTGAGGGCGTTTTTTGCAGCCTATATACCGTATCTGAAAACCCTGATCCCCCTGATTATTCTGGCAATGGCTGCAACGGCCACCACTCTGATGATCCCGCTGTGTATTCGCTATATCACGGAGGGTAATGCGGAGACCGTGGCAGAATTGCGCAATACTGGTCTTGTGATGCTTGGCCTGATCGTAGTCAGCATTGCGCTGGGCTCCGTGGTAGACTATCGCGGTCATGTGCTGGGTGCCCGCATGGAGCGGGACATCCGCCAGAAGCTGTATAATCACTTGCTGACGCAGCCGCTCTCCTTTTTTGAGCGACGCCGTGTGGGCGCACTCATCTCCAACCTGACAAACGATCTGAACAATCTGGTGGAGCTGTTTCATCATATGCCGGAAGATGTGGTGCTCTATTTCTTCCGTTTGATTGGTGCCTCTGTGATCCTCTTCCTGCTGCATCCGCAGCTGACGCTGGCGGTGTATATGATCCTGCCGCCAATGCTGGCATTCACGCTGTATTGCAGCGCAAAGATGCGCAAGGCGTGCTCCAAAAGTTATGAAAAGATCGGCGAGATCAACGCCCAGGCGGAGGATGCGCTTTCCGGCATCCGCGTGATGAAGTCCTTTGCGGCTGAGCAGGATGCCGCAGCGCGCTTTGCGCAGACCAATGAATCCTTCTTCAAGTCCCGCTGCACCATTTACGGCATGGAAAGTCTCGTGTATCAGGGCTGCGAATTTTTCATTCAGCTGGCGCCTGTCGTGGTGGCTGTATTTGGTGGCTGGATCATTGTCGGTCAGAACATGGCCGTACAGGATCTGATCCCGTTTTTGATGTATGTCGGCTATATCACCGTGCCGATCCAGCACCTTGTGCACATGATCGGTCAGTTCCAGGGCGGCTATGCCGGCTTTGCCCGTTACTATGAACTGATGCATACCGAGTCCGATATGAAGGACGGCACCATGGAAGCGAAGACGCTGCAGGGCGCTGTGGAATTCGATCATGTGGACTTTGCCTATCGTGCAGGTGAGCCGATCCTCAGGGATATATCTCTCAAGGTGGAGCCGGGTGAATACATAGCGGTGGTCGGCCATTCCGGTGTGGGCAAGACCACACTGTGTGCGCTGATTTCCCGCCTGTACGATGTGAACGCCGGCGCCGTGAAGATCGACAATCTCGACGTACGCGAGTACACCATGGCCTCTCTGCGCAGGCAGATCGGCGTGGTGGAGCAGAATACCTATCTGTTTGCCGGTACTGTGGCGGAGAATATTGCTTACGGTACGCCGGGTGCCACAAGAGAGCAGATCATCGAAGCGGCAAAGCGTGCCAATGCGCACGAATTTATCTCCGCTCTTCCCGAGGGGTATGACACCTATGTGGGCGAACGCGGTGTGCTGCTTTCCGGCGGACAGCGGCAGCGCATCAGCATTGCCCGCGTTTTCCTGAAGGACCCGCCCATCGTCATCTTTGACGAAGCGACCAGCGCCCTCGATGCGGAAAGTGAGCTCGCCGTGCATCACGCGCTCACCTCTTTGGCGCAGAGTCGCACCACGTTCGTCATCGCGCACCGACTCTCTACGGTTCGCGGCGCAGACCGCACCGTGGTTCTGGAGGAAGGACGCATCGTGCAGATGGGCAAGCACGCGGATCTGATCCGGACGGAAGGCGTGTACAAGACGCTCTGTTCGCTGCAGATCGAGTGACCTGAAACGAAAGACAAGGAGTCGGTCCCCGTGGGGTTGACCGGCTCCTTTTTGTGTGCTATACTGGGTTTGTTTCAAACGCAACTATTCAATTTGTGGGAGTGAGTGTTTTGAAGTTATTCAATGCAGAGCGTGTTCTGAAGAAGGAGCCGGTCGCCGGGCCGATCCCGTCCGGGAAGGAGCTTTTCCGAAATACGATCAACATGGCGTGGCCTTCCGTGGTGGAGTCCTTTCTGGTGGCATTGGTCGGCTTTGTGGATACGATCATGGTCAGTTCCCTCGGTTCCTATGCGATCGCTGCGGTCGGTTTGACCACGCAGCCGAAATTCATCGGTCTATGCCTGTTCATGTCGATGAGTACGGCCATCTCTGCGCTGGTGGCCCGCCGCCGCGGTGAGGAGAACCGCGAAAGTGCCGTGCGCATCCTGCGTATGTGTCTGGGTGTGGCGCTGGTGCTGACGGTGATCGTCACGATCCTGGCGCTGGTGTTTGCCGATCCGATCCTGCGCTTTGCCGGTTCCAAGGACGATACGCATGAAGCAGCGGTGGAGTATTTCCGCATCATCATGGGCGGCATCATCTTTACAACCATTACGCTGACCATCAATGCGGCGCAGCGCGGTGCGGGCAACACAAAGCTCTCCATGCGCACCAATGTGGTCTCGAACCTCGTGAATGTGCTGTTCAACTACCTGCTCATCGGCGGCAATCTCGGCTTCCCGGCACTCGGCATCCGCGGTGCGGCCATCGCCACGGTCATCGGTTCCGTGTTCGGCTGCGGCATGAGCATTTTCTCCCTGTTTTCCAAGCAGTCCTTCGTGTACATCCGCGGTATCAAGGGCTATATCGCCTCTAAAATTGATATCAAGTCCCTGCTGAATGTCGGTTCCAGTGCCTTTACGGAGCAGATCTTCTTCCGTATCGGCTTCCTGCTCTTTGCCATTACGGTCGCGAATCTCGGCACCACGGCGTACGCTGCACATCAGATCGGCATGAACATGATGAGCCTGTCCTTCTCCTTTGCGGACGGCTTCTCCGTGGCTTCCGTGGCGCTCATCGGCCGAAGCCTTGGCCAGAAACGCCGCGACCTTGCGAAGCTGTACGCGAATATGTGCCAGCGCATGGGTCTGGTCTGTGCGTTCCTCATGTCCCTTGTGTTCCTGTTCTTCGGGCGCGGGTTGTTCAGCCTGTTCTCGAGTGATCCGGCCATTCTGGATATGGGCGTGATGATCATGCGCATTCTCTGCTTCGTCATCTACCTGCAGATCACGCAGGTCATCTTCTTCGGCTGTCTGCGCGGCGCCGGCGATACCAAGTTTACGGCTTTTGCCTCTATGCTCAGTGTCGCGATCATCCGTCCGGGTGTCAGCTGGCTGCTGTGCAACCCACTCGGTTTGGGCCTGCTGGGTGTCTGGCTCGGTCTCGTGGGCGATCAGCTGACCCGTTTCTCGCTGGGCTTCTTCCGCATCAAGCAGGGCAACTGGCTCAAGATCAAACTCTAAATATCGATACATACAGAAAACTCCGCGTACCGGTGTAAGCCGATGTGCGGAGTTTTTTGCGCGAAAACAAAATGCAGGTAAAAAAACCGCAGGTTTCGGAAGCCCGAAGCCTGCGGTATCTGTTATATTTGTTTGCGAACGATGGTGTATTCGTCGCCGGAGCGGTAATACGGGCAGCTTTCAAAATCGCCGCGGATGAATCGCGCGGTTTCGTCTTCGTCCAGATCCATGTCACAGACGTAGAATCCCAGCTCATAGTCATACGAATAGTACATACAGTCTTCGCACTTGGAAATGCCTTTTGCCATTACAGTACGCTCTGCAGGAACTGGCGGGTGCGCTCGTGCTTCGGGTTGGAGAAGATCTCCTCCGGTGCGCCCTCTTCCAGAATGACGCCGTCGTACATGAAGATCACACGGTCGGCCACTTCGCGGGCAAAGCCCATTTCGTGGGTCACGACCAGCATGGTCATGCCTTCCTCGGCCAGCTGCTTCATAACGTTCAGAACGTCACCGACGAGCTCCGGATCCAGTGCGCTGGTAGGTTCGTCGAACAGCATGATCTTCGGGTCCATAGCCAGTGCGCGGGCGATGGCCACACGCTGCTGCTGACCGCCGGAGAGCTTGGAGGGGTAGGAGTCCAGCTTATCACCGAGGCCGACGCGCTCGAGGAGTCGGATGGCCTTTTCGCGGGCTTCTTTTTCCGGCACGCCCTTGACGGTCATCGGGGCGAGCATCACGTTCTGCAGGGCAGTCTTGTGCGGGAAGAGGTTGAAGCGCTGGAACACCATGCCCATTTCGAGCAGGATCGCAGCACGTTCCTTGCTGGACATCTTGACCTGATTCTTGCCGTGTACACGGTCTTCCATCAGGACATCGTCGATCCAGATCTTGCCGCTGGTGTTCTTTTCCAGACGGTTCAAGGAGCGCAGATAGGTGGATTTGCCGGCGCCGGACGGGCCGATGATCACGACCACTTCACCGGGCTCCACGGTGAGGCTGACATTCTTGAGCACTTCCACGGTGCCGAAGGATTTGCATACATTTTCGGTTTTAATGATAGACACAGCAGAATCCTCCTTTATTCATAGATGGACAGCTTCTTCTCCAGACGATTGAAGATGAAGGTGAAAACGCCGGTGATCACGAGGTAGATCAGCATGGCGGGGATGTAAACGAGAGCACTTGCCTTGTTGGAAGCGATGATCTTGGTCTGGTAGGTCAGGTCGGTCAGAGCGATGATGGAAACCAGGGAGGTGTCCTTCAGAACCATGACGAACTCGTTGCAGATCGGCGGGATCATGCGGCGGTATGCCTGCGGAATGATGACCAGACGCATAGCCTGGCGGCGGGTGAGACCCAGTGCGCGGGCAGCTTCCATCTGGCCCTTATCGATGGACTGGATGGCGGCACGGATGATCTCTGCCAGATAGGCGGCGACGTTCAGGGTGAAGGCCAGCCATGCAGCGAAGAAGCGGCTCTGAATGTTGAGAGCCGGGATCAGCTGCGGCAGGGTGTAGTAGATAAAGAAGAGCTGCATCAGAAGCGGGGTGCCGCGGAAGAAGAAGATATAGGCACCGCAGAGCTTGCTGAGCACAGCATTGCGGGAGATCTTGCCCAGGGCAAGGAAAACGGCGAAGACCAGTGCCGCACCCACGGAGAGTACGGACAGAGCCAGTGTAACGCCGGTGGACTGGATCAAAGCGGGCATCCAGCCGATGATCTTGTTGATAGATTCCATCATGTAGCGTTCAAATTCCTTTCTGTATAACGGAAATCAGAGACTTCACAGTTGTGGAGTCTCTGAATTCATCGCGTTGGCGTTCGTATTCAGATCCGTGCGGATTATTTCTTGGTAACGATAACCAGCTTGTTGGAGATGTACGGCTCGGTCATCTCGTAAGCTTCCTGACGATCCGGAGTGATGGAAACGCCGGAAATGACCATGTCATACTGTTCCTTGTCGAGGCCGGCGAAGATGCCGTCCCATGCGGTGTTGACGAACTCGATCTCGAGGCCGAACAGAGCGGCGATCTCCTTGGCGAGATCCACGTCAAAGCCGATGTAGTTGAGGCCGGTGTCGTCGGTGTATTCCATCGGCGGGTAGCCGGCTTCAAAGCCGACCAGCAGCTTGCCTTCCTTAATGGTTTTCAAATTGGTCACGTCGATCACCGGCTCGGTGTCCACAGTACGTACACCCTTCGTGACGTCGTCGCCAAAATGGGTCTTGGCGATTTCGCCCATCTTGCCGTTGAAGTACAGCATATCGATGGCAGCCTCTGTGGCGTTCAGCAGGTCGGTGTTGCCCTTCTTGATGCAGATGCCCATCGGTTCACCTTCGTCGCTGGTCCATACGCTCTGCACAGCGGAATCTTCGCCGGTCAGATAGTAAGCAGCAACAACGCTGTCTACATAAACGGCGTCGCAGCGGCCGAGCTCCAGATCGTCAAAGCACTGGGTGATCTTCTCGTAGGGGAGGATCTCCACGGTGGAGCCGTTCTCTGCCATTTCCTGCAGGTTGTCGTGTGCGGTGGTGGCGGTCTGTACGGAGATCTTTGCACCGTCAAAATCGTCGGGGCTGGTGATCACTTTGGTTTCGGCTTCGCCGCAGGCAGCAAAGGAGAGTGCAAGCACGCAGACGAGAACCAAAGCGAGAACTTTTTTCATGTTCATGGTGGTTACTTCCTTTCGGTTGGTTTCGGGAACGCTTTGTCTATTCTATTTTAATATGTATAATAGATAGCGTAAGTCATGCTTTATTTTACATCCAAACGGGAGCAGAATCAATTAGGCATTCTGACAAAATACTGCATATTTATACATATATACATAGCTATTTTTGTGAAAGCGTACAAATATGAGATCAGAGTGACTAAAAAAACACCGGAGCACATGGTGAAATGTACTCCGGTGTGGGGTTAGGACCAGTCGAGGGAGAGGCAATAAGGTATGCTGTATCTTCGTATATCATCAAAAGCACCGATATAATAGCGTACAGTCTGTGTGGAGTCGTTGTATGCAAAAAGCTCGAAGGACATTTCATCCCGCTCGGACAGATATGCTTCGGAAGCGTTCTCGAATCCCTCAAAGGTTTTTTCAAAATGAATACACTGCCAGCTGCCCTTGGACTGAATTTCCTGTACAGGCTTTTCTCGCTGCAGAATTCGTTCTTTTTCTGCCAGATATACTTCTTCACTTAACTGCCATTCAGCGTAGATTTCATACCGGTATTCCACATCGTCCCAACGTCCGTACCAATAGTGATATTTTGGTGGGGAATTTGGGTTTTTTGTAGAGGAGGATAGATTATGATTGGGAAATAAGTCTAATATTTCTGGATTATCAAGAAATACATGACGGTCCAAATCCAGATAATGTGCGATTTGTTCCGTGCTGGAGCATGATGCAAGTGCGGCGGTCTGAAAAAAGCCAGACACGAGGGAACAAGGAATGGATACGAGCATGGCACAGAATAAAATTGGGGAGAAGTAGGTACGGAGATCGTTTCTTTTTCCTTTCGGTAAAATGGATATTAAAAAGAGAGATAACGGTGTCAGAAAAGAGAGAATCAGAATACTGTACAATGCGATTGTTGATAAGATGTCATGTGATGCGAGCTTTGGATGTCTGTATTGCAGCAAGGGGTGATAATTGTAACCCAAGGTACATATAAGGACAAGGCCGTTCCAGACAGTTACAAGAAAAGATGATGCGATATAAAAAATCCGGAGTAGTGTTCCAATGATTCGGTTGCCTTGTTTTTCTAAATCTTCTTGGGGAACATGACCTGTTTCCACTTCAGCTTCCAAATTACTGCAAATCATCTCCACGGAAAGGTCTTCCGTTTCCAGCAAAGGCTCCAGTCTCTGTAGAATCAACGTTTTCTGCTCTATGTCCTCCCGCGTATGGAGAATAAACGCGCGTAAAGTCTCCCGGGTATTGTCGTCGCCAAGCTGCAGGGCCTTGATTTCCGCAAGAGAGAATCCCGCCTTGCGCAGTGTGGCGATGTTCCTCAATTGCTGTACGTTTTCTTCGGAGAAATCAAAGCTGCGGCGGCCGGTGTAGTTTTCACCCGTATACGGAGTGATGAGCTCGTTTTCTATGTACAATCGGACAGCCTTGTCCGTCAGCCCCGTGCGGGCGATGACGTCCTTTATTTTCATAAAATCACTTCCTTCCCCCTTACATTACACTTTGTCCTTGGGTAAAAGTCAACGGTTTTCTGAGAAAAAGTCAGAAAACCGTTGAAAAATTTTATTTGGAGAATCGGCGCTTCCACGCCGGGATGCAGACCGCGCAGAGGACGGTGCCTGCGGCGGCGGTCAGAAGCCACAGCAGCACCGTGGTGGTCCAGCTGCCATTGCCCATGATGAGGGGGATGAGGTAGGTGGAGGCCGCGCTGCCCACGTAGGTGCAGGCGTTCAGCACGCCGGAAATCAGCGAGACCCGCCCGGTGGACTTAAAATAATGCGGCAGCATACAGATCAAAATGAGGTTTACGCCGTGCATACAGCCGGTGAGCACTGCCGTGCAGGCGATAGAGCCCACCGCGCTGTGGCCGGTGACGAGCATCAGTACAGCGGCGGCCAGTGTGCCGACGCCGAAAACCACCGCGGCGCAGGTCAGCGGGGAGCGAATGTGGTTTACATAAATATACTCCGTCACGCGGAAACAGAGAATGCTGAACAGCGGCAGGGCCACGCCGGTCAGAATGGAGATGGCGCTGCCCAGCTGATAGGTCTCGGAAATGTAGGTGGGCATCCAGGTGGTCACGCCGTCACGCAGGGAACCCTGCAGCACGATGGCGACCATGCATGCAAGCATCAGCGGTGTGAACAGGACGCGGATGCTGCCGGTCGGCGCGGTGGATGTTTCGGCGCGCGGCACTTTGCGCTGCACCGCAACATTCGGACAGAAATACAGCCACACCGGGATGATCAGGACCGCCAAAAGCGACGCCAGCCAGAAAATGCCTTTCCAGCTCAGCAGGGAGACCATGATGGGCGCGATGAGGTAAATCAAAATCGTGCCGCCCGAACTGCCGTAAGAGACCGTGACGGAGGCGTGCTTGTATTCTTCTTCATTGAAAACCGCCACCATGATGCGCACGAGCGGCGGCCACATGAGTGCTTGTGCAAAGCCGTTCACGCACCAGACGCCCGCCATGGCATAGGGCGTTGTGAAGAAGGGCAGGACGGCGTTGATGCACGCGGTCACGGCCAATCCGCCGGCCATAAGGTGCTTTGGGGAGATGCGGTCGCCGAGCCATCCGCTGATGACCTGTCCGACACCGTACGTGATGAAGCTGCCGGTGATGGCCATGGAAAGCTCTGTTTTCGCGAAACCGGTGTCCGCCACCATTTCTACGAGGACGGCGCCGTAGTTGATGCGCGTGAAATAACTGACCATGTAGGTGATCATCATCAGCAGGGAAAGCTGTTTGGCCTTTAATTTCATTGGGATTTGAGCCCCTTTCATTGCCCGTTGCCGGGAATTGCACGCCCATTATAGTCCCGCCAGAAAGGAATGTCAATAAAGAGATAGGGGGAGCAGGGGGCAATCCAAACAGGATGCAGAACGGCCGCAGAAAATAAATGGGCGGGCACCACAGTGGTGTCCGCCCCAATTTTTATGGTTGGATTATTTTGCAGCGTCGTCCTTCACAACGATGCACAGTGCATTTGCAATGTACGGCGCGGTGAGCTCGTATGCTTCCTGACGTTCCGGAGTGATGGAAACGGAGGAGAGGATGATGTCGTACTGCTCCTTGTCGAGGCCGGCGAAGATGCCGTCCCAAGCGGTGTTGACCAGCTCAACCTCGAGGCCGAGCAGCTTGCCCAGCTCGTAGGACAGATCTACGTCGAAGCCCATGGGAACGAGACCGGAGTCATCCATGTACTCCATCGGCGGGTAGCCGATCTCCATACCGACCATCAGCTTGCCTTCCTTGATGGTCTTCAGTGCGGAGAGATCCAGAACCGGCTCCTCGGTAACGGTGCGTACACCTTCGATGTCCGCTGCGGAACCGAAATGCTTCTCGGAGAGTGCGCTCATGGTGCCGTTGTAGTACAGGGTATCGATTGCAGCTTCCATGATGTTCAGCAGGTCGGTGTTGCCCTTCTTCAGGCACATGCCGATCGGCTCACCTTCGCTGCTGGTCCAAACCTTCTTGTAGCCGGCATCGTCGTCTGCCAGATAGTAACCGGCGACTACGCTGTCTACATAAACGGCGTCTACACGGTCAAGCTTCAGGTCGTCGAAGCACATGGTGACCTTCTCGTAGGGCAGAACCTCGATCTCCTGACCGTTTTCCTGTCGTACCTGAATGTCGTCGTGTGCGGTGGTTGCAGTCTGCACAGAGATCTTTGCGCCGGTGAAATCATCCGGAGAAGCGATCTGCTTGCCTGCATTTGCACCGCAGGCTGCCAGAGAGAGAACCATTACAATGGCCAGAGCAACGGCCATAATCTTCTTCATTGTCATATGTACCAATCCTTCCTTGCGTTTCGTATCACGGAAACGCGTTAATCAAATGAATTGAGTGTATTTTACTGCGAATTACGCATTTCGTCAATTGATGAAACCTACAAAGACGTGCATAAATATTCATAAATAACTAGATAAAATGACAAAAATGAGGCTGTTTCATTCCCGAAAACACCGGGATTTATGCGGAAACAGCCTCGATCCTATGTATTTTTATGTATAATTATGAATAGTGGAAATGGATTATTCCATATATCCGCCCTTCATGGGGGATTGTGCGGAGGCGGTGAAGCGCTTGAGCACACCGTGCGTATAGCGGTTTTGGAACGCGGGCAGCGTCTTGCGGCGCGCCTCAAACACGCGATCGATCTCGCTTTCTTCCATGGGGACGCCGTCGATGCCGCAGACACGCAGTATGCGGCGCTCGATATCGATCTCAATAAGGTCGCCCTCTTCGATCAGTGCGATGGGGCCGCCCTCTGCGGCTTCCGGAGAGATATGACCGATGGCCGGGCCGCGGCTGGCGCCGGAGAAGCGGCCGTCCGTGAGCAGCGCGATGCTGGCAGAGAGCTCCGGGTCGCTGGAAATGGCCTCGGTGGTGTAGAACATTTCCGGCATACCACTGCCGCGCGGGCCTTCATAGCGGATGATCACCGCGTCGCCGGGCTGGATCCGGTGCGTCAGAATGGCGCGGATGGCGTCTTCCTCGCAGTTGAACGGGCGGGCTTTGAGCAGCGCCTTGTGCATCTCCTTCGGCACGGCACTGTGCTTGACGACCGCGCCGCCGGGCGCGATGTTGCCGCGCAGAATCGCGATGGCACCGTTTTTGCCGATGGGATCCTCGAAGCTGCGGATGATGTCCGTGCGCTTGAGGCCGGTCTTCTTGAGGTAGGCGTCGCACTTTTCGTAGTAGCCGTTTGCTTTCAGCTCGTCGAGGTTTTCGCCGAGCGTCTTGCCGGTCACGGTGAGCACATCGAGGTGCAGGTGGTCGCGGATCTCCTCCATGATGCGCGGCACGCCGCCGGCATAATAGAAGTACTGTGCGGGCCATTCGCCGGACGGGCGGATGTTGAGCAGGTAATGTGCGCCGCGGTGCAGGCGGTCAAAGCTGTCGGCGTCGAGCTCAATGCCAAATTCGCGGGCGATGGTGGGGATGTGCAGCAGGGAATTCGTGGAGCCGGAAATCGCAGCGTGCACCATGATGGCGTTTTCAAAGGATTTTTCGGTGACGATATCGGAGGCCTTGATGCCCTTTCTGGCCAGATTGACAGCGGTCTCACCGGCGATGCGGGCAACATCGTTGAGGTCTGCGCAAGTGGCAGGCATCAGGGCGGAACCGGGCAGCATGAGGCCCAGCGCCTCTGCCATGATCTGCATGGTGGAAGCCGTGCCCATGAAGGAACAGGCGCCGCAGGAGGGGCAGGCGTGGTGCTTGTACCACGTGAACTGCTCTTCGGTGATCTCCCCGCGCTCAAACATGGCGCTGTATTTGCCGATCTGCTCCAAAGTCAGCAAATCCGGACCGGCATCCATGACGCCGCCGGTGACGAATACAGCAGGGATGTTGATGCGGCCGATGGCCATGAGCAGCGCAGGAACGGATTTATCGCAGCTCGCGAGGAACACGCCGCCGTCAAACGTGGTGGCATTGGCGTGGATCTCCACAAGGTCGGCAATGATGTCGCGGGAGGGCAGGGAGTAATTGATGCCGTCGTGGCCCTGTGCCATGCCGTCGCAGATATCGGTGGCAAAATACAACGCGCCCTTGCCGCCGGCAGCGCCCGCACCCGCACTGGCGCGCTGAGCAAGATTCAACAGATGCGCGGAGCCGGGATGGCTCTGGCCGTACGTGCTTTCGATGAGGATCTGCGGTTTTGCGAGATCCTCGGCTGTCCAGCCCATGCCCATGCGCAGCGGATCCATCTCCGGCGCGATCTTTCGGATTTCCTGACTTTTCAACATACAATCATTCCCTTTGTTCTGTATTTATGCAATGGCGAAGCCACCCGCGGTGTATTCGCCCCAGTGACCGGTTTTGTCCCGCTCGGCGGTGCAGCTTGTGAACATAATGGCACCCAAGCCACTGCGCCATTTCTGTGCGCGGAAGAGCACTTTGTTGAGGTAAGATTCCTCATCCGGCAGACCTTCTTCCTCAATGGAGAGCAGGCAGCCGTTTTCCCAGTACAGATTTTCACCGTCGATGAACCCCTGTTCGCAGAGCTCGTCAAACGTGCCTACGAGCACTTCTTTCCCTTTCAGCTCCCCGAATCGCCAGGCCAGGGCGTCCTGTTCGCTCTTCGTGAGGGAGGTGTGGCTGAGATCGATCCCGATATAATCGATATCGGCCTGCAATGCCTGATCTTCTTCCCAGAGATCCTCGAACACCTGCAGATACAGCGCGCATCGGTCGTCAAAGCCGTCGTCGATCGGCTCGGCTTCGTAGATCTCCGCAAGCTGAGCGGGGTAAATCTCCAGCACCTCGTCGGCACAGGTAACTTCCAATAAGGTTCCGGCGGGGTAGACCTTACCGTCGGGCAGCGTATTGCGGTAGACGGCGCCGCTGTTTGTGTCCGCCAAAAGCGTGCTGCCGTTTTCGTTGGAATCGATCACGCGCAGCGTCAGCGTGATTTTGTTCACTTCGGGCGTGGGTTCCGGTGTCGGTTCGGCGGTTGGCGTGGGTGCTGTCTCCGATGTGCAGGCCGGTGCCGCACAGCCGGGGAACAGCAGAAACAGGGCGATCAGAAATACGGAAAGAATACGTTTTGTGGTGGTCATACTACCAACTCCTTTCACCCCGTAAGTAAGCAATTCGCGCGGAAACGTTACACTTTCTATCATAATAGCAGAATCGAATGCGCCTTACAAGGGAATTTCACCCGGCGGCGCAAAAAGCCTGCAGGATTTTTTTGACTTTTGCCCTGTAATTGACTATACTATACCTATGCTATACAACACGATCGGTTTCTGAAAAGACAGGAGGCTGTTTATATTGAGACGTGTGGAAGTTAATGGACTGGTGTTCGGCGAGGGTGAGATGAAGATCTGCATCCCGGTGTGTGAAAAGACGCTGAAGGAAGCCGTGCGCGAGGTGCGGGAGATCAAAAAGACAAAAGCGCAGATGGTAGAATGGCGCATGGACTATTTTGAAGAGGATATTGCGTCCTCTGCCGAGGCGATTTTTGAGGCGGCCGGCCATATGCCGGTGCTGTGCACGTTCCGCACAAAGGCGGAGGGTGGCGAGAAGGACATTGACGCTGAAAGCTACTTTGCCCTGTACGAAGAACTGGCCGCACGCGGCGCGAAAATGGTGGATCTGGAACTTGCCATCTGCGGTGCATATGAGGCGTACGCGTTCCAGTTTATTGCGGCGCTCCATGCCATGGGCGTGGTGGTCGTCATTTCCAGCCACAATTTCGAAAATACCCCGCCGCGAGAAGAGATCAAGCAGACCTATGAACTGATGCGTATGCTGGATGCCGACCTGCCGAAGATCGCGGTGACCCCGAAGGACCAGCGCGATGTGATGACGCTGTTCACCGCCATGGCGGAGGTCAGCGAGACCTGCTGGCCGCTGATCGGCATTTCCATGGGCGGCATCGGCCGCGTTTCCCGCGTTCGCGGCAGCATTTTCGGCTGCGCGATCACCTTTGCGACCCGGGAAAAAGCCTCGGCGCCGGGACAGATCGACGTGGAGACCCTCGTGCGCCTGATGGCGAACGGCTGAAAAGGAGTGTTGCATGATGCAGGAAAAGATTTTGTTTGAAGTTTGCTGCGGCTGTCTGGAAGATGCCGTACAGGCAGAAAAAGGCGGTGCGGACCGCATTGAGCTGAACTCCGCGCTGTTCCTCGGCGGCCTCACGCCGAGTATCGGCACGGTGGAGGCCGTAAAAGCCCGCGTTTCCATTCCGGTGATGTGCATGGTGCGCCCGCGTGAGGGCGGTTTCTGCTACACGGAATATGACTATGAAACCATGTGTAAAGATGCCGTGGCGATGATCTGCGCCGGTGCGGACGGCATTGTCTTCGGCTTTCTGCACGAAGACGGCACCGTGGATCAAGCGCGCACAGCGGATTTTCTCCGTGTCATCCGCGCAGAGAATCCAGAGATCGTCACCGTGTTTCACCGCGCCATCGATGTGGTGCCGGATGTATTTGCAGCGCTCGATGTGCTGATCGAACTCGGGGTGGACCGTGTGCTGACGAGCGGCCAGCGGGCTTCCTCCGTAAAGGGCGCGGAGACCATCCGCGCTATGCTGGCGCACGCGGCGGGGCGCATCGATATTCTGCCCGGCGGCGGCATCAACGCACAGAATGTAAAGGCGCTGGTGGAAAGCACCGGCGTAAAGAGCGTACACGCCTCTGCCCGTTCGGTAAGGAAAGACACCAGCGTGTGCGGCAACGACGAGATCTTCTTCGGCGGCCTCATTGACGGCAAGGGTGTGCCGGAAGACGAATACAAGGTAACGGATGCGCTTTTGGTGCAGAATGTGGTCCGTGCGCTGGAAGCGTAATGCAGTTATAAGGAAAGTGATGCATACAGCATGAAAAACGACATTGACAGTATTTTGAATTCTCTGTTTGCCGGCGGCCGACTGAATGTGGGCGGCAACACCCAAAGCCGTGCGGCCCGGGAAGCGGAGGAATTTCTGAAAAATCTGGAAGAGATGAAAAAAGGCACCGATCGTGGGATCGATCATCAGATCGACGATCTGGAGCGCCTGAACAACGAAGCGCGCCGAAGCGTGGAAGAGATGCGCCGCCTGCTGGAAACGGACGATATCCCTCCGACGGAGCCGCAGACCGCTGCGGCTGAAAAGCCGCCGGTGGCCGTAGGAACGGAGGAAGAACCGCCCAAAGACACCGCGGAAATGTTCCGCGAGGCGCGGGAGACGGCCGGCAGCACGGTGATCGGGCAGGACGCCTTTCTGAACAGCCTGTTCACGGCGTTCAAGCGGCCGGGGATCACCGGTGTGGAGGCGGGCAGACCCGCTGCGGTGATCGTCATCACCGGCAAAGAGGGCACGGGGCGGCACAGCGCGCTTTCCGCTGCGGCATCTGCACTGGCGGAAAGCGGCGTTCTGAAAAACGGAGAAATCGTGCCGTTGGATCTCGCGCGGTACACCTCCGCCGATGACAACAAACTCCTGATGCAGGATCTGTTTTCGGCCTTACAGTCCGGCCGGGATATTCTTTTGTTTGAAAATTTTGAAAAATGCCATAAATCCCTTCTGCCGATGATCGCATCTCTGGCGGAGAGCGGTACGCTGCGGCTTTCCACCCGCTATGCGCTGCAGAAAAATATGCTCATTGAGGTTGGCACCGCGCTGGTACCGAATGCGGTGAGCGAGATCAAAATGAACGGCCAGTTTCTGGTGTTCATTACGGATCAGAAAGAAGCCGCCTTTACGGATGCCTTCGGTGCGCCGTTCCTCACATCGGTGACGGATTTCTGCCGCACGGAGGAATTCACGGCGGAGAGCCTGCGCAAGATCGGGCAGGTCGTGGTGGAAGACCTCGTGCGGCAGGCACGGGAACGCCTGCAGTTCACGCTCTCGTTCGGGATGGATGCCGTGCAGTACATGGCGGCGCAGTTCAGCCGCAAGGACGGCGTGGAGAGCATGGACCGCACCTGCGCCCGATGTGTCCGCGTGCTGAGCGAAGCAAAGCTGAACCGCGGCGCCGGCGCATTGACCGGCGAAATCCGCGTGACAAAGGACGGTCTGGAGTTTGTGTTCCCGGACTTCACGGTTTCGGCGGCCGAGGAAAAGCAGAGCGTCAATCAAAAAGCCGTGGAGGAAGTCCGCCGGGAGATGGACCGCATCGTGGGTCTCCACGAAGTGAAGGATTATGTGCTCTCGCTGGAGCAGAACTATGTGATCCAGCGGCTTCGCGAATCCCGCGGGATGAAGGCGGACGTGCCCACCATGCATATGATCTTCACCGGCAATCCCGGTACGGGCAAGACCACCATTGCGCGGCTTGTGGCCCGATATCTCAAGGCTATGGGCGTTCTTACCGGCGGCCAGCTCATCGAAGTGACGCGCGCCGATCTCGTCGGCAAATACGTGGGCCACACGGCACCGCTCACACAGCAGGTGATCCGCTCGGCCATCGGCGGCGTGCTGTTCATCGACGAAGCGTATTCGCTTTACCGCGGGCAGGATGACAGCTTCGGGCTGGAAGCCATCGACACCATCGTCAAGGGCATGGAGGACAACCGGCAGGATCTCATTGTGATCCTCGCAGGCTATTCGCGGGAGATGGAAGAATTCCTCACCTCGAATTCCGGCCTGCGCTCCCGCTTCCCGAATATCATCGAGTTCCCGGATTACACTGCGGAGGAGCTGGTGGCCATTACACGCATCACCGCGGAGAACAAGGGCTATGTGCTGGATGATGGCTGCACCGCACCGCTGCTTGCGTATTTTGCGCGCCGGCAGCAGACCGATGCCCGGTTGGCCGGCAACGGCCGCATGGCGAGAAACCTCATCGAGGATGCCATTTTGAGCCAGTCGCGCCGCCTCACAGCCGGCGATGTGACGGCCCTCACGAGGGAGGACCTCGAGACCCTGCTCCCCGAAGACTTTCATTTCACCGAATAACAAACAAGGGCGGACACCGTACTGGTGTCCGCCCTTTGGCGTGTGTGGGTTATTCGCTGAGGGAAACAGGGGGAATGTCGTAGTAGGTATATTTGGTCGTGCCGAGGAAGTCGTCTCGATCCTCGGGGAGACGTTCACCGGTATTGATACCGACCATCCATTCTCCGCTTTCAACAAATTTATCCGGGACATAGAAGCCAACTACAAAGCTGTGGCTATCTTCTTTATTGGAAGCGAAATGATAGTAATTGGCAGCGCCGTTCATGTGGCCGGAGAAATACGCCACTTCGGTTTCGATAGCGGAAGGGTCAAGATCACAGGCCATCGGCATGGCGAAATCAGAAATCCACATAATGCCTGTAGTGGTGTCTTTCTTTTCATAAGCTTCAATCTCCTTCTGCAGATCTTCGCCCAGAAGACCGGTTATGCCGTGGTTCTCAATGGCCACATCAAAAGTCACAAACTTATAACCGTCGCGTGTGAGCGGCTGTCGGGTATCCCGCATATCGGATTCTGTAAGGCCGATATCCGCCGGAGAATCAAAGACCTGCATATTGGTGTATGTGACAACCTGCTTGGCATCCGGGTTCACATAGAGATGGTATCCGGTTTTCTGATCCCTATATACATCACGATACGCTTGGGTGGTGATTGTCTCGCCCAGCTGGAAGGTTTCTTCGCCGGTACGCGGTTCAAAAGCGGTGTGCTCTGCCTTCGGCGGATCAAAAACGATCTCGTCTTCCGAAATATGGCGGACTGTATAATCTTCGATGCCGGATGCGTACCCAAACTCCACCGGAATCTCCACGATGCCGATGGGTGCGGTGTCGTCCTCCCACGGATAGACTGTGACAAACACCTTTTTGGTGCCTTCCGGCAGGGCTTCATAGTAGTAATTCGGGTGGAATCCTGTATAGTCCGGATTATCGAAAGTGTTGATGGAGAGTTCCGTACCATCGTCCGTGGTCAGTGTGAAGTAATAGGAATCGTATTCAGAGCGTTCCGTATCTACATATGTGCAGACCGGTGTGGTGATGATCTTATGCACGGTGAAATCCTGCACAGATTTTTCCACGCTGTATTCTTTGCACAGGGAGGTGTCTACCGGTACGGAAATCGTGTGGGGAATCGTTGGGTTTTCCAGAGCATAGGTTTTGGGTTCGTAGATGTCCGGTTCCTCCATATTGGCCACCCAAAGCTTCAGGTCGACGCCGGTCAGCTCTGCGAGGGTCAGTGTTACGGTGAAATCCTCTGTAAGGTTCAGGCTGCTGACATCGAGTGAAGCCGCGCCGACAAAGTCTCCTTCTTCTGTGCGGAAGAACTGGAACAGATTCGCGGGCGCGCCGTCCGCTTCGGGGAAAAAGCGCTCGCCGTTGATGTCTACGGCAGCTTTCGGATCGATGCGCAGGATACTTTCGTCCATGTTTGGCAGTTCCAACCCCACGGTCATAACGAGCGCGGTGCCGTCGCAGTAGACTTCCATGATCTGCATTTCATCCTCGGTGGTGTCGCCTGCGGGCTGCATATAGTTCTCCACATTGCTGGATGCAATAATGCCGTTTCTTGGGAATTGCTCCTGCTTGAGGAACCGTACGATCTCCTGCATGAAGGGGATGTTTTGTGCCAGCACGGGGCTGAATGCACAGGCGGTAATCAGCAGCACAAAACAGGCGGCGACGGCACTGAGCGATTTCAGCACGATGAAAACGGGTCGTTTGGATTTGGTCTCCTTTTTCAATTGATTCATAATTCTCTCCTTGTCCACATCGAACAGCGGCTGTTCGACGGTCTGGATTCGGTTGATTTCGTTATATAATGATTTACGCATAACGATGATGGCCTCCTTTCACGATTTGCTCCCGCAGCTTCTTGCGCCCGCGGGAAAGCCGGACGTTGATGTCGTCCACACTGCGGCCGGTGGCAGCGGCGATTTCTGCCGCCGTCTCCAGAAAATAGTATTTGCGGATGAAGATCTCGCGGTCCGGCGGGACCAGGCTGTCGATCAGGGAACCGATTTTGTCCTCCGGGAAGCCGGAGGCGCCCTCCAGTGTTTCCGGCAGAGCAACGGTCTCCTCGCGGCTCAGTTTCCGCCAGCGGTCGATGGCCGTGTTGCGCGCGGTGACGATCAGCCATGCGCGCACCGGCGTGGTTCCCAACTTTCTGCGGTGCTTCCACAGTTTCAAAAAGGTATCGGCAATGCATTCTTCCGCGTCCTGCGGGAACCCATACAGTACACGGTCCGTGATGGTCTTCACCAACGCGCCGTACAGCTCGAGCGCCGCCTGCAGTCCGCGCTCGCTGTCCCGGTTCAAAAGCCGGAGCAATTCCTTATCTTCCATGCGGTCCTCTCCTTTCGTTTGATTTGAAAGTCCTTTCACCCTTATAAACGGATATTTCCCCCGGAAACTTACACGAAGGCAAAAAATTCCTGATTTCTTTCCGCAGAGAACCCTCTTGCCCAAAAAAAGTGCTGCAGGTTTAGTATAGCACATAAAACAAAAAGCGGACACCGTACTGATGCCCGCCCTGATCTGTTCGGTGGATTATTCCGATACCATCTGCTTCATTGTGTTGTACGTTCTCGATACAATTTCCGTGTAATCTTCTCCTTCTGATACCGCGATATAGCATTCCAGCATCATGTCATGCAGTACACCGTTCAATGCACCGTAATACTGAACATTGGTGATGGAATCCCGCACATCGCAGAACGCGGAGAAATTTTCTTCCGTCATCCACCAACCCGTTTCGGGGGTCTGCCGCGAACCGGGCGGATCCAGCTTGTATTCTTTGCTCATCAGGCCGTCATGGATGGACGCACCCATTTGGCTCGGTCCGAAAATCCAAAAATCGAACATCAGGGAGGATTGCTGATACTTGGTTCTCAGCAGCAGATCGATAATAGCAAACGCATCTTCCGGACGTCTGGTGTTTCGGTTGACAGCCGCATACGCCATGATCTGCGCGGTTGTGCCTCCGTCGTCCGAGTACAGCGGAACCATGGTCAGGGTATCCTGAGAAGTCAATCCGTTGGCTACACCTCTTATGAAACAGTTATTCGCGTTAAATTCCTTGCCCAGATATCTCTCTGCCCAATCCGGCTTCTCGAACAGCTTTTCCGTCAGGGTGTAATCATATAGTGCTACACATTCATTCACGCGCTGCAGCAGTTCTTCTTCGGTAAACATCAGCTCCTCGTTTTTGTAATCAGCCAGATCCCCCAGAATGAAATCCGTATGGAAAATAATTCCTATTGATCCATCGAGTCCATTGATATCCAACTCTGCACCGTCGCCGAGAACCGCAGCGGTATCGTGCAGTTCGGCATCCTGCAGCATATCCTGCCAGGACATCTCCTTGGAAGGCGTATGCTCAAAATCCGACTTGCGGTACAAGGCCGCACGTGTGGTATAGCTTAACGGAATAAATACCTGTCCTTCTTCTGTTTTTCCGGCTTCCATGATCTGCGGCAGGAACCGGTCCCACTCTGCGTGCTGTGCGTTTTCTATGTACTCATCCAGCGGCAGAAACAGACCGGATTCCATGGCCTTTTCGGGAATTTGAAAAATGGCGGTACCGGTATAATAGTTGGCGAGTGTACCATCGCAGCGAATCAAAAAAACATCCGGCCCTTTTCCTGACATGATCTCCGTGCGGAGACGGTCCACGGCGGTTTCGCGTTCCACGCCCTCTTTCGGCAGGAATTCAAACTCGACATCTTCAATGCCGGCACGCTCCACCGCGCCCTCGAAATCTGCCACTGCTCTCGACAGTGCATAATCCGTTTGCACGACCTGATATTCCATATCCACCAAAACACGGAGGGTATTGGTTTTCGGCGCGCAGCCGGAAAACACACCGATGATCATCAGAACAATCAACACAACAGAGATCATTTTCTTCATAAATACACGCCTCCCAAACTGTAAAATCAATAGAGCTTCTATATGTATATTTTAGCATTTCAAATTTTGCAGCGTCAACGATTCCGCTGCAAAAGATTTGCAAATTTTGATTTGCAGGAAAGCCGCTGCAAGGCCCGCTGCTTCATTTTACTCTTGCCCAAACCGATGGGATACGTTATACTGAATATAACACAAGCAGAAATTTTAGGAAAGGGACGATACATATGGATAACAGAGAATGGTTCCGAAACGCGAAATACGGCATGATGGCGCACTGGGGGCTTTACTCCATGCTCGCCGGCGAATACAGAGACCGCCGCGTGGAGACCTACGCGGAGTGGATCCAGAGCTACATGGCCATCCCGAACAGGGAGTACCACGGCCTCGCGAAGCTCTTCAACCCGGTTTATTTTGATGCGGATGAGTGGATCCGTCTGGCGAAGGATGCCGGCATGAAATACTTTGTTTTTACCTCCAAGCATCACGACGGCTTTGCGCTGTTCCACAGCAAGGCCGA
>JAFQWC010000011.1 GCA_017407665.1 Clostridia bacterium | reverse complement strand
TACAATATCCCGTCCACCGGTTTGCGCTTTTTTACGGTGTACGGCCCGGCGGGCCGCCCGGATATGGCGTACTTCGGCTTTACCAATAAGCTGCTCAACGGTGAAACCATTCAGATCTTTAATTTCGGCAATTGCGAGCGCGATTTCACCTATGTGGATGACATTGTGGAAGGCGTAAAACGCATTATGCAGTGCGCGCCGGAGAAGGTCACGGGCGAGGACGGCCTGCCCGAACCGCCGTACCGCGTGTATAACATCGGCAACAGCCATCCGGAAAATCTGCTGGATTTTGTGACGATTCTGCAGGAGGAGCTGATCCGCGCTGCGGTGCTGCCGGCGGATTACGATTTCGAGGCGCACAAAGAGCTTGTGCCCATGCAGCCCGGTGACGTTCCCGTGACGTATGCGGATACTTCCGCGCTGGAGCGGGATTTCGGCTTCAGGCCGAACACGAGCCTAAGGGACGGTCTGCGGAAGTTTGCGGAGTGGTACAAAGCGTTTTATAAGGTTTGATACAGATCTGAATCTTTGAGGTGAAGGCATATGAAAAACGAACATTCTCTGGATACCCTTTGTGCCGCACTCGCTTATGCGATGGGCATTGAGGCACCGGCGCAGGCGGCAGAACCCTCCAAAGCCCTGTGCGGCTACGTCGATGAAAAACTGGGCGGCGGGAAAGCAGATCGCATTTTTATGTACAATCCGGACGCGATCGCGCAGTGGATCTGCGAGAAATACGCGCCGCTGCTGCGTGAGGTCAAGTCGAAGACGGAGATTACCGTGCCTTTCTGCACCGTAATGCCGTCCGTAACGCCGGTTTGTTTCGGCACCATGTATACGGGTGCACAGCCGGAAGTGCATGGGATTCAGGCGTATGTGAAACCGGTGATTCGAATCGATACACTGTTTGATGCGCTGATTCGTGCCGGAAAAAAGCCGGCGGTCGTCTCCACCCGCGGCGACAGCCTTTCTGTGATCTTTCTGGAACGCGAAATGGACTATTTCATTCTGGATACCGTGGAGGAAGTCAATGCCAAAGCGGCCCAGTTGATTTTGGAAGATCAGTACGATTTTATTTTGGTTTATAACGCGAACTACGACAGCACGATGCACCGGTTCGGCCCGGAAAGCGTGGAAGCGCTGGCCGAACTTCGCGCCAACGCGGAGGCTTATGCCATGTTCGATGCGATGATCGCCGAGCACTGGAAAAACCACAATGTGCTGCAGGGCTTCGCCATGGACCATGGCTGCCATGAAATTGACGGCGGCTGCGGTTCACATGGGTTGGATATGGAGGAAAACCTGAATATCGTTCACTTCTATCGCTGCCGAAAGGCACAGCCGTGATTTGTTAGGAATCAGAGAAACGAGAAAACCCGCGAAAAAAAGAAAAAAGTGTCAGGCATAAAGCCACTCCTGAAAAACAAAATAGTAACAACAAACGCGAGAAATGATTGAAGGAGAACAAAGACATGAACAGAAACAGCACAATGGTTCCTGAGGCAAAGGAAGCAATGAACCGCTTCAAGATGGAAGCCGCAAACGAGGTAGGCGTGAACCTGAAGCAGGGTTACAACGGCGACCTGACCTCCAAGCAGGCCGGCTCCATCGGCGGCCAGATGGTCAAGAAGATGATCCAGTCTTACGAAGAGAACATGAAGTAATTCATGCGGCAAGGGCGCCCTTTCGGGCGTCCTTCAGTCCGTCGAAAAAGTTTTCGCCGGACTGCGACGGTTACCGAACTTTTGGAAAAGTTCGGTAACCTATCCGATTGAACGCGAAAGACAACCCTGACGGTTTTCTTTCACACGATCTTTCCCTCCGAAATCTTTGGTCGGAAAGGTTATCGGCAAGCTTAAGGGCGCCCTTTCGGGCGTCCTTTTCCTATTCATAGTCTTCAGTCTCTTATTCGTAGTCTTCAATCAGCTTGAAGGCGGCTTCCAGGGAGTCGGTGCGGATGCCGGTTTCGAGAAGCCGGCGGTCGGTATCCGGCAGGCGGGAGACCGGAGTGTCGATGTGGTACAGCGCGGTTTTGCTGTCTTCCTCAAAGATCACAATGGAATCATCCCGAATGCAGATTACATAATTCTTAATATTTTTTGAATTTGCCGGTGCGGGGGGGACACTTTCTTGACTTGCTTCTGGGATTGAGCTATAATAAACTGAATCCGTTTCGTTTGCGTCAGCCGGCACGGCCTGCGGCGTGTACATCACGAAAGCCGCGAACAGGGCCGTCAGGAGTCCGAGTAGAAACCACGGGATATTTTTTCGGCAGAAAACGGAGCGAAGAATGGTTATGCAGCTGTTCATAAAAACCGTCCTTTCGCGGTATTGGGCCGCGTAAAAGTTCGAAGGAGATCTTCGCGCATAGTATGGGTGTATATTGGCAAAAATATACATGCCCACCGGTGCGTGCGGTTTGAATTACAGGAGGTTAATCGTGCTGAACAAAGAAGATATCAACAAATACAATACGTCGCAGACCACGGGAAAGCCGATGGGCCGCACGGATGGAGAAATGGCCCGTTCTGCCGGTGCCACGGCGGGCACGCTGCTTTCCATGCTGTGGAAGTTCCTGAAAACCGTGTTTTGGGTCGGTGCCATCACCGGCTGTCTGGTGGGTTTCAGCGTGCTGTCCGTCATCTGGAGCTATCATGATACGGAAATGACCTTCAGCCTCGCCTCCTTTAAGCTGAAGGAATCCAGTATGATCTACGTGACGGATCAGCTGCATATTGACAGTGTCGACACAGCCGAATGGCGGGAGCACGAGAAACTGTATGCATCCGAGATCCGTACCCGCGTGGATTTCACGGAGATCCCGCAGATCATGAAGGATGCCATGGTGGCGATCGAAGACAAGCGTTTCTATGAGCACGACGGCGTGGACTGGAAGCGTACCATGGGCGCCGTGTACAGCCTGGCGACCGGCTCCGGCAACTACGGCGGTTCCACCATCACGCAGCAGCTCATCAAGAACCTCACCGGTAAAAACGATGTGAGCATCACGCGAAAAGTGGAAGAGATCTTCATGGCGCTGAACCTGGAGAAGAAATACACGAAGGATGAAATTCTCGAGGCCTATCTGAACCTCGTCAACTACGGCAACGGCTATTACGGCGTGCAGGCGGCTTCCAAGGGCTATTTCGGTAAGGATATCTGGGAATGCAACATTGCAGAGTGTGCGACCATTGCGGCCACCACGCAGAACCCGTACGGCCTGTGCGTGTTCTACTTCCCGGAAAAGAATCAGGAGCGCCGCGAGCTAGTCATTTACGAGATGTACGATCAGGGCATGATCACCAAGGCGGAATACGAGGAGGCCATGCGGCAGTCTGCGAATCTGAAACTTCGCGGCATCGACTTTGACGCCGAAACCGAAGAGGAAGAGGAGACCGACGACAGCAAATCGGGCAGTTTCGGTACATGGAACTGGTATGATGAAGAGGTGTTCAAGGACACCTATACCCTGCTGCAGGAATACTGCCATGTGGATTACCAAACCGCCATCGACATGATGTACAACGGCGGCCTGAAGATCTATTCCGCGCAGAATGTGGCGCTGCAGGAAGGCTTTGAAGAATACCTGCAGAGCAACTGGCAGACCTTCATTAAAGACGATGACATCTGGTCCGCTGCCTGTCTGATGGAATACGACGGCCGCATTCTGGCTGTCAACTCCAACAAGCTGGACAAGGATGGCAACATTGCAGCCAAGACCGGCCGCCGCGAGTGGAGTCTGGTTTCCAACTCTACGAATCAGCCCGGTTCTTCCATCAAGCCGATCGGCGTGTATGCCCCGGCGATCGAAAACGGCTATATCACCTACGGCTCCGCCCTGAAGGATAAGCCGCTGCCGAACTACGGCGGCAAGGGAAAGCCCGGCCCGCAGAACTTTAGCCGGAAGTATGCCGAAACCGGTTACGTCAACACCGACCGTGCGATCACGGAATCTCTGAACGCCCCGGTCGTGCAGGTCGTCAATCAGATGTCCCCGCTGACCTGCTTCCAGTTCCTGACGGAGAATCTGCACATGACCACCCTCACAGAGGCCGATTCCCAGAATCTGGGCGGCGTTTCTCTGGGAGGTCTGGAAAACGGCGTCAGTGTGCGAGAGATGACCGCAGCCTATCAGATCTTCGGCAACGGCGGCAAATACTATGAGCCATACACCGTGTACCGCATCGAAGATCACGAGGGCAACGTGCTCTATGATTACAAGGACCGCGTCCCGGAACAGGCGATCTCTCTGGACACGGCAACCATTATGAATAAGCTCCTGCATCTGCCCATTCACGGTGTGGAGGGTGCGTATGCTACGGCAAATCAGGTGTACCGCTCCGGTCTGGATCAGATCGGCAAGACCGGTACCACCGATGACCAGTGCGATATCTGGTACATGGGCGCAACACCGTCCGTCATCTGCGGCGTATGGAACGGCCATGACACGAAGAGCCGTATTGAGGATACAAACGGTGCCAAGATGATGTACAAGAATATCATCAATTGGTTGGATGAGAACTACAATGATCTGCTGCACAGCGGTCAGTATGTGCTCAGCGACAATGTGGTGCGCATGGAGTTCTGCAGAGACAGCGGTAAGCTGATCTCCAAGGATGAGGACAAGTGCCCGGACAGAGCGTACGGCTGGTATTCCAGAGGTAATCTCCCCGGCCGCTGCGACGGCACAACGGATCACGTGACCGAGAAGAACAACAGCCCGTCTCCGTCACCCAGCGTGTCTCCGACCCCGTCCCCGACGCCGACCGCGTCTCCGACCGCAACGCCCACAGCGAAACCTACGCCTACCGCAAAACCAACACCTACGGCAAAGCCGACACCTACGGCAGAACCGACCGCAGCGCCGACACCGCCGCCGGCAGATCCTACTCCGGTGCCCGCAACACCCCCGCCCGCAGATCCTCCTGCAGAGGACCCGCCGGCAGCGTGACCGGCCGATTTGATTCAATCTAAGACTTAAAAGTCCGTCCTGTCTTTTCGGGACGGACTTTTTTCGTCCTATGTCTTGCATTTTCGATTTGAATGTGGTATAGTGTTCACATTCGCCATACAAACGTATTCAGGAGATGGACAATGAACAATACATCCTATTTGCTGATTGAGGAAAGCGTTCTGCCCGAAGTCTACCAGAAAGTGGTTAAAGTGAACCAGCTTCTGGAAACCGGAGAAGCTTCCAATACATCCGAAGCCGTAAAATTAGCCGGGATCTCCCGCAGCGTCTATTATAAGTATAAGAACGCGGTTTTCCCGTACACGAAAAAAGAAACCGGTTCCATCATGACCGTGCAGGTCGTGCTGATCGATAAACCGGGCGTTCTGATGAACCTGCTCACCGTGTTTTACAAAGCCAATGCCAACATTCTCACCATTAACCAGAATATTCCGGTGAAGGGTAAGGCGTTCGTGTCGGTTTCGGCACGCAGTGAAAACATGAGCATCGAAATTGACGAGCTTTTGAAGCGCTTGTTTGATGTGCAGGGTGTCATCAAAATCGACAGCATCGTAGGCTGATGCAAGGGAAGGGATAAGGAAATGGCATATATTGCGGTTCTGGGCCACGGTGTGGTGGGTTCCGGTGTGCTGGAGGTTCTGACCACGCATACGGAAAGCATCACCAAACGTGCCAAAGAAGAAATCAAGATCAAACATATTCTGGACCTTCGGGATTTTCCGGATCTGCCGTACAGCGATCTGTTCACAAAGGATTTTCAGAAGATCCTGAATGACCCGGACGTAAAGATCGTCGTGGAAGTCATGGGCGGTCTGCACCCGGCTTACGACTATGTAAAAGCGTGTCTGGAAAACGGCAAGAGCGTCGTCACGTCCAATAAAGAACTCGTGGCGGCCAAGGGCGCGGAATTGCTGCGCATTGCACAGGAAAACAATCTGAACTTCCTGTTTGAGGCCAGCGTGGGCGGCGGTATCCCGATCATTCGTCCCATCAGCCAGTGCCTCGCAGCCAATGAGGTGACGGAGATCGCCGGTATCCTCAACGGCACCACAAACTTTATTCTGACAAAAATGATCCGCGAGCAGATGAATTTCGAGGATGCTCTGGCGCTCGCGCAGCAGCTGGGTTATGCAGAGCGTGATCCCAGTGCGGACGTAGAAGGCTTTGACGCCTGCCGCAAGATCTGCATTCTCGCATCGCTCGCGTTCGGTACACACGTGTATCCGCAGTCCGTACACACAGAGGGCATCACAAAAATCACCCTGCAGGACGTGGACTACGCGGATGTCTGGGGCGGCGTGATCAAACTGATCGGCTCCGTTAAGATGCTCGAAAACGGACAGGTGCATATTATGGTATGTCCCATGTTGGTGCATCGCGGCAGTCAGCTGGCCAGCGTGGATGATGTCTTCAACGGCATTATGGTACGCGGCGACGCCACCGGCGACGTGGTGTTCTACGGCAAGGGCGCGGGCAAGCTGCCCACCGCAAGTGCCGTGGTGGCCGATGTCATCGACTGCGTAAAGCATTTCAAGGCGCGCAAATACCTCTTCTGGGAGGATGCGAAGCCGGATTATGTGGCTGATTTCGGCGCTGTGGAGACCGATGTCTATGTGCGTGTGACCGGCGAGACCGGCGACGCGGCATTTGCGGCGGCGGAGGCAATCTTCCCCGGCGCGAAGCGTCTACTGGCGAAGAATCCGCAGGCGGGCGAGGCCGGCTTTGTGGTTTCCGGCTTGACGGAAGCCGAACTTGCTGCCAAACGTGCGCTGCTCGAGAAGGACAATGTTCAGGTTTTGAACTGCATCCGCATCTCCGATTATTAACAGAAAGGACATTTTGATATGATCCGAATCGATATACCTGCGACCAGCGCCAATCTCGGTGCCGGTTTTGATGCCCTCGGCATCGCCCTCACCATGTACAACCGTGTATGGATGGAGGAATCGGATGCGCTGGAGATCACGACGGTGGATGACATTGTGGTCCCCACCGATGAATCCAACCTGATCTACTGGGCCGCAAAGCATCTGTATGAGATCTGCGGCAAAGAACTTCCGGGCCTGCGCATCATTCAGGAAAACAATATTCCCATGGCTCGCGGCCTCGGCAGCAGCTCGGCCTGCATTGTGGCCGGTCTTCTGGGTGCCAACCGTATGCTGGGTTCCCCGATGTCCCAGTCCGACCTGATCAATCTGGCGGCGCAGATCGAAGGCCACCCCGATAACACCAGCCCGGCGATTTCCGGCGGCCTCGTGGCTTCCGCCATGGAAGGTAAGCGCGTGTACAGCGTCAGCGTGCCGGTCTCGGAGAAGATCAGCTTCGCGGTGATGATCCCGCCGTTCGAGCTCAAAACCGAAAAGGCCCGCGGTGTGCTGCCGCCGGTCTATTCCAGAGAAGATACCGTGTACAATCTGTCCCGTTCCGCGCTGATGACGGCGTCCCTGTTCTCCGGCGACCTGCAGAATCTCCGTGTGGCGGTGCAGGACCGCATCCATCAGCCGTACCGTTCCGGCCTCATCGAGAATTACGACAATGTGTTCCGCATGAGCTATGAGCTGGGTTCTCTGGGTACATACGTCAGCGGTGCCGGTCCCACGATCATTTCCATGATCGATACGGCCGGCGCGGAGGAATTCGGCAGAATGTGCGCTTCGCATCTGGAGGATCGCGGCGTACATGGCTGGCGTATTGAAATTCTGCACGCAGACCCGCAGGGTGCGCGCATCATTATCGAGTAAATCAGCGGGTTTCCGCATCAATCCGGCTTCGGGGCGGCCGGTGGGCTGTGTGTGCAGCCCTGTCCCATAAAGCGTGCCCCGCAGAAAGGATAATGGAGTATGGCATTGATCGTTCAGAAGTTCGGCGGTTCCTCCGTGCGGGATGCCGAACGTGTTTTCAACGTGGCCGATATCGTAACAAGCAAGTATCGTGAAGGCAATGACGTGGTGGTCGTGGTGTCCGCACAGGGCGATACCACCGATGATTTGATCGAAAAAGCAAAGGAGCTGAATCCGAACCCCTCCAAGCGCGAGATGGACCAGCTTCTGACAGCCGGCGAGCAGATTTCTGCTTCCCTTCTGGCCATGGCCATCGAGCGTCTGGGTTATCCGGTCGTTTCGCTGCTCGGCTGGCAGGCCGGTTTCACCACATCCACCGCATACGGCAGCGCTCGCATCAAGCGCGTGAATCCGGAACGCATCAGCGCAGAGCTGTCCAGAAAGAATATTGTCATCGTTACCGGTTTCCAGGGCGTCAATAAATATGACGACATGACCACCCTCGGCCGCGGCGGCAGTGACACGAGTGCCGTGGCCATTGCAGCAGCCATGCACGCAGACCTGTGCCAGATCTATACCGACGTGGACGGCGTTTACACGGCGGATCCGCGCAAGATTCCGGCAGCCAGAAAGCTGGATGTCATTTCGTACGACGAAATGCTGGAACTGGCGACTCTGGGCGCACAGGTGCTCAACAACCGTTCGGTTGAAATGGCCAAGAAATATCACATTGAACTAGAGGTTCTCTCCAGCCTGACCAGAGCCAAGGGAACCATTGTCAAGGAGGTTACCAATATGGAAAAAATGCTGATCAGCGGTGTGGCAAAGGACGATAACGTTGCGAGAATCTCGGTCATGGGTGTTCCGGATAAGCCGGGTTATGCGTTCCGCATTTTCAGTAAGCTGGCACAGAAGAACATCAACGTCGATATCATTCTGCAGTCCATCGGCCGCAACGGCACAAAGGACATCAGCTTCACCGTGGAGAAGGACAAGATGGATGCTGCCATTGAGCTGATGCAGTCCTATATCGAGACCCTCGGCGCCACCGGCGTCATCGCGGATGATAACGTCACTAAGGTGTCTATCGTCGGTTCCGGTATGGAGTCTCACCCGGGCGTAGCTTCCGATATGTTCGAGGCTCTGTTTGAGGCCAATGTGAACATCCAGATGATCGCCACCAGCGAGATCAAGATCTCCGTGCTCATCGATAAGGAAATGGGCCCGATGGCCGTTTCCGCGATCCACGCCAAGTTCTTTGAGCAGATCGGTCAGTAATCATTACCAGGCATGATGTCACCTCCGGCGCGCACAATAGCGCTGGAGGTGATTTTATGTTTCCGAATGGCAGCAACAATTTCGGCTTATGGGGTTCGGACAATTATCCGTTCGGCGTGGCGCTGTTCAACAGCCGGCTGGATTTCAGAGATCTGCCGGATGAAGTGAAAGCCTATCTCTCCGAGCATGAAAGCGAGATCCGCTCGGAGGATGATGTGGACCGGCTTTTAAGAACCTACAATCTGAAGAAATAAGCAGTGAGACAGGGTGCGTTTTTGAAAATCCGTATCCTGTCTTTTATTTTGCCCGGGAGGGGCGGAATTCTTGCGCACGGAAAAAAATTATGCTATGATGAAAAAAAGGTTTGCGGAGGTGCTGTACAAGTGAATTTCTTTGATATCAAAGTTAAAAATTTCCACTGTTTGAATCAGGTGGCGAAGAAGGGTGAGATCGTCTTCACGGGTTCCTCTTTGTGCGAGCAGTTTCCGATCAGCGAGATGCTGCAGAATGTGGAGCCGCGCATCCGCGTGTACAACCGCGGCATCGGCGGCGATGTGACCGAAGGATTGATGAAGCGCATGGAGGAATCGGTCTTTGAGCTCGAGCCCCGCAAGGTGTTCATCAACATCGGTACAAATGACATCAGCCGTCCCGGTTACACGCGCGAAAAGCTGATTGCCAATTACCGGAAAATCCTGGAGCAGATCCGGGAGCGCCTGCCGGAAACGAAGATCTATGTGCTCAGCTATTACCCGGTGAATCGGGAGATCCCGTGGATGGAGCAGGAATGGCTGGATAATATGTTCGGCGTGCGCACGAACGCCGAGCTGATCGCGGTCAATGCCGATCTCGAAAAGCTCGCCGCGGAACTGGGCTGCACCTACATTGATGTGTTCGATTGCCTGCTGGATGACGCGGGCAACCAGAAAATCGAGTATACCATCGACGGTATGCATATGTTTGCAAACGGCTACAAGGTGGTTCTGGACCGTCTGCTGCCGTATCTTTTGGAGGAATAAGGAGGAACGACCATGGCATGGATCACAAAAGAACTGAAGCATAAGGGCATGTATCTGAACGCGGCGTTGTTCGTGCCGGAAGTGAAGCCGGGCGAAAAGTACCCGCTGGTGCTGTTTCTGCACGGTGTGGGCGAGAGCGGCGACGATTTGAATCTCGTAAAAGATTTCACCCCGGGCGCGGATGTGTTTGCAGCGGACGACTGGCAGAAAGAGCATCCCTGCTTTGTGCTGGCACCGCAGTGCCCGGCGGGCATGTCCTGGCCGGCTTTCGCGGAGCTTTTGGCTTTCACACTGGCCGGTCTGCCCGGCGAATATCCCATCGACGGCTGCCGCCGGTATGTGACCGGTCTCTCCATGGGTGGTGCGGGAACATGGAATCTCCTGTGCCACAGTCCGCAGCTCATTGCAGCGGCGATGCCCATCTGCGGCTATGCGGACCCCTTTGCCGTACGCAAGGCAAAGCACGTGCCCGTGTGGGCCTTCCATGCGGCGGATGATCCCGTGGTACCGGTGACGGGCGAATACCGTTCGCCCCACGGTGCGAGAGGCGTGGGCACACGGCAGGTGATCTCCTCCCTGCGCTCTTCCGGCAATCCGGATGTCCATTACACCGAGTACCCGGCAGACTATATGAAAGAAACGTGGAACACCCATCCCCATGCGTCCTGGATCGCGGCATACAGCCACAAGGAAGCCCTGGAGTGGATGTTCTCGAAATCCGCCTTTGACCGGTACGAGGTGGAGATGATCTGTCCCGGCGTGTTCTACATAGAAGATTTCAACAGCGATTCGATGTACCTTGTGGAGGGTCGCGAGAAAGCGCTGCTCATCGATACCGGTCTCGGCGGCCCGAGCCTGCCGGAGGTCGTAAAAGCTCTCACGCCGCTGCCGGTGGAGCTGGCGGTCACGCATGCACACGGCGACCACATGGCGCTGAGCCACAAATTCGGCAAATTCTATATGTCCAAAAAGGACATCCCGCTGATGGACCGGATGCGCGGTATGATGCCGCAGAACACCTCCACTGCGGAGGATGTGATCGATATCCGCGACGGCGATGTGATCGACCTGGGCGGCGTGGAGATCGAAGTTTTGGAGCTGGGCGGCCATACACCGGGTTCCGTCCTGTTTGTGGATCGTACCCACAAATGCCTCTTTACCGGCGATGCCCTCGGCCTGTGGATGCAGGTGCCCATGGCACTGCCCATCAGCGAATACCGGGAGAATCTCCTGCGTGTGAAAGAAAAGCTGCAGCAGCCGGGCTATACAGAGCTCGCATTCCTCGGCGGACACAAGCGGCAGGAGGGCGGCACGTATTACTATCCCACCTATATTCCGAACAGCTATGAGAAGATCGACGATATGCTGCACCTGTGCACGCTGCTTCTGACGGGTGAACTCGAAGGCAAGCCGCACCCGGCGGGCTTTGACGAGCCGGCGTTTGAGGCAACGTATCAGACAGCCAACATGGTATATAAAAAGTCCGTTCTGAAATGAGGTGTGCACTGTGACACTTTGTGATGACATTCGTTTTTTGACGGATCGCGCGCTGTGGGAGACGGAAAACCTCATCCGCTGCATTCCGGATGCACTCTGGAACAAGCGCTACGATGAACTGCCCATGTGGAAGTATGTCTACCATACGCTGTATTCCATGGACCGGTGGTATGTGAATCCCTGCGACCCGGCCTACAAAGATCCCGATTTCCACGAGCCCGGCCTCGCGGACCTGAACGTCGTGCCGGAAACGGATGGGCTCAGCCGCGAACAAATGCTGCGTTATCTGACGAAGATCCGCAGAAAGATCGGCGCCTACATCGTCACGCTGGAGGACAGCGATCTTGTTAAAACACCGGAAGGCTGCGCCATGTCGCGCTTTCGGCTGATCCTCGGGCAGTTCCGGCATTGGCACCGGCATATGGGGCTGATTTACGGCTTTCTTGTGGAGGACACGGGCAAATGGCCGTACGTGCTGAATATGCAGGGGAAATACCCGGAAGAACCCATGCCGAATTTTTATCCGTAAACAGTAGGATATCATAAATGCTGCATTTCTTGACTTTATCCCCCTGTATATGGTAAAGTAGGATAAAATTGCTTTGCCGGAGGCATTTCGGCGAAAATGGAGGAAAGAACATGAAAAAAGGAAATCCGAAGGCACTTTTGCCCATCGGTGTGTTTTTGGTGCTGTATCTGGGCTTAGGTCTGATCTTTGAGTACGCACTGAAAATTGAAATGGGCTTCTATAAAGTCCCCATTGTTATTGCTTTTTTGGCGGCTATTCTGGTGGCCTGTCTGCAGAACAGAAAGCTCTCGTTCGATCAAAAGCTGGAGATCATGGGCCACGGCGTGGGCGATAAGAACATCATCACCATGCTGCTCATCTTCCTTGTGGCCGGCGCTTTTGTAGGCGTTGTTGGCCGCTCCAGCGCACAGAGTGTGGCGTATTTCATGCTCTCCGTGATCCCGCCGCGCTTTGCGGTCGCGGTGCTCTTCCTCGTCGCGTGCTTTGTTTCCACGGCGATGGGCACTTCCGTGGGTACGATCACCCTGCTTGCCCCGATTGCGGTAGAGGTGGCGCAGGCTTCCGCGTTCAGCATCCCGCTGTGCGTGGGCACGATCGTCGGCGGCGCAATGTTCGGCGACAACCTCTCCTTTATCTCCGATACGACCATCGCCGCCTGCAACGGTCAGGGCTGCGCGATGAAGGATAAATTCCGCGGCAACTTCTGGATCGCTCTGCCGGCAGCCGTGGTGTCGCTCATCATTATTTTGGTTCTGTCCCTGTCCGCTACCCCGAAGGAAGTGGTGGGCGAGTACAATCTCGTGCAGATCATCCCCTATGTGCTGGTGCTCTTCGGCGGCGTTATCGGCATCAACGTGTTCGTGGTGCTGCTGGTGGGTATTTTCTCCGGTGCACTCATTATGATGGCTTCCGGTCAGACCGCCGGCACAGAGCTGCTGGCCAATATGGGCTCCGGTGCAGCCGGTATGTTTGAAACGGCCATGGTGGCGGTCCTCGTGGCGGCGATGTGTGCACTCATCCGCGAATTCGGCGGCTTCGAAGCTCTCCTCTCCTTCATTCAGCGTGTGTTCCGCGGCAAGAAGGGCGGTCAGCTTGGCATGGGTATGCTGGTCGGCGCGATGGATATCGCAACCGCCAACAACACCGTGGCCATTGTTATGGCAAACCCCATCGCGAAGCAGATGAGCGAGGATTACGGCATTACACCAAAACGCTCCGCCTGCATTCTGGATACGTTCTCCTGTATTTTTCAGGGCATTATCCCGTACGGCGCACAGATGCTGGTGGCGATTTCCGCCGTGGCCGAAATGGGTCATGCGATCACCGCATTTGAGATCATGCAGTTCCTGTTCTACCCGTACCTGCTGCTCGTGAGTATGCTGGTGTCCATTTTCCTGATCCCGCAGAGAAAGAAATAAAGAACTGAATAAACCAAAAAGGGTCTGTTGTAAAATGGAATAGTATGTAATAGAGTCGCTATCTCCTGGCGGGGATAGTGTGAAAGGGGCGGTCTTGGAGCCCCTTTCGCGTATAATTGGAACGAAATATGCAGGGACAGAAACTGTCCCTGCATATTTCTAAGGGGGACGTTGCATTTTGCAACGCCCCCTTTTCTTCTTTACGACTATTCGTTACCTTTCTCGGTATCGGAGGCGGGAACTACAGGCGAGGGGATCGAGAAGTGGACGTACACATCGGGCACTCCATCGACCGGAATCCAAAAGGGCATGCGTGTACCTTCGGGAGAGGCGGAATACATACCGGCGTTTTCACGGAGTGCTTTATTTGCGAGACATCCGCGGTGTGCGCTTCTCGGACTGCCATCATAACAATGACTGCCGGCAGTCATTCCGATTTTTTCGGCCGCTCGGTTGACCGCAAGAACAGTACGGTCCTTATGGATCAGGCGTGCTCGCTCCGGAAATGTGTCCCACATCATATGAAATGCATCAATTACATTTTGCGGAACATGATGTTTGTTTTCCATTTGAATTCCTCCTTCATAAAAATCATATCATGAAAAGACGCGGATGTCCATGGGTGTTCAGGCTTATCTGAACAGATTTAAAATTTTATTCAAGGAAGGTATTGACAAATTCCGGGCCGAAGAGTATCATACTTATGGGTGGTTAGCGAAGACTAATTAGTCGATGCTAATCGGTGATCCGAATATGATTTTTGATTCAAGTGATTTGAGATAAGGTGAATTTGTATGAATCTGAGTATGGCGGAAGTCGGAAAAGAATATATTATTCGGGACATCATCACGGACGATGAGGAGCTGGATGCATTTCTGTTTTCTCTCGGCTGTTACAGCGGTGAGCCCATCACGGTTGTCTCCCGCCGGCGCGGCGGCTGTACGGTTTCCATTAAGGATGGCCGTTACAACATAGATAATCAGCTTGCCGAAGCGATCATCATTGAACCGTAATTTATAAAAAAGAATTCGTAGAAATACGAATTTTTTTGAGGGATGCAGTTAGTGTAGACTAACGGATAAAAATGGGTTTTTACAGTAGATAAACTGTTAAAATATATTTTGAAGACAAGAGAACCAGAGGAGGAAAAATCCATGAGAATTGCTTTTGCGGGCAATCCGAACAGCGGTAAGACCACCATGTACAACGCGCTGACCGGCAGAAATGAAAAGGTCGGCAACTGGGCGGGCGTTACCGTTGAGAAGAAAATGAGTCCTATCAAGAAGAGCTACTGGGCGGGGGAGGAAGAGCTGATCGCTGTTGACCTGCCGGGTGCGTACTCCATGTCTCCCTTCACTTCCGAAGAGAGCGTCACCAGCACATACATTCAGGGCGAAAATCCCGATGTGATCATCAACATCGTCGATGCCACGAACCTGAGCCGCAGCCTGTTCTTCACCACACAGCTGATGGAACTGGGCATCCCGGTCGTCGTCGCGCTGAATAAGTCCGACGTAAACGCCGCGAAGGAAACGAAGATCGATACCAAGGCGTTGTCCGCAGCGCTGGGCTGTCCGGTTGTGGAAACGATTTCCACCACACGCGGGGATAACGGTCTGGAGCAGCTGGTCAAGACCGCCGTGTCTCTGAAAGGCAAGGGCCAGAAGGCACCGTACCGGCAGGGTGAGATCGACCTGACCGACAAGCAGGTTGTGATCGCAGCGGACCGCAAGCGCTTTGCCTTTGTCAACAAGATCGTCTCCAGGGTGGAGACCCGCAAGGTCCTGACCCGCAACAGAAATGCACAGGATGCCATTGACGCAGTTCTGACCAACCCGGTCGGCGGCCTGCTGATCTTCGCCGTTGTCATGTTCCTCGTGTTCCAGATCTCCCAGGCATGGGTTGGTCCGTGGATCGCAGAAGGCTATGAATTCTCCAATGGTTTTGCCATTCCGGGTCTTGTGACCCTGATCGATATGTTCAAAGAATGGGTCGGCGGCCTGCTGGAGGGCGGCAACGCATTCCTGGTCGCTCTGCTGACGGAGGGCATCATCGGCGGCGTCAGCGCCGTTGTCGGCTTCCTGCCGCTCGTCATGGTCATGTACTTCCTCATCGCTCTGCTGGAGGACTGCGGCTACATGGCTCGCGCTACCGTCGTTCTGGATCCGATCTTCAAGAAGGTCGGCCTCTCCGGCAAGTCCGTGATCCCGTTCGTCATCGGCACAGGCTGTGCGATCCCGGGCGTTATGGCTTCCCGTACCATCCGAAATGAGCGTGAGCGCCGCGCTACCGCAATGCTCGCTCCGTTCATGCCCTGCGGCGCAAAGCTGCCGGTCATCGCCCTGTTCGCAGGCGCATTCTTCCACGATGCTTCCT
>JAFQWC010000044.1 GCA_017407665.1 Clostridia bacterium | reverse complement strand
TCTGTATGATTCTTTCATCATTTCGTTCACCGCCCTTCATCCAAATTCTTGTAACATCACCATGATATCATAAGACACGGTCAGTGTCAATCGAATTTCAGTTGACCGTCGGATGCGGCATGAGGGCAGTTTATGTATCAATGTTATCTTCAATATGCCTGTCCATCATTTGCTCGATTCACCCAAAGGAAGTGTTTTACGATGACGTTTTGCCCGTCAACATCGATGAAGATATCGCTCTCGCCCGAAGACGCCCGGCAGCTTTCCTCCAAAGAACGGATCGAAGCGGCGTGCCGGAAAGAAAACGTGTTCGCCTTCGATATTTACGCCGAGGAGCAGCTGATCGGCTTTATCATGGTGCAAAAATATGCCGAAGGCGCATTTTTCCTCTGGAATTACGCGATCGATCAAAGCTGCCAAAACCGCCACTACGGCACGGCGGCGCTGCTTGCCTTTATCCGCTTCATGCAGGAGACGTTTCGAATGACCGAACTGTCGACGACCTATCTCTGGGGCAACGACCGCGCAAAGCATCTCTACGAAAAAATCGGATTTACGGAGACGGACGTCGTCGACGAAGACGGCTGCCACGAGGTAAATATGCTCTATTCCTGCTGAAAATCTTGATCTCTTGACGGCATATCCGTTGTTGTGCTATCATAAAGACACCCCCACCGCCGACCGTTTCGACTTCGCCGTAGGGGCGATTCACGAATCGCCCGAACGCACCCACCGCCACACGGTAAGGCTTCTCCACCCGTTACAAACGGCGGGAGCAAGCCCCCGCCCTACGATACACAGATATTTCTGCGGGCCGTGGGGGACGGGTCTCCCGTCCCGCCCCGCGGCAACCGTTTGCCGCCGCGATTCCCCTAACCACCGTAGGGGAGGGCCTCTGCGCCCTCCCGCAACGCACCCACCGCCACACGGCGAGGTGTCTCCACCCGCAGCAAACGCAGCTCATCTCCCATCCGGAAACCACCCAAGGAGGCCTATATGGAACCGAAAGACTATCTTCTCGTCAAAATCGAAGGCGAATACGCCTATCTGCGCGATGAATCGGGCGCATGCAGCGAGGACGTTTTCATCGCGCTGGCGCTGCTGCCGGCCGGAGCCGACGTCGGCACGCGCCTGCACTACGAGATGTTCTCCTACGAGATCATCGACTGACCACATCCGCATCCTCCAAACTCTACCTTCGGTTGATTTCTCCCCATTCAACCGAAGGTACGTGTTTTTCTGCCCTAAAATCTGTTATCCTGAATGCGAAAGGAGAGAACGGGATGGATCAAGTGAAAATCGGGAAATTCATCGCCGCGCGCAGAAAGATGGCGGGCTGCACGCAAGCGCAGCTGGCCGAGCAACTCGGCGTCACCGACCGCGCCGTCTCAAAATGGGAGACCGGCCGCGCGATGCCGGATTCGTCGCTCATGCTGGAGCTGTGCGCGATCCTGAAAATCAGCGTCAACGAGCTACTGTGTGGGGAGGTCATTCCAATGGAACGGTATCAGAAAGAGATGGAAGAAAACGTGCTGGAGCTGATCCGGCAGAAAGAGCGGGCCGATCGGCGCCTGCTGACGATGGAACTGGTCACGGGGATCGTATGCCTGATTCCACTGGTAACGGCCGTAATTGTCGCATCGATCGTTCCGATGAAAGAGTGGATCGCGACGGTTTTGGTGCTGGCGGGGCTGGTGCCGCTGCTCGTCGCAACGCCGTTCATGCTGCGGATCGAGCAGACCGCGGGGTATTACGCGTGCAAGCACTGCGGCCAGCGGCACGTTCCGGCGTACAAAAGCGTGTTTTTTGCCATACACGTCAACCGGACGCGCTATCTGCGCTGTCCGCAATGCGGCAAACGGTCGTGGCAGAAGAAGGTTCTGCGAAAAGAATAAGGCGATCCCGCCCTGTGAGCCACAGGGCGGGATTTTTTTGTCAGAATCAGGTCTCAGGTGCGGGAGGCTGATAGCCTCCCGCACGACGGCGTAGGCTGCCCCACCGTAGGGGCGGATATCATCCGCCCGCCTCGCGGGTGGAGAAACCTTGCCGTGCGGCGGTGGGTACGTTACGGAACGGCGCATAGGCCGTTCCGTTGTAAAATTGGAACACAGATAATGAACACAACCACCAGCGTAGCTGGTGGTTGTCACTTTGCGGGCAAAGCCCTTACTTTCCTCGCAACACGTCAAACGTGTAAGTACGGTCTGCCACTTGCGCGAAGACTGTTACTTGTTGCCCGTAAACGGGCTGTTTGACGGAAGTCTTAATTGTTCTCCCATCTCATCTTCTTTCAGTTGATTTCTTACGTACTCCGCAATTCGGCTTTCATTCTTCCCAACTGTATCCACATAGTATCCGCGGCACCAAAATTCTCTGTTTCGGTACTTGTATTTCAGTTCGCCGAATTGCTCATACAGCATCGTGCTACTTTTTCCTTTCAAATACCCCATAAAGTGTGACACTGATATTTTCGGCGGTATTTCCAAGTATAGATGTATGTGGTTTGGGCACGCCTCAGCTTCTATGATCTTTACCCCTTTCCACTCGCAGAGCT
>JAFQWC010000010.1 GCA_017407665.1 Clostridia bacterium | reverse complement strand
GCGATGTCCTTCACGTGCTCTTCGCCGTTCAGAATGGCCTGATGCAGGTGCGCGATGCTCCAGCGCTGCGGAATGTTGAAGCCGAAACGCTCGGTCAGGTCAGCCGCAGCCTGCTCGGTCATCGTGTTGCGCCAGGTGCGGAACGGCACCAGCAGGTTATCGTCCTTGTCAAATGCCAGATAGCCGTGCATCATGGCGGAGAAGCCCAGCGCTTTCACCTTGGTGAGCTTCACGCCGTATTTCTCTTCCACGGAATCGGCCAAATTTTTATACGCCGTCTGCACACCGGTCCAGACATCGTCCAGATGGTATGTCCAGATGTTGTTTTCGAGTCTGTTCTCCCAGTCATAGCTGCCGGAAGCCAGCGGTGTGCCGTCCGCGGCAATAAGCATCGCCTTGATGCGGGTGGAGCCCAGCTCCAGACCGACCACGGCTTCACCGGCGGCAATGCAGGTGTAAATTTGATTTGTATCCATAAAGTTTCCGTCCTTTCTCTTTCTTGGCAGGCAGAAAATCCGTCGCGCACGCCATCTGTAACTTGTACGAACAATTTATTTTATCATACTGAAAAACCGACCGCCTTTCAAGTAAAAACATCGCTAAATTTTACAAAAGCATTTTGTAAGGTGTGTAGAACCCCTGCAAAACCCATAAAAAGACCACCTGTTTCCCTTGCTTTTTTCATAATTTTGTATATAATTAAGGTGAAATTAAATGCTTTGATCCGGGAAATTCGTTTCCGGCAAAAGGCATGATTTGGGAGGTATTTTCTGATGAACAAAATGAAGGCTGCAATGATCGGCTTCCTGCCCCAGGGCGGCGATCCGTATCCGGTACTCGAATCCTATGCCAAGATCGGCTACCGCGCATTTGAAGGCGGCGATATGCTCCTGAAGGGCGATGTCTCCGAAAACCTGAAGCGCGTACAGGCCATCGGCATGGAGCCCATCTCCGTACATTACAACGGTTCTGCCGATGTGGATATCGGCCAGCTGATCCAAAACGCACACGCTGTCGGCGTAGAGCAGGTCACCTGCTACTGCGGCGTTGCCGGTGCACACCGTTTCAGCAACGACGCACCCTACCCCACCATGGATATGATCCTGCGCGAGGCTGAGCGCTTTGAAAAAGTGGCACAGGAACTGAAAAAAGAAGGTCTCACCTACTGCTTCCACAACCATGACGCGGAATTCGTGCAGTGCGTGGAAGGCCGCCCGGTCATCGACCTGATGATCGAAAACACCCCCACCATGAAGTTTGAAGTGGACTGCGGCTGGGTCACCTACGCCGGCTATGATCCGGTGGAATTCATGAAGCGCCTCGGCGACCGCCTCTTTGCGGTACATATCAAGGACTTCGTCCCCGGCGCCGTAGCACGTCCCGATGGTCACCCCTCTTCCATGCCGCGCTTCACCACACCGGGCACCGGCGTTCTGAATCTGGCCGGCTGCCTGAAGACCGCTTCCGAAATGGGCATGAAGCATGCCATCGTGGAGCAGGACTTCCAGTATAACCTGACACAGCTCGAGACCCTGACCGCCGCTTACTACAACATGAAGGAAACCGGCTACGTGCTGTAATCTTTTCATCTTCTCTGAGAAAGGAACAATATTATGCAGAATATGCGCAAAGGCGTACAGATCTACACCGTACGCGAACACATCGACACCCAGGAAAAATACGAGCTCGCGCTGCGCAAGATCGCCGGCATGGGCTACAACAGCGTACAGACCTATGGCTGGAAGTGCTCTGATGTGGAGCACAAGGCCCTCTTGAAGGACCTCGGCCTCACCTTTGAATCCACCGGCGGCGATTACGAGCAGATGCTCAACGATCCCGCAGCCCTGAAGAAGGCCATCGAGACTGCACATTTCTACGAGACCGACCTCGTTTCCATCGGCACACTGCCCGTTCCGCTGCGTGAAAGCCGCGAGGGTTACCTGCAGTTTGCCGAGGGCATCAACAAGATCGGTGCCGAACTGAAGAAGGAAGGCCTCCACCTGCTGTACCACACCCATGCACTGGAATTCTTTGCGCTGGGTGACGGCGAGACCGGCTGGGATCTGCTCTTCAAGGAGACCGACCCGGAAGCGTTCTGGTACTGCATGGATACCCATTGGATGCAGTCCGGCGGCAAGAACCCGGTGGAATACATTCTGAAGTGCAAGGGCCGTCTGCCCCTTGTCCATTTCAAGGATTACAAGATCATCGGCGGCGCTTCCTACATTGAGGAAGTCATCAAGGCTTTTGGCGAAGTGGGCGAAGGCAGCCTGAACTGGCCGGCTATCATAGAAGCCTGCCGCCAGACCGAAGCCCGCTCCTGCATCGTGGAGCAGGACAACTGCTACGGCAAGGATCCGTTCGACTGCCTGCAGGTCAGCTACAACAACATGGTGAAATTCGGTCTGTAATTGCCGGAAAGGAACCCCATCATGCCTGCAATCAAAAAAGTCAAAACCGCGATCATCGGCTGCGGCACCATCTGTAAGAATACGTACGCGCCGAACCTCGCGAACAAGTATCATATCATCGATCTCGTGGCCTGCGCCGACCGCATTCCGGAGCGCGCCGCTTATCTGGCGGAGCAGTACAACCTCAAGGTCATGACGAACGAGGAGATCTACAACGATCCGGAAATCGAGATCGTCGTGAACCTCACCTGTCCGGAATCCCATTATGAGGTCTCCAAGGCGGCGATTCTCGCCGGCAAGCACGTGTATTCCGAAAAGATGATGGCGGTCACGTGGGAAGAAGGTCAGGAGCTCTATAAGCTGGCCCGCGAAAAGGGCGTGAACTACACCATCGCCCCGGATACCTTCCTCGGCGCCAGCTGGCAGACCGCCCGTAAGGCGATCGACGACGGTCTCATCGGCACACCGGTCGCGATGACCTGCTGCTATTCCTCCAACTACCAGATGGACGGCGACATGGTGGATCTCGATCCCGATCATTTCATGTTCGTGCTCCATCCGGGCGGCGGCATTCCGTATGATTTCGGCGGCTATTATCTGCACAACATCATCAACCTGATGGGTCCTATCAAGCGCGTGGGCGGCTTCTGCAAGACCATGTACCCGGACCGCATCTACCGCAACCCGCGCCACCCGCTCTATAAGGAGCCGGTGCACATCGATACGCCGACCTCCATTGCCGGCGCACTGGAGTTTGAAAGCGGTGCCCACGGCACCATGCTGATCACCTCCGATTCCGCCTGCCGTTTCTTCTTCCAGATCATGGGCACGCAGGGTATCCTGATCCTGAACGACCCGAACTTCTTCGGCGGCAGTGTGAAGATCATCCGCAACGGCGGCGTTCCGCTGGATCCGAACCTGAATGACAAGGAACCCGGCGCATGGTTTACGGACCCGCTGTCCTACACCCTGCCGATCACCCATCCGTTCCGCGAGAGCTCCCGCGGTCTCGGCGTGGCGGATATGGCGTACGCCATCCGCAACAACCGCCGTCCCCGTGCCGATTGCGACCTTGGCTACCACGCCTTTGAGGTCATCCACGGCATCTGGAAGAGCGGCGACTCCGGCGAGATCTACGAAATGACCTCCCGCTGTGAGCGCCCCGAGCCCATCCCGAGCCTCGGCCTCACCGGCACCGCAGAGGAATTCGCGCTGGATAATTGATTTCCTAAGTGATAATCACCACAGACCGCCTGCCCTCCCCGGGCAAGCGGTCTGCTTTTTCCCAGGCGAAAAATGTCGGACAAAAAAGCGGCGTCCTCCACAGATTCCTCTTGCAATTTCCCGCGCTTTGTACTAGAATAAAAGAACAGCCAAACACGCAGGTATAGTTCATCGGTAGAACGTGAGCTTCCCAAGCTCAATAGGAGGGTTCGATTCCCTTTACCTGCTCCACCTCAAGCACCTGCAGAAATAACTGTGGGTGCTTGATTTTTGTTCTTCGTAAAGGTATAATCAAGTTATGTAAACTTGAATTTGTAAGGACCAGATGATTTGAAGTTTCCGCGCTCGCGAGTGAACTGAGCCTTGGAGGAATGAATAATGAGAGACGTACATATACACTTTTTACATGGAAATCCTATAGGCTATAATATTGATTTTTTTGAGGGATTCATTAAAGTCGCACAAGCTGCAGGGCTTGATGAGATATACATGCTTGAACATACTCATCAATTTACAGAGTTTGAGAGAGTATACGAACCAATAAAGTCATATAACAGTTTTCAGAATAACTGGATAACAAAAAGAATGAATGGTTCAATAGACGAGTACATTAGCTTTATTAAAAGGGTAAAGGATACTAAATACCCTGTAAAAGTTAAGTTTGGTCTTGAAGTCTGTTATATTCCTGAAACTGCTGATGTTCTGGCAGATATTCTTGATAAATTTGATTTTGATTTTCTTACAGGCTCTGTGCATTGGATCGATGGCTGGGGATTTGACCATATGGGACAAAAAGAGATTTGGGAAAGCAAGAACATAGAAGAAGTATATAAAAGATATTATGATATTATGCTCCAGTTATGTGAGAGCGGTTTATTTACCGGTCTTGCCCATCCTGACTCAATTAAATGTTTCGGCTACAAACCGAACATTGATTTATCAGAATATTATAATAAATTGGCTGTGCTGCTAAATAAGCATAACATGTATGCCGAAAACAGTGGAGGGTTACAATTAAATTATAGTTCTGATATTGAACTTGGTTTAAATCCTCAATTGTTATCTATTCTGAGAAAAAACAATGTACAAATTGAGACTGCTTCCGATGCACACAACCAAAGCGATGTTGGTGCAAATATTATGGAACTTGAAAATATGCTAAAAAATCAGTAAAGTAAGCAAACTCAATAGGAGGGTTCGATTCCCTTTACCTGCTCCACAAAAAAGTACCCTTCCATTCACAAAAATGGAAGGGTACTTTTCAATTATCTATCTTCGGACGTAATCATCCAATCAAATGATTTATACTTCGTGTTCCTTGTTCAAATCCTTATAAATCGGATCCAACAGACGCGTGATACTGATTATGAATCCAACGATCCCGGTACAAAAGAACATAACTGCAATACCGGCTCCTTTGCCTGTACCAAAGTAATGACCCAAAAACCTCTGTATAGGCGACGCTGTTTCCATAAAGGGTTCAAATACATAATCAGCCAAAATGCCGCCCAGAAATAACCCAAGCGGAATCAAGCAATTCTGCAGGGTATCTTTAGCGGAAAACACACGGCCCTGCATTTCAACGGGCACCTGTGTGCGCATGACAGTGGTTAAGTTGGCATTCAATATAGCTGCGCACAAATAGGAGACAAATGCAGCAATACTCCAAGCGAATGGTGTATATGTCAGACTTTGAATTACACCGCCGAAACACGTAATTGCACAAGAGATAAAGATCACCCTTGTTTTATTTTTCGCAGGCTTTGACAGTGTAATAATGAGACTGCCGGCAAGTATACCTAACGCAACTGCCGCCTCAACCATACCAAGTGCAGTTTGATCATTACCGGTTCTTCCTAAGACAAACGGAGAAAGCATCCCATCATTTCCCATTTTTGCAAGAAAATTAATAATGGCAAAAAACAAAACGATGTGCAGAAGCGATGCATGATCCCGCAAAAAGGTTATTCCTGCCATACAATTTTTGAAAAACGGTTCCTGATCCTTAACCGGTTTATGCTCTGCAGCCGGAATTTTTACAAAAAACAGCAATGCAAAAAACGCTATGGCAAAACTGATCAAGTCAATGATCAATACAAGTGACATTCCACCAAAGGTCAGGAGCACGCTGCCCAATGCAGGCGCTAAAATACTGACGACAGAACCCGAAAACGCTTGCAGTCCACCAACCCTGGTATATTGTTCTTTAGGTACAAGTAAACTTGTCGCTACAAAGGAAGCCGGACTTTGGAATGCATTCATAAAGCTGAGCAGAATGTTGATACCATATAAGTGCCACGTCTGCAACGCAGAGAACATATACAGCACGAAAACCGTCAATGTTCCGCAGGCAGCCGCAAAATCGGCGATCAGCATAATGCGCTTTTTGTCCCAACGATCTGCAATCGTTCCTGCTAAAAAGCGGAAAAGGATCGTTGGCAGAAACGAACAAATTGTCAGCAGCGTGACACTGGATGCATCTTCCTTCTGACTGTATACCCAAATGATCAGTGCGAAATTTGTCATGGCTGTATCCAGCGAGGATACAGTCTGTGAACTCCATAATACTAAAAAACTCTGAAGTCCTTTGAAAAATGATTTCTTATTCATGGCTTTGCTCCTTACAAAATTAAACTGAATTAATATGCATAGACGAAACAAAGCCCAATGCGGACGGCAGCTCTTCCCTTGGAAGCATCACCGCTCCGTACAAGTACCGTCCTGTATCAGGCTTTGTACGGAGCCAAAGAATCTGCGGCAAACGCACTGCAATAACGATATCCGATCATATCGCATGCACCTCCATTCATATTCATTTTAGATTACGGTATAAAGAATGTCAATGGAGCGAGAAAATTCGAATTCAAAAAAACACTTGACAATCCAAATGAGAAGGACTATAATGCATTACAACAACCAAATACGTTGTACACTTTAAATGCGAAGATCAGAAACCAGTAGGTTGGAAAGAACCTGGAGAGAGTTGCCGGTTGGTGCGAGGCAAAGGGGGCGTCCTTCTCGAATTCATTCTGTTAGCAGTGCGCTGAATAAGAGAAATCTTTAGTAGGATGCAACGGGAGTTCCCGTTACAGAACTAGGGTATGTCAGTACCCAAAAAGGCTGTTACCGTGAGATAACGGCGAACTGAGGTGGTACCACGGGATCCTTGATTTTCTCGTCCTCTGTATTCTTGATCGGAATGCGGAGGACGTTCTGTTTTTATCCGTATGCCGAAGGTCTGGAACCAAAATTCAGTTTGAGCATCACTCAAACACAGCAAGGAAAGGTTGATCAAAATGGCACAAAATTACTACCAGAAAGAAATCGAAACCATGCCGCTTGAAGAAATGAAAAAGCTTCAATCCGAAAAGCTCGTCAAGCAGGTCAAGCATGTTTACGAGAACGTGCCGTACTACCGCAATCTCATGGACGAGAAGGGCGTAAAGCCCGAGGATATCCACGGCATTGAAGATCTGCACAAGCTGCCGTTCCTCACAAAGGCAGACCTGCGCGATGCTTATCCGTACGGCCTTTTGGCAAAGCCGCTTGAAGATTGCGTACGTATTCAGTCCACCTCCGGCACGACCGGCCGCCGCGTGGTTGCATTCTACACACAGAACGACGTGGATCTGTGGGAAGACTGCTGCGCCCGTGCGATCATGGCTGCAGGCGGCACCAAGAAAGACGTTTGTCAGGTGGCTTACGGCTACGGCCTCTTCACCGGCGGCCCCGGCCTGAACGGCGGTTCCCATAAAGTGGGCTGCCTCACCCTGCCCATGTCCTCAGGCAACACAGAAAGACAGATCCAGTTCATGATGGATCTCAGCGCCTCCATCCTTTGCTGCACACCGTCCTACGCAGCATATATCGGTGAGACCCTGAAGGAGCAGGGCTACACACTCGATCAGATCCCGCTGAAGGCCGGTATCTTCGGTGCCGAGCCCTGGACCGAGGAAATGCGCCGCGGCATTGAAGAGACGCTCGGCATCAAGGCCTATGACATTTACGGTCTGACCGAAACGACCGGTCCAGGTGTTGCTTTTGAATGCAGTGAACAGACCGGTATGCATATCAACGAAGACCACTTCTACCCCGAGATCATCGATCCCGATACCGGCGAAGTCCTCCCCGAGGGCAGCAAGGGCGAATTGGTGTTCACCTCCCTGGATAAGGAAGCCTTCCCGCTGCTCCGCTACCGCACCCGTGACATCTGCGTTCTGTCCCGCAAGAAGTGCTCCTGCGGCCGTACGCTGATCAAAATGGCGAAGCCCATGGGCAGAACCGACGATATGCTCATCATCCGCGGTGTTAACGTATTCCCGAGCCAGATCGAGACCGTTCTCCTCAACGAGGGCTATCAGCCGAACTACCAGATCGTTGTGGACCGCGTAAAGAACAACGATACCTTCGAGGTGCTGGTCGAAATGACACCCGAGAAGTTCTCCGATACGGTCAGTGAGATCCTGGCGATGGAGAAATCTCTTGCCAACGCCCTGAAGACCATGCTCGGCATCAACCCCACCGTCCGTCTGGTGGCACCGAAGAGCATTGTACGCAGCGAAGGCAAAGCCGTTCGTGTGATCGATAAGAGAAAACTGGTTTGATTTCGGAAAGGAGAACCCATCATGGCAATTAAGCAGTTAACGGTATTCGTTGAAAACAAGCAGGGCGCCGTTGTGTCCATCACCGATACACTTTCCCGCCACAACGTCAACCTCAGAGCCCTTTCCATTGCGGAGACACAGGATTTCGGTATTCTCCGTCTGATCGTGAATGACACGAAGACCGCACAGCAGGTTCTCAGCGATGCGGGCTACCTCATCAAGATCACCGAGGTCGTCGGCGTGAAGATTGGCGACGCGCCCGGCAAGCTGACGGCGGCACTACAGGTTCTGGATGAGAAGAATATCAATATGGAATATCTCTACGCCTTTATGGCGCGCACCGAAAAGCATGCCTATGTGGTCATCCGCGTGGAAGACAACGCGGCGGCGGAAGCGGCTCTTGAAAACGCAGGGTTCCATATCATCACCAATGCAGACGTGAATAAACTGTAATTCAAGGACATAGCGAACTAAACATAAGCGCCCCATCGCTGCACACAGCACAGCGATGGGGCGTTCTTCGTTTACGGTTTGAATTTAAGCGTACTTTTCCGTGATCTCACGGAGGATCTCCACGTCGGCGGGGCAGAAATCGTACTGCGGAATCTCTGCAGGGGTAATCCACCGGATGTCGTTGTGCTCCAGCTTCTGCGGTTCGCCCTCCGCGATCTTCGCATGAAACAGCGTCAGGTGCACAAGCAGGTCCGGATAATCGTGGAGAACATCCATGAACACATCGCCGACCTCCACCGTGACCGCCAGCTCTTCCCGGCATTCACGGATGAGGGCTTCGGGCTTCGTCTCGCCCGGCTCCACCTTGCCGCCGACAAATTCCCACAAAAGGCCACGCGCTTTATGGGCGGGGCGCTGACAGATCATAAACTGATCCTCATTCCAAATGAGCGCCGCTACAACTTCCGTTTGCTTTTTCATTGAGTATCTCCATCGCTTTCCTGTATTTTTCCGCGCGCGCCAGAGCACGTGCATCCATCGTATCCATTCGGGTGGGATCACTGTTGTGCCGGAGATCCGCCAGCTTAACGATCTTTGCCACGGGATGTACTGCAATGCGCCGTACATAATCAAAGTACGGCTCTGTGGGGTCATGCGTCAAAAGGGCGATCGCCTCCAGTGCCATTTCCGGAAACCCTTCCGCCCGCAGATCTTCCAGCGTGTATGCGGTGTCTTCCACCACATCGTGCAGCAGTGCAGCCACCGTCGTGTTTTCGTCCGGCATCTGTTCCGCCAGATGCATCGGGTGGAAAATGTACGGCACACCGGTTTTATCCGTCTGTCCGTGATGCGCGGCATAGGCCAGCTGCATGGCTTTTCGCGTTAAAGGTGTATACAACATAAACTCACCCCAGTATTTTTCTGATTTGTGTTTCCGAAGCGTCCGGCAATAAACCGTGCAGCGTCCGCAGGATCTTCTCCGCCGAAGCTTCCGGTTCCTCGCGGTAGGCTTTCTCCACCCACTCTGTGCCAAACTGTGCTTCCGGCATGGTGTACCGCGCCACACCCCAACCGTACGGCTTGCCGTTTTTGTCTTTCCGGTACTCGAAATTCTGCACGATCAGATACGTCTGCATCTGCAGCCGCGTGATCACCGTCTCAAAGCCCTTTTGCCCCTGCTTGCCGTAGCCACAGATCTTTTTGAGCTCATGCGTCATGCCCGATTCCCGCTCCAGAAAGACATCCATGATCTGCTTGTCCTTTTTGGAGGCCAGCTCATCGTCGTACCGGGCATCAAAGTCGTAACCGTCCCGGCGATAATTCAGGAATGCAGGAAAATGCTCCAGGCTGATGAACCCGGCCTTGCCCTGAAAGAACTTGCCGTAAGCGCAGGTTTTCCCCATCGCGATGGGCCCCTTCCACTCCCACGGACCGTCCGCATCCGGCGCAAACCACAGGGACCGCGGCGTGCATTCCTCTATGGAATACCCCGGGATGCTGTTTCGAAAAAACGGCAGAAAGCCGACCTCCCGGATCAAATCCTCCAGTTCTGCCTGACTGTGCACCGTACGCAGCCGCATATTTTCTCCCCCTTCGTGACAAAGTGCTGTACTTATGATACAATGAATCACAGAAAACTGCAAGGAGGTTTCCCCTATGTTCGAAAAGATGTTTCAGGATAAAGTTGCGGTCGTGACCGGCGGTGCAAACGGCATCGGCAAAACGATCGCAGAGGAATTTGCACGTGCCGGTGCGCACGTCTGTATCATTGACATTCAGGATAACCCGTATTTCGTCGGCAATCTTGCGGAGAAAGAGACGCTGCACGCTTTCGCCGACAAAGTCATCGCCGATTACGGCCGCGTGGATTATCTCATCCACAACGCGCTGCCCATCATGCGGGGCATTGAGGACTGCACCTATGAGGAATTCGAATACGCACAGCGTGTGGGTGTGACGGCGCCATTCTATCTGACGAAGCTCTTCCTGCTGTATTTTGCGAAGGACGCAGCCATCGTAAACATCTCCTCCTCGCGTGACCGTATGAGTCAGCCGAACACCGAGAGCTACACTGCGGCCAAAGGCGGCATCTCCGCTTTGACCCATGCTCTGGCGGTCTCCCTCGCCGGGCGTGTGCGCGTAAATTCCGTCTCCCCCGGCTGGATCGACACCGCGTTCACGGTATACACCGGACCCGACGCCACGCAGCAGCCCGTGCAGCGCGTGGGCAACCCGCTCGATATCTCCAACATGGTGCTGTTCCTCTGCTCGGACAAGGCGGGCTTCATCACCGGCGAGAACATCTGCATCGACGGCGGCATGACGCGGCAGATGATCTACCACAACGATTACGGCTGGACTCTGAACGAAAGCTGAAGCAAAAACGGATCCCGACAAAATCTGTCCGGATCCGTTTTACTTTGCTTATTCGGTTTTCGGAAGCAGGGATTCCCAATCCAGCGTGACGGTCCCATCTTCCAGAAGAATGCAGGGAATGCCGATCGCCTTGTGCTCGCGCACCGGGTCAAACACCGCGCTGTTGTCGCGGATGTGCAGAAACTCTTTCATCGCGGGCAGGCTGTCCGTAATGCTCAGAAAGGTGTACTCCAGACCGGCAGCGTCGTACGCCGCGCAGCAATCCACGCAGTCCGGGCAGAGCATAGAGCCGTATATTTTCATGTAAGATCACCGTACTTTCTTTTTTCTGCATTCTACCATATTTATTCCCGTTTGACAACAGGAAATGCAGAAAGGCGGCCCTCTGTTCCGAGAGCCGCCGTTTTGCTTTTTATTTTCCCTGCCCTGAGCAGCCGCCCTCGCGTCTTGCCGCACACTCGCGGGCATACGGACAGCCGATACATTTGGAACCGCGTTTTTTCTCCCGGATGATGTACCCGACTATGGCGCCGAGGACCGCCAGAACAAGGACGATGATGATTAAATTGATGACAGTTTCAGGCATATGCATTCACTCAGTATGTAAAATTATTTCTTGGCTTTCAAAGCGTACTCTTTCTTCAGCTTCTGATCGGAATGGATGCAGAGATAAACGATGATCGCAGCAAATACCGCTACCGCGATACCGCCGCCGACAGCTGCGCCAACGTTCAGAGAAGCCGCATCTGTAAACAGCGTGCCGATGGTGTAGACCAGATAACCGATGGAGTAGCCGACGCCCAACTGCAGCCCGATTGCGCCCCACAGCCACTTGCCGCTCTTCATCTCTGCGTTCATGGCGCCGATGGCTGCAAAGCACGGCGGTGTGAACAGGTTAAACATCAGATAGGCCAGCGCTGCAACCGGTGTGATGCCAAATACGGCAGCCACTTCTGTACCGGCACCGGCAGCCATTTCCAGTGCTTCTGTGTCGATCAAGTTGGAAATGCCGTAGCAAACGGCCAGTGTACCAACCACATTTTCCTTGGCGATGAAGCCGGTAACGGCCGCAGCGGCCATCTGCCAGGCCTTAACGCCGATGATCGGAACGATGAGCGCTGCGATCGGCGTTGCGATGGAAGCGAGAATGGAGGTGATCTCCTCGCCTTCCTCCACAAGCTGGAACTGCCAGTTGAAGGACTGCATGACGAACACGACCGCGTTGCACAGGAGGATGATCGTACCGGCCTTGACGATGTAGGACCAGCCGCGGGACAGCATGGACAGCGCGGCGCGCTTTAGGCTCGGTGCTTTATATTCGGGAAGCTCGATGATGAAGAAGGACTTTCTGATCTTGTGGCCGGTGATCTTATTGACGATCAGGGCGAAAACGAGGATCACCAGAACGCCGACGAAATACATCATGGTACCCACCCAGGAAGCATCCTGGAAGAAGGCGCCGGCAAACAGCGCGATGACCGGCAGCTTTGCACCGCAGGGCATGAACGGGGTCAGCATGGCGGTCGCACGGCGCTCACGTTCATTGCGGATGGTACGGGATGCCATAACACCCGGGATCGCGCAGCCTGTGCCGATCACGAACGGGATCACGGACTTGCCGGAGAGGCCGACCTTCTTGAAGATCGGATCCAGAACGACGGTAGCGCGAGCCATGTAGCCGCAGTCCTCCAGCAG
>JAFQWC010000043.1 GCA_017407665.1 Clostridia bacterium | reverse complement strand
GATCCATATTCCCAATAGTGTCACCAGCATAGGAGAAGGCGCATTCGAGTACTGTAGGAGCTTAACCCAGATTCATATTCCTGACAGTGTCACCAGCATTGGAAATTACGCATTCTATGTCTGTTCAGGTTTAGTCGAGATTCATCTTTCTAACGGCGTCACCAGTATTGGAAATGGTGCATTCAAAGACTGTTCGAGCTTAACCCAGATCCATATTCCCTACGGTGTTACCAACATAGGGGATCGAGCATTCGAGGACTGTACCGGATTAACACGGATCCATATCCCCGGCAGCGTTACCGATATTGGAGAATTTATCTTCAAGGGATGCGATCACCTGAAGCAGGTTACGATGCCGGCTCGATTTGATCGTGTGTTCTTTTGGAGCTTCAATTCCATCATCGGCAGCTTTAAGTCCTATTTTGGTATCCCAAAAGAGATCGTCACTTTTTTTAATCCGGACTGATCAACATACATCTTCTGGGCGCTCAAAAGAACATCTGAAACCAAAGACTCTTCTGCCACATCACCACAAAGGAGCAGTATATGAAACTAAAATCCGAAAGCTTTAAGAGCTTGGCCCTAAAGTTGCAGACGGAATTCGATTCCTACAAGAAAGATAGTCGTGAACGAAAGCATCAGGCCAAGATAACCCCCATCAGCGATGAGGCGTTTAAGGCGCTGAAGACGGATCTGGAGAAAGGTGAACTTGTACTTCCGGACGATGCAATTCAGAATGTTGTCCGCGCCACACTGGAACGGGATTTTCTGAATGTATCTACGGATGGACTCTCCTTTACCCCGGGCGACCCTATCAAGGAACAGGGCTGGATTCGGATTTGCCGCCTTCCGATCTCTCCGCTGGAGGAAAAACAGTATGCCATGTTCCCCCGGTGGCAGAATGCCATCGCGACCATGCACACGCTCCGGCATCGGCTGTGCTATGTCCTGCTGCGATGGGACGGAGAAACGCAGCTGTTTTTAGGGGCGATCCCAATGATCCCCGGTGACAAAGGAAAGGTTGCCGGTGGCCAACTGGCTCAGATCCTGACCTCCCAGATGCCCGGCATAGGCCTTGAAACCAAGGTCGCCGCGCCCATGATGGGCTTGGGAAATCTGGGTTGTTGCGGCGCGGTCACAGGTATCCCTTCCGTACGTAAAATTACCGAATACGGAGAGTACCAGACCATGGATCAGATCGCCATGGGTCTGCGTGACGAAGGCGGCAACGAACAGAACTTTGCCGTGGTCATCCTTGCTGATCCGGTGCCGGATGCCCAGATTGTGGATATTTTGCAAACCATGGAAAATCTGGGCTCCGAAATCCATGCCTTGACCCAGTATACCAAGACCGACAGCACCAACAGCGGAGAGACCGTTTCGCTGGCCTTTTCCGATGGAACCAATAAAGGCATCAATGGCGGTGTCAGCTATGGCGGAAAAGTCAGTTTTGGCATGGAGAAGCTGATTGAAGCAGAGTGCAGAGGGGATATCAGTGTGGGCGGCAGCCTTGGGTGGTTCTCCTCCACCTCCAGTGTACGGGGAGCCAATGCGGGCAAATCCGATTCCATCGCTGTGCAGTACATCAAAAAATCCGCCATGTATTGCGAGGAGCTCTTTGACAAGCACATCGAACGCCTGAAAGCGGGACGAAACCTCGGCTTCTGGAAAACCGGTGTTTATGTGCTGTCCGATTCTGAATCCAACGTTAAAACAATTATGGGTACACTCCGGGCGATGTATTCGGGTGACGAGACCCACATTGAACCCATTCGAACAGCCGTTATGCCGGCAAACTGCGGAGCAAGTCAGGTCGTAGAGCGATGTCAGTATCTGCCTTACCGTTATCCCACGGTGGCAGAAATGTTTGGAAGCATTTTTGAGGATTATGCCACACCGATGACGACTGAGGAACTCTCCATTGCCACCAGTTTGCCGCGCCGGGATGTACCCGGTTTGCGTCTGATCCGTGTCTCTTCACGGTTTGCGACCAATCCGCCTCCGATTCAGGAGAACGACGCAGGCGGAAAGCCCGTGAGTCTGGGTGAGGTTCTGGATACCGGTGCCCGCACGTACCAGACCTATCGGTTGGATTTGAATCAGCTGGTGCGGCACACGCTGGTTGCCGGATCCAACGGCAGCGGTAAGTCCCACACCTGTAAACATCTTCTGGATCAGGTACAACAGGAGAAGATTCCCTTCCTGGTGATCGAACCGGCTAAAGATGAATATCTGGAGTGGGCCATCCGGCAGAATAAACTTCGTGAGCAGTCGGGGAGAAAGAAAATCCGGATTTTTGCACCTGGCTATTTTGGCGACCTGGGTATCACAGAGAATCAGGAATCGGAAATTCTGAATCTGTGGAAAGAATATACAGACCTGACGGATCGGCGGAAGAAATTGGTTCCCGGATATGCGCTTCACCGTCTGAATGCACTTCTGGAGGAACTGGAAAAACTGACCGGAAAAACGCAGGAGCGTGCTGTTCGCGCAAAAAAGAATAAGATTTCCCAAAACGAAATTACGGAAGACGACCGTAATGCCGCTCAGCGATTTACTCAGCATGTCTGTTGTGTCGGTGATATCGAAGATCTGCATCTGAATCTGTTTCAGCCCACAGCTGCGAACGGCAGCTGGATCAATATCATGAAGCATCTGGATCGCATCAAGTCAGCCTTGATCAGCAGCATGCCTATGGCGGATGTACTGCCTTTGATTATGATCGATACGCTGTACGAGCATACCATGGACAAGATGGATGTTTCCGGTAACTCCATGCACGGCGAACGAAATCCGCTTCTGGATGTTTATCGGGACGACGGAACGGTTCGGTATCCTTTGGTTGACGGAAAAGGAAAATCTGACGGCATGAAAGAAACAGCTGCCCAGATTATCAGCGACAGAAATTATGCCGATGAGGTCAAAAACAACCTCAAAGCAGCTATGCATACCAGAATCAACACGCTGGTTTTGGGATGGAAAAAAGATCTCTTCAACACCGAGCGGTCGACCGATCTGGCACAGTTGTTTGAAGGGGATGCTGTGATCAACCTTTCCCATCTGTCTGACGATGCGGATAAGGCACTGGTTATGTCGATTCTGCTGATTGCCCTGTGGGAATATCGTGAGTCCAGATATCAGTGCGACAGAGAATATAAGCGGAAGGCTGACCGGAACGAACTGATGCACTTAACGCTGATTGAAGAAGCACATCGTTTGATGCCGGATGTCCGCGAAAACGGATATGGGGCGGGTTCTCAGCAGACGCTCTCGAAAATGTTCAGCAACATGCTTTCGGAGATCCGCGCATACGGTGAGGGGTGTATTGTGGTTGATCAGGTCCCGACCCGCCTGATCCCGGACGCTGTGAAGAATACGAACCTGAAAATCATCCATCGCCTGACAGCTTCGGATGATATCCATGCGGTTGCAGCCAGCATGCGGCTTCGACCGGATCAGCAGGCCGTCGTTGGCGCGCTGCAGCGCGGTGAGGCGATCGTCTGCAGCGATTATGATGATGGCGCAGCCTGGATTCAGGTGGATCCGGCGAAAAAGAAAAAGGATTAAGCGTACATAACCGAAAACGGAGCGAAACGTGCCGGTTTTTCGGGGATACCTGCTTATGTGCCCGCTGATCCAAGCGCATACGGTCACACAATATCCGGGGATGCCGTCCGATGAAATTGATTTGCATGATCTTGTTCTGATCAGGGTGCACCTTGCACCACGATATGTTTTTCCTCTATGCTATCCGGTGAGTGTTTCGTCGCTCACCGGATTTTGCTGTGCAGAATAAAGCACCGACATATCCGGCGAGCAGAACTTGTCCCGGGTGCCGAAAAGGATCCTTTCTATCCTGCTTTGTCCTGTTCAATGAAGCCTCCGTACGCTGAGACTACTATATTTTCTTCTGATTTTGCTTCCCCTTCTCGACGAAAGCCGCATTCTGTGCTATAATAAATCTATTATGCGCAGCAGGGGGACCCTTTTTATGGGCGAACAGAGTACGAAAAGAAATATATGTATAGGCCTGATGGCCCACGTCGATGCCGGCAAGACCACGCTTTCCGAGGCCATGCTGTACACCGGCGGGCAGATCCGCAAACTGGGCAGGGTGGATCATCAGGATGCCTTCCTCGATAACGATGTGCAGGAGCGCGAGCGCGGCATTACGATTTTCTCAAAGCAGGCCGTGCTCCCGCTCACGAATATGGAGGTCACATTGCTGGATACCCCCGGCCACGTGGACTTTTCCAGCGAGATGGAGCGCACTTTGCAGGTGCTCGACTATGCGGTGCTCGTCATCAGCGGCACGGACGGTGTACAGAGCCACACCCGCACGCTTTGGAAGCTGCTGGAACGCTACAGTGTGCCCACGTTCCTGTTCGTCAACAAAATGGATCTGAACGGCGCGGACGAAACCGCGCTGATGGAGAATCTGCAGAGCCAGCTGAACCCCGGCTGCATCGACTTTTCCACAGAAAATGACGACTTTCTGGAAAACATCGCCATGTGCGATGAAACGATCCTCTCCGCGTATCTTGAAACCGGCGCGTTGGAGACGGAATCCATCCGCGATCTGATCGCACAGCGCAAAGTATTCCCCTGCTATTTCGGCTCCGCGCTCAAAACCATCGGCGTGGAGGCCTTCCTGCAGGGCCTCGAGCGGTACACCCGCGTGCCGCAGTACCCGGCGGAATTTGGCGCGAAGGTCTATAAAATCGTGCACGATGCACAGGGCGCGCGTCTCACCTATATGAAAATCACCGGCGGAAGCCTGCCGGTCAAGACCGTTCTCCGCGGCGGCGAGGGCGAAAACGCCTGGGCCGAAAAGGCGGATCAGCTCCGCATCTATTCCGGCAATAAATTCAAACTCAGCGAAGAAGTGCCCGCCGGCGGTGTCTGCGCCGTGACCGGCCTTACGCACACCTATCCCGGGCAGGGGCTCGGCATCGAGCCGGATACCCCCGCGCCCGTGCTGGATAGCTTTCTTACGTATCAGGTCATGCTGCCGATGGGCGTGGAACCCCACACCGCGGTGCAGAAGCTGCGCCTTCTGGAGGAGGAAGACCCCCAGCTCCACGTGGTGTGGAACGAACACCTGCGCGAAATTCACGTGCAGCTGATGGGCGAAGTGCAGCTCGAGGTGCTGCAGCGCACGATCGCGGACCGGTTCGGCCTGCACGCCCAGTTCGGGCAGGGCAACATCGTCTACCGCGAGACCATCGAGTACCCGGTGGAGGGCATGGGCCATTTTGAGCCCCTGCGCCACTACGCGGAGGTGCATCTCCTCTTAGAGCCCGGTGCGCCCGGCAGCGGTCTGCAGTTTGGCTCCCTGCTCAGCGAGGATGTGCTGGACCGCAACTGGCAGCGCCTGATTTTGACCCATCTGGAAGAACGCAGCTACCCGGGCGTGCTCACGTGCTCGCCCATCACCGATATGAAGATCTCCCTCGTGGCCGGCCGTGCGCATCTCAAGCACACCGAGGGCGGCGATTTCCGCCAGGCCACGTACCGCGCGGTGCGCCACGGTCTGCGCCGCACAAAGAGCATCCTCCTGGAACCGTGGTACGATTTCCGTCTGGAGGTGCCCGCCGCGCTGGTTGGCCGGGCGATCTCCGACCTGCAGCGGATGTTCGCGGAATTCTCCCCGCCGGAAACCTTGGGCGACTCCGCTGTCATCACCGGCAGCGCGCCGGTCTCCGAAATGCGCGGCTACGCGCTGGAACTCACCGCCTATTCCCGTGGCGAGGGCAGCCTGCTCTGTATGCCCAAGGGCTACCGCCCCTGTCACAACGCAGAGGAGGTTATCGCCGCCATCGGCTATGACCCGGACCGCGACACCGAAAACACCGGCGATTCCGTTTTCTGCTCCCACGGCTCCGGCGTCATCATCAAATGGTACGACGCGGAAAACCATATGCATGTGGAAAGCGGCCTGAGCTTTGGCGAAGAAGAGGCAGAGCCCGAGCAGGAACTTCCTTCTGAACGCGGCGCGGTTTATCAGGCGCCGGCGTTCGATAAAGAGCTGCAGGCGATTTTTGAACGCACCTACGGGCCGGTCAAGCGCCGCGAGTACCGCCCCACGGGCACGCTGCGCGGGGAAGACCTCAGCAGCAAGACCCTCTGGCCTGTGCCGGAGCGTGACACCACGCCGGAATACCTGCTCATTGACGGCTATAATATTATGTATGCGTGGGACGACCTCAAAAAGGTGGCGGAAAAGGACATCGACACCGCCCGCCAGATTCTGATGGACCGCCTGTGCCATTACCAGAGCGTCAGCCGCTGCATCTGCATTCTGGTGTTCGACGCTTACCGCGTTCCCCGCGACGTGGAAGACGTGCTCCAGTACCACAACATTTCCGTCGTATTCACAAAGCAGGCCGAAACCGCCGATACCTACATCGAGCGCGCCACGTATGAGATCGGCAAGAAGCACCGCGTCCGCGTGGCGACCTCCGATATGGCGGAGCAGATGATCGTTCTGGGCCACGGCGCACAGCGAATGTCCGCAAATGAGCTCAAAATGGACGTGGACGATGCCATCCGCCGCCTGCGGGACACTGTGACGAACTTCAACGAGAAGGAAAGCATGAAGCACGCGAACAAACCCTTCCGCGACATCGCGAAGAAAAAGTCTTGACCTGTAGTTACTGCAGGGTGCTATACTGGAATCAGGAATTTCCGGACGAATTTAGAATACAGAAAGGTGAGAATGAAATGAAAGTTTTACTCATTAACGGCAGCCCGAACGCCAAGGGCAACACGTACACGGCCCTCCACGAGATGGAGCAGATCTTCCGGCAGGAAGGGGTCGAGACCGAGATCATTCATGTGGGCAACAAGGCTATCCGCGGCTGTATCGGCTGCTGCAAGTGCAGGGAGACCGGCAAGTGCGTGTTCAACGACATCGTCAACGAAACGGCAGCGAAATTCGAGGAGGCCGACGGTCTGGTTCTGGGTTCGCCCGTATATTACGCATCCGCCAATGCCACCCTGATGGCGTTTGCTACCCGTCTGTTCTACAGCACAGCATTCAGCAAAACCATGAAGGTCGGCGCCAGCGTATGCGTCGCACGCCGCGGCGGTCTTTCCTCCACCTATGACGAGATGAACAAGTTCTTCGGCATTTCCGGTATGCCCATCGCATCCGGTCAGTACTGGAACAGCCTGCACGGCACCGCACCGGGTCAGGCCGCAGAGGATGTGGAAGGTATGCAGGGTATGCGCACCTTGGCCCGCAACATGACCTTCCTCATGAAGAGCATTCAGCTCGGCAAAGAGCAGTTCGGTCTGCCGGAGCGCGAGCGCACGCAGTTCATGAACTTTATCCGCTGAGAGCCGGGTGGGTTTGGAGCGCACAATCCGATACAAGCACAAAACCGCCCGGTTCTGCCGGGCGGTTTTCGGTATAGAAAAACGGGGACGGGCCTTTCGGCTCGTCCCCGCTGTGTTTGGCGGAATATTTGATTACCAGCCCAGAGTCTTCAGGTACTCACGGCTCAGCTTCACAGCATCCAGCGGTGCGCGCTCATAAGCCTGATCCTGCTCAACGACGACCCAGTTTGCGCCTGCAGCAACGGAAGCCTCAAGCACCGGCGGGATGTTCTGCATGCCGTAGCCAACCGGACGGAACTCGAACTTACCGGTCTCTTCAACCTTCTCGGTCTCGATGCCGATGAGCTCATACATGTTGGCGGGCTTGCCTTCCTTGTAGAAGTCCTTCAGATGGACGACCGGTGCACGGCCTGCATACTTGTTGATGTAGTCCACGGGCTCTTCGCCGGCAACCTTGACCCAGCAGATGTCCAGCTCGGTCTGCAGCAGGGAAGCGGGGATCTCGTCATACATGTAATCGAGCGCGTACTGGCCGTTTTCCATCTTGACGAACTCGAAGTCATGGTTGTGGTACAGCAGGGTGATGCCAACCTTGTTGCAGGCTTCGCCGATCTTCTTGAAGGTCTCGATGTTCTCGAGGAACTTCGGCTGACCCGGACGGTCTTCCTCGGTGAGGTACGGGATGGCAATGTACTTCATGCCGATCTCAGCGTACTGTGCGACGGTGCCTTCGATGTCTGCTTCCAGCTCAGCGAACGGAACGTGTGCGGAAACCGGAACCAGGCCAACTTCTTCCAGAATAGCCTTTACGTCAGCGGGCTTCATGCCATAGAGGCCGGCCAGCTCAACACCTGCGTAGCCGATTTCCTTCAGCTTCTGCATGGTGCCCTTAAAATCACGTGCTGCGTCATCGCGGACAGAGTAAACCTGAACCGCTACGGGTAAAGTTTTCATTGTGAACTCCTCCTGTTTATATAGTAGGTTTGATTCTATTTTAGCGGATTTCAAAAGAAAAATCAATCCGGCACAGCGCTTTTCTCCGCATTCTTGCAGAATTTTTATGCTGTATCCATGCAATTTTCAGAGAAACGGCTGTGCCGGGCAGTTTTTCATTTATTTTTTCTTGCGGCGCAGGAAAGCGGGCAGCGGGATGCTGTTGTCGTTCGCACTCTTTTCCATTACGGCGGCGGGGTTTTCAAACTCCGCGAGACGGCAGTCGTAAGCCGCCTGCGCGTCCGCCGCAAAGGCGAGCTCCACGTTCTGCGCCCCGGCTTTTTCGAGCAGATACCGGGTGAACGGCGGGTTCAGCACCAGCAGCGGGCCAACAAGATACGTACCGAAGAAATTGTGTACGCGCACGCCCTCATGGGTGGAAGCGCGGTTGAGACCCACGCCCTTCACGGTGCGGAACAGACCCTGCGTGTCTTCCGGCACATCGTATGCCATTGTGAACTGCGTCTTAAAGCCCATCACGCGGATGCCGTCCACTTCACCCAGATAGGCGCTGTTGTGGCGGGCAGTCATGTTGCGCTTTGCGTGCATCCGGAAAATACCGAGCGCCGGGACGCGGCTGCCGTCCTCGTTTTCAATGTAATCGCCGAATACTTCCATGGCGTTGCCGGTGCAGAGGAACACCGTGCCGGCTTCGATCTCACGCAGAATGGCGTCCTTCAGGGGACGGAGCTTCTCGATGACGCGCGCCTGTGTGTTTTCGGTCATGCCGCCCATGTAGACGAGATCCACCTTCTCTTCCGTGAAGCGGGGTGTGCCGCACAGCGGGGTCTCGATAAACACCGCCTCCGGCAGGGAGGCTTTGAGGTAACGCATATTGCCCGAATCACCGTACAGATTACAGACCTCGGGGAACAGAAATTCAATTTTCATCGTGTTTTCCCCTTTCTTACGGTGTTTCGGTGGCCCATTCGGAGCTGAGTGTCAGCTCGCGGATGTTCTGCGCCAGAGAGATCGAATGCATTTCGTAGAGGATGAAGAAGGTGTCGGCTTTCTTATCCAGCTGTGCGGTGGCGGCCTGTGCATCCTCCATGTGGACGATCTTTTCCGCCGGGATGCCGGCCAGCAGTGCGCGCATATACGTATCATAATGGCGCTTGCCCACGAGCAGCAGCTGCTCGATGCTGTCATCCTTCAGGAATTCAAAGTCGGTGTCATAGAGCCATGCCTTCAGCTCTACGGTTTTGGCGGCGTCCAGACGGTCATCGAGGAGCAGCAGGATCGCCTTTTTGCCGGAAGCGTTGCGCACGTTCTCAAACGCGCGGGAGCAGGCGATCGGGTTCTGTGCCTTCGCAAGATGGTGAATGATGCGCTTGCCGTTTGTGGTTTTCACTTCGGAGTATCGCGTCTCGCTGATCTGGATCGCATCGAGCCCGGTGCGGATCTGCTCCGGGGAGAGACCCATCTCGCGCAGCAGCGCTACGGCGGTGACAACATTATAGATGTTGATGACGCTGTCGTTCTTGAGCGGGTAGCTGTGCCCACCGTCCTTGTCTTCGATCATCATCGTCATGGCGTCGATATCGACGTTCTGTGCCAGATAATCCGGCACGGGGGAGGCATAATCGCAGTTCGGGCAGTGCACGCGGCCGATGTGGTGGTAGCGCACCACGTCGTGGTGCAGGGGGCTCGCGCACTTCGGGCACAGCGGGAAGTCGTTCACGATGTTCTCGCAGGCGGTCTTATCGGAATCGAGATGCTCGATGCTGTAGTAAACGCGGCTGTTTTCCGGACAGAGGGAACTGCTCAGCGGGTCATCCGCGTTGAGGACCAGCTTCGTGGTCTTCGGGATCTCTTTGTCGAGGATATTAAAGATGTATTCCGCGTGAGCATTGCGCTTGCAGGAATCGCGGAACAGATTGGTGCACACGAGTATATCCGGCTGAATGTAGGGGTACAGACGGGGGGAGGAACGCTCGTCCATCTCGAAAATGGCGAGATCGTGCTTCGGCTTGCCCCAGAAATGGCTGCTGTTGATGAGCGCGGAGGCAATGCCGGTGTTCACGTTGGAGCCCATCCGGTTGCAGCTGTATTCGATGCCGTTCTTCGTCAGCACATCCTCCACGAGGTTTGCCACGGTGGTCTTGCCGTTCGTGCCGGTGATGCCGATTACCGTTTTCGGCTTGGGCATACGGCCGATGAAATCCGGGCACAGGATGATGGCCCAGGAGCCGGGCATGGACGTGCCCTTGCGGCCGATGAGCTTCAGCGCAAGCGCCGTGCAGCGGGCGAAAAGCAGGGCAAAATAAAAACGCAGATTTCGTTTCATAACGGGTCTTCTCCTTTGAAAGGCTTTCCGAAAATACAAGAGAATTCTGGAAAAAAGTATAGCACACGCAAAATCATTAGTCAATTGCGCATTTGCCCGTCTGCCTAGTGTTCCGGCTATGCCGGGAAATATACGCGCTGGCCGCAGCACCGCAGCAATGCCGGTTTTTTGGCGGAAAAAGTAAGAAAAATACACTTTTTGGTTGACAAATCCCAAGGAGAATGATAGCATAAACAAAGCTAAATAAAACCGTTTCAAGATAGAGGCGCGTTCGGACAAGAGTAACCCGGGAAATGCCGCGGCAGGCACGGGGGAAAGGGTCGAACGCCGAAGCGCGGTGTTTTGCCGAAGGGCACCGAAGCTGGGCGTATGCAGAAGATGTATACGACTGTCAGCTCCCAAAAGGAGTATGTTGCGCTGTCAGAACGAAAGCAAAGGGGAACTACCGCTTTCTGCGTTCTGCAGAAGAGCGGTTTTTTTGATGTAAATTTTTCTGAAGGAGAAATCAAAATGCGTTCCTCAAAAACACGTCTTGCAGTGATCCTTGTGCTGATCGCTGTGCTCTGTGCGGCAGTGGGTCTGCTGTACGCCAATGTGGAGGCCCCGGCTGCAGCCGATACGTCCTTCGATGCCTGGACGTATCTGGATGAATACGATGAAAACGTGGAGGGTGACCCGGCCTTTGCCGAAAACCTGATCGCTGCCCTGCAGACAGCCCGCAGCGAAGTCAAGGTGTACGGCACCTGGTTCTCGCTCCTGCCGCCGATCATCGCCATTGTGCTGGCGCTCCTCACAAAGGAAGTTTATTCCTCCCTGTTTGTAGGTATTTTGTCCGGCGCGCTGCTGTATTCCGGATTCAGTTTCACCGGCACCATCGACCACCTCTTTGTGGACGGCTTCATCGGTGCACTGGCGGACAGCTACAACGTCGGCATCCTGCTGTTCCTCGTCGTACTCGGCACCATCACCGTGCTGATGAACCGCGCAGGCGGCTCCGCAGCCTTTGGCCGCTGGGCAGCAAAGCACATCAAGTCCCGCATCGGTGCACAGCTGGCCACCGTGGCACTGGGTGTGCTCATCTTCATCGACGACTATTTCAACTGCCTTACCGTGGGCAGCGTGATGCGTCCCGTCACCGATAAATTCAAGGTTTCCCGCGCAAAGCTGGCGTTTTTGATCGACGCCACCGCAGCGCCGGTGTGCATCATCGCGCCGGTCTCCTCGTGGGCAGCCGCCGTGGCCGGCTTTGTGCCGGAGGGCCAGAGCGGCTTTGAGCTGTTCATCCGCGCCATTCCGTTCAATTTCTATGCGCTGCTCACCATTCTCACCATGGTGGTCATGGTACTTCTGAAGCTGGATTTCGGCCCCATGAAGCACCATGAGCTGAACGCCGCAAACGGCGATCTGTTTTCCTCCGCAGATGCAGAGCTCTTTCAGGCCATGGAAAGTACTGACCCGGACAAAAAGGGCATCGTGTGGGATCTGATCGCCCCCGTGCTGGTACTGATCGGCGCCTGTGTGCTGGGTCTCGTCTATTCCGGCGGCCTGTTCACCCCGGGCACCGAGGGCTACAACAATTTCATCGTGGCGTTCTCGCAGGCCGATGCCTCCGTGGGTCTGGTATACGGTTCCTTCGGCGGTCTCATCTTCGCGGTTCTCTACTTCATGGCTCGCCGTGTACTGACCTTCAAGCAGTGTATGGAAGCTGTGCCGGAGGGCTTTAAGGCTATGGTTCCGGCCATCATGATCCTCACCTGCGCATGGACCCTGAAGATTATGACCGACAGCCTCGGCGCCAAGATCTTCATCGCTGAGTTTGTCCGTACCTCTGCCGGTGCGTTTATTTCGTTCCTGCCGGCGATCGTGTTCGTCATCGCCATCGGTCTGGCATTCTCCACCGGTACATCCTGGGGCACCTTCGGCATCCTCATTCCGATCGTCCTCGCGGTATTCGGTACCGGCGCACTGGATCTGCCCATCTGCGTGGTAGCCATCTCCGCCTGCATGGCCGGTGCGGTCTGCGGCGACCACTGCTCCCCGATCTCCGACACCACCATTATGGCGTCGGCGGGTTCACAGTCCAACCACCTGAATCACGTGTCCACCCAGCTGCCGTATGCGCTGCTCGTGGCCGGCGTATCCTTTGTTACCTACCTAATCGCCGGTTTCGTACCGAATGCCTGGATTACCCTGCCCATCGGCTGTGTGCTGATGGTCGGCACGCTGCTCGTTATCCGCAGCTTTACAAACCGCAAAAAAGCCTGATTTTCCGCACCGGACGGTCCCGCGCCGCCCGGTGCTTTTTGTGTATATGGCATTGACAACCGTCGCGCCGTGTGCTATCCTAAATCATAGATTCCACGCAGAAAGGGGAAATGTGTTATGACAAAGTCCATGGAGGTCCGCGAAAACTAACCGAATATCTTTTTCTGCGTAAAGTAAACTGTTGTGAAACGGGGACGCTTTAGGCGTCCCTTTTTGCATCCTTTTTTCGCAGAGCCGCCGGAAAGGAGCGATGCGCTATGAGAAATTTGTACGCCGAGAATACACAGAAAATCACAGAAAGAAGGAATCCAATTGAATTTTTACGAGGAACACCGGTTCACCTATAAAGACGAATACGCCCCGTACACCCCGGCACGCGTCACAGCGGAGCACCGCGAGCGCTACGCCCTTGCGGGGGAGCAGGGGGATTTTTACGGCCGCCTGAAAAGTGCCGTCTATTTTGGCGAAAACAGCACAGAGATTTTCCCCACCGTGGGCGATTTCGTGCTGGTGGATTACAACCCCACGGGCGACAGCCGCATCGTGCGCACACTGCCGCGCACCGCGGTGTTTGAGCGCCCGGACCCGTCCTACGGGCGGCAGCGCCCGCAGGCTGTGGCGGCGAATTTTGATTTTGTCTTCATTGTGCTGGCCCTGAACCGCGATTTCAACGAGAAAAAGCTTGCCCGCTACCTGACGCTCTCGTGGCAGAGCGGCGCGCAGCCGGTCATCGTGCTGACAAAGCTCGACCTGCGGGAGCCGGGCTACGAAGCCATGATCCGCGCCGCGGAGGACGCCGCTTTCGGCGCCATGGTCGTGCCCATCAGTTCCGTCACCGGGGAGAATCTCGAACCGCTCCGCGCCCTGCTGCAGCCGGGCAAAACGGCGGCGCTGCTCGGGTCTTCCGGCGCGGGCAAGTCCACGCTCGTCAATGCCCTTGCCGGGGAGACCGTCATGGTCACGGGTGCGGTGCGCGAGGACGACGCCCGCGGCCGCCACACCACCACGCACCGGCAAATGATCCGCCTGCCTTCCGGCGCGATGGTCATCGACACGCCGGGTATGCGCGAGCTCGGTATGTGGGACGTGACCGAGGGGCTCGGGGATGCCTTCGGCGATGTTTCCGCCCTTGCCGAACACTGCCGCTTCTCCGATTGCCGCCACGAAAAGGAACCCGGCTGCGCCGTGCGTGCCGCCATCGAGCGCGGTGAGCTGCCCGAAGTGCGGCTCATCCAGTACAAAAAGCTCCAGAAGGAAGCCCGCTACAGCGACGACCCGACCAGCTACATCCGGCAGCGCACGGAGGAACGCAAGCGCTGGCAGGTGGAAGCCCACCAGAACGCCAAAATAAAACGAAGAAAATAAGCACAAACGCCCCGCATCCAAAACGGAAAAAGGATGCGGGGCGCGGTGTTTTTATCAGCAGTGCAGACCGGCAAAGGGGCCCTCCAGCTTCTGCACGGTTTCGTAATAATCGCCGTAGAGGATCACGTTGATCTCATCCTGCACGGTGTGCACAAGCAGGGCAAAGCAGGCGCGCTGCGTCTGTTCCGCCTCGCGCTCCGGCAGGGAGGCGAGCAGAGCATCAAATGCGGCGGGGGAATACGGCTTGCCGTCCACAAAATAGACCGTGAAGGTCTCATAGGTTTCGTCGGCGTTGTACATGCCGGCGGTGATCTTCATCCCCTCCGTGGTAGCCATCGGGTACTTTTTGAGGAGCTTTTCTTCGGAATCCCCAAGGTGTAACCCGCCGATGCGCACGCGGCTGGCAGGCGGCTCATCCGGCCATGCCTTGCCGGCGTACAGTGCGGTGACGAATTCCTTCCCATCCACGGTTCGTGTGCCGAGGTCGCAGTCCCGCTCGATGAGGTAGAGGTACAATTCTTCGGTTTTCTCGAGGGTCATACCGTACCGGTACGTGCGCAGACCGAGGTGCATCACAGGCTCCTTTGTGGGGCCGCAAAAGAGCAGAACCACAGCCAGCGCCGCAGCGAGCACCACGGCGGCGAGCAGGATGAGCAGGCGCAGCTTTTTCGGAATCGGACGTTTTTTCACGGCGTTTGGCATACGGTTCTCTCCTTTTCTCTTTTGTAATTTCAGTATACCATGCGCTAAAATTCCGTGTCAACACAGATGCAAAAAAGCCCCGCATCATGACGATGCGGGGCGCTGCGGTTTTTATGGGATTCATTCATAATTCGCATTCCCATGTGCTTCATTAAGGACTTCCAGTCGACGCTTCAGCGGTCGGATCACTTCAGAGTAGTCGCCGAAAACGACACAATCGATCTCATCCTGTATGGTAAGGACGACCAGTGCATACGAATGAATCAGGATCATATTGACCTCGCCTTCCGGTACGGATTGCAAAAGGGCATCGTATTCTGTAGGAGAGTACGGTTTTTCCTCATAAAAATATACAGTGAAATGCTCCCAGGTTTCATCCGGGTTATATAGGGCGCCAATTTGCAGTCCGTTCGTATCGGCCATCGGATATTTCCTAAGAAGTTTCGCTTCGGAATCCCCAAGGCGCAGCCCGCCGATGCAGGCAGCACGGTTGGGTTTGGAATCCGGCCACCGTTTTCGTGCAGAGAGGGCGGAGATAAATTCTTCTCCGTCAACGGTTCGGGTGCCGATCATGCATTCATAGTTCTCCACAAGATCAACGTACAGATCTTCCGTCATTTCAAAAGGCATGCCGCAGGCATACGTTTTGCCGCGAAGTTTCATTTCCGGCATACCATGGCTTGCTCCGACAAAGAGCAAAACGGCAGCCAGCGCCGCAGCGAGCACCACGGCGGCGAGCAGCAGGAGCAGGCGCAGTTTCTTCGGGATCGGGTGTTTTTTCACGGCGTTCGGCATACGTTCCACTCCTTTTCCTTTTCTTTAATTTCAGTATACCATGCGTCGAAATTCCGTGTCAACACAGATGCAAAAGCCCCGCATCGCGAAGATGCGGGGCTGGTTTATGTGTATGAATTTAGCTTTCTGCGGTCGTTTCCGCTGCAGCTGCGGCTTCTGCCTTGGCTTTGTCCGCTGCATCCTTTTCGATCAGCTTCTTGAGCGCCTTCTTCCAGAAACCGCCGTAGTAGTAGACCGCGGTCGGGAGGATGCCGAGGATCCAGCCGATCGGTGCGGCGTACCAGATGCCCACATAGCTGCCCATGAGGATCGGGAGCAGGATGGAGAGACCGATCTTGCTGCCCAGCTCCACAAAGGAGGAAGCCATTGTGATCGGAATCTTGCCCATACCTTTCATGGTGCTGTTAAACAGCCAGATCCAGCCGAGGAACGGGAAGAAGCAGGCCTGAATGCGTACGAAGCTGAGGGAAGCTGCCACCACGTTGACCTCTTCCGCGTTGACATAGAGACCGACGAGGAAGCGGGCGAAGATCTGGGAAAGCAGGGTGGCGAACAGGGTCAGGCCGCCCAGCAGCAGGAAGATGTCGCGCACACCGCGCTGGATGCGTTCCATATTGCGTGCGCCCCAGTTCTGGCCGACGTACACGGAGAAACCGAAGGCGAAGTTGCTGAACAGCATAGCAGCCAGATTCTGTACGTTGCTGCCCACGGTGAAGGCGGCCACAACGTCGGAACCGTAGCCGTTGATGACGCGGGTGATGACCATCATGCCCACGGAGAGCAGTGCGCTCTGCAGGGCCATCTGTGCGCCCATGAAGAAGATGTTGAAGGTCTCCTTCATATCCGGCTTGAGGTCGGAAACGGAAATGCGCAGGAACGGGTATTTCTTGAACATATAGAGGATGCACAGCACGGCGGAGATCGCCTGAGAGACAAGCGTCGCGATTGCAACACCGGCCACTTCCAGGTTGAGACCGATGACGGCAACGAGGTCCAGGATCACGTTCAGCACGGAGCAGATGATCAGGAAAATGAGCGGCGTGGTGCTGTCGCCGATGGCGCGCAGAATGGACGAAGCGGAGTTGTATGTAAACGAAACAATGCAGAAACCGCCGATGAACTGGATGTACAGAACGGCATCGTCGATGATGTTGTCCGGTGTTTTGAGCAGGTTCATCAGCGGACGGGCGGCCACCAGGCTGATCAAACCGAGCAGAATGCCGACCACGACCGTCAGGTAGATCGTGCTGACCATACCGCTGCGGATCTTCTCCTTATTGCCGGAGCCGATGTGCTGCGAGATGACAATGGAGACCGCACTCGTGATGCTGGTCGCCAGCATGAGCAGCATATGCGTGGTGGAAGACGATGAGCCGATCGCAGCCAGCGCCTCGGAACCGACGTAGCGGCCCAGCACGGCGGAGTCCACCATGTGGTACAGATTCTGGAATACACCGCCGATCATCATGGGCAGTGCAAAGCGCAGCATCAGGGAGATGGGGCTGCCCTGCGTCATGTCGATGGCAGCAGATTTTTTAGCCATACAGATTCCTCTTTTCCCGAAAAAATAAAGGCAAATTGAAAAAATCAACTTGCCTTTATCATAGCACTGTACTACAGAAAATTCAATATGTTAAGCGCTTAAATTTTTGAAATTTTGTTTGTTTTCACGAATGCTTATACGATCGTGTACTGGAACATCTCGTAGTGGAGCGCGGTGCCCACGTCGATCTCCTCGGGCAGCAGGGCGCGGGCCACCAAAATCTCATCGTGCGTGTCGTTGTCCGTGCGCTGCAAAACGGCATAGTCCCCGTCAATGCGGGCTACAATGTATTCATAGGGTCCCATAGGTGCCTGCCTTTCTCACACTTCGCGCACCAGCGTGGCAGCGTGCTCACGGATGCGCTCGTAGTCGTGGTTGTCGATGAGATACGGCTTGGTGAAGCGCTCGGCGTTCGGGTCTTCCGGCTCGATGGCGCGTTCCATCAGCAGTATGCCGTCCTTTTCCTCCACTTTCTTAAAGCCCATCTTCTCGTGGAAAGCCACAGCGGCGTCGTTCGGCAGGTTGATGTGCGCGGTGACGCGGTGGTAATTCGCGTGGTGCATGATGTCCAGCATCAGGCTGTACAGCGAGGTGCCCACGCCGCGGCGCAGATACTTCGGGGAGACATACAGCTGGATGTCTGCGGTGAACCAGTCGCCCTTCTCCACATCGCGGTCGGTGAGCAGGCAGAAGCCGGCGGTGACGCCGTCCACCTCGGTCATGATCCAGCCGCGGCCGTAGGTATAGGTGTCGATACGCTGGATGTACTCGCTCAGCTTCGGCACCTCCGTGTCCGGGGTGTAGTGGGTGTTCTCAATGTACGGGGCGTACACCTTCAGCATGGAGGGGGCGTCCCACTCGTTGATTCTTCTTACAGCTACTTTCATTTTTACAACTCCTTCATAAATTAAACGCGTGATGCGTTGAGCTCTTCGTAGTTCGGGATGGACGGTGCGGCACCCGGGCGGCTCACCGTGATGGCCGCGGCCTTGGCGGCAAGCTGCAGGGCTTTTTCCGGAGCAAGGCCATCCAGCATACCGCGCAGGAAATAGCCGGTGAAGGTATCGCCGGCGGCGGTGGTGTCCACAGCTTCGGCTTTTTCGGCGGGGCAGAAAACACGCATACCGTCTTTCGCGTACCATGCGCCGTGTTCGCCGAGCGTCAGCACGACGGCGGCGTTCGGGAATTTCTCCGCCATGCGGGTGAGGATGATTTCCGGGTCCCCGCTGCCGGTCAGCTCCGCACCTTCGATCTCATTGAGGAAAAAGCCGGAGACTTTCGTAAGGTCGCAGGCAAACACGCCCTCGTCCATGGGGGAGGGGTTGAGCCAGACCTCCATCCCGATATCGTGGGCTTTGTCGAGGATATGGGGCAGGGCGCTGATCTCATTCTGCAGCAGCAAAAGATCGCCCGACGAAAAATGGGAGAGCACTTCGTCCGCGTACGCCGGGGTGATGGCCCGGTTGGAGCCGCCGAACAGCAAAATGGCGTTCTGTGCGTTTTTATCCACCTGAATGATCGTGTGCCCGCCGCGGCCGGGGATTTTGCCGACAAACTGCGTATCGACGCCGTCTGCGCGGAGGGTGTCGAGCAGAAAATCGCCGTCCTCGCCGATGAGCCCCGCGTGATACACGGGCAGCCCGGCTCTCGCCAGCGCGATGGACTGATTGAGCCCCTTGCCGCCGGGGAAGATCGTCATGCCAAGACTGGCGGTGGTCTCGCCGCCGCGCACCATATGATTCACGGTATAGACGTAATCGGCATTCAGGGAGCCGAAATTCAGAATTTTTCTCATAACGGATGCCCTCCGAATCAAAATCCACAGATACTATTAGCATATCATGTTCCGCCGCCTGCGTCAAGAAAACCAAAACAAAAGTGCAGCGCGGGAGTGAGATTATTTTATAGAAATAAACAAACGGCGGGGGATTCACAAACGGAAGAGAAAGTGGTATAATCATTTGGATAATGGAAAGTCTGGGTTTTTATAAAGTCAGGATAAAAAATGAGATAGATTCAAGTAAAAGAAAGGGAATGGTACACATGGGTACAAGAGAAAACATTCGTAATGTAGCGATCATCGCACACGTTGACCATGGCAAGACCACACTGGTGGACCAGCTTCTGCGCCAGAGCGGCATTTTCAGAAGCAATGAGAACGTGGCCGAGCGTGTGATGGACTCCAACGATCTGGAGCGTGAGCGCGGCATCACCATTCTTTCCAAGAATACCGCTGTGATGTATAAGGACATCAAGATCAATATCGTGGACACCCCGGGCCACGCCGATTTCGGCGGCGAGGTGGAGCGCATCCTCATGATGGTGGACGGCGTTCTGCTGCTCGTCGATGCGTTTGAGGGCTGCATGCCGCAGACCCGCTTTGTGCTGAAGAAGGCACTGGGCCTCGGCAAAAAGCCGGTCGTCGTCGTCAATAAGGTGGACCGCCCCGGCGCACGTCCGCTGGAGGTCATCGACGAGGTGCTGGACCTGTTCATCGAGCTCGGCGCCGATGAAGACCAGCTCGAGTTCCCGGTGGTATACGCTTCCGGCCGCGACGGCTACGCTATGAATGAGCCGGACGAAGAGGGCAAGGATATGCAGCCGCTCTTTGAAGCCATCGTGAACGAAGTCCCGGCACCGCAGGGCGACCTCGACGGCCCCACACAGGTGCTGTTCTCCAACGTGGACTACGACGAATACGTGGGCCGCATCGGCATCGGCCGTGTGGAGCGCGGTACCGTGAAGGTGGGTCAGACCGTCACCGTCTGCAACAGCCTCAATGACCAGAAGCGCAACGCCCGCGTCACAAAGCTCTACCAGTTCGAGGGCCTCAAGCGCGTGGATGCGGAAAGCGCCACCCTCGGCGACATCGTAGCCGTTTCCGGTATGGCGGACCTCAATATCGGCGAGACTGCCTGCGATCCCGAGCACGTGGAGCCGATGCCGTTCGTCAAGATCGACGAGCCGACCGTTTCCATGCTGTTCATGGTCAACAACTCCCCGTTTGCCGGCAAGGAGGGCAAGTACGTCACCTCCCGCAACATCCGCGACCGCCTCTTCAAGGAAGTGGAGACCAACGTGGCCATGCGCGTGGAGGAAACCGATTCCGCCGATACCTTCAAGGTTTCCGGCCGCGGCGAGCTGCACCTGTCCATCCTCATTGAGCAGATGCGCCGCCAGAATTACGAGTTTCAGGTCTCCCGCCCGAACGTGATCTATAAAGAAGAAAACGGCGTGAAGATGGAGCCGATGGAGCTTCTGATGATCGAAGTGCCGGATACCT